>JBGAKU010000263.1:0-8036 GCA_044224255.1 Geminicoccaceae bacterium
GATGACCTGAAACTTGGGAGAGACGGACACGGTCACCAAATGGCAACTCCGCGATCGATCACGAGAACGCAGCGCGCCAGCCCCACCAACGTCGAGCATGGGCGGCGCTTTGCCGGTGGCTGATGAGGGATCCGCTCGCCGGACCGCTCGCTTGCCGCTCCGCGGCCGCCATGATACCGCTCGCGGCGACGGTGTCCGCAGGGACTTGAAAGGGAAGCCGGTACGGGCCTTGCCCAATTCCGGCGCTGCCCCCGCAACTGTAGGCGGCGAGCCTCGTCCGACATGCCACTGGGCCGGAGTGCCCGGGAAGGCGGCGCGAGGTGCCATAGCCGCGAGCCAGGAGACCTGCCGTCGTTGGACCACCCTTGCGAGCCGGGCGGGGTGCACCGGCGGAGGCAGTCATGCGCGATTTCCCCTGCGATCCCGATCCTCTGGGCCTGATCGACGCCTTTCTCGGCGCGCCGGCGGCCGACGCCGTCGAGCGGACCTATCTTGCCTGGCTGGTCACCCTGGCCCCGGCGCTCGACCCGGCGCGGGCGGCCGCGGCCCTGCTCCTCGACCGCCCGGCCGGGGACCCGCGCACGGCGGCGGGGCAGCGGATGCTCGGCCTGTTGCGCGACACCACCCGCTGGCCCGGCCCGGCCGTGGCGGCCCTCACCGCGGGCCGGCGCCCGCATGCGGAGCGGCGATGAGCACGAAGATTCCGGCCACCATCGTCACCGGCTTCCTGGGTGCGGGCAAGACCAGCCTCGTCCGCCACCTCGTCGAGAATGCGGGCGGCAAGCGCCTGGCGCTGCTGATCAACGAGTTCGGCGATCTCGGCGTCGACCGTGGCATCCTCGGCGGCTGCGGCATCGAGGCCTGCCGCGAGGAGGACGTGATCGAGCTCGCCAACGGCTGCATCTGCTGCACCGTCGCCGACGACTTCCTGCCCGCCATGCGCACGATCCTGGCCAGGGACCCCGCACCCGACCACATCGTCATCGAGACCAGCGGGCTCGCCCTGCCCAAGCCCCTGGTCGCCGCCTTCAACTGGCCCGAGGTCAGGAGCCGGCTGACGGTCGACGGCGTGCTGGTGGTGGCCGATGCCGCGGCCGTGCGCGATGGCCGGTTCGCCCACGACCCCGACGCGATCCAGGCCGAGCGCGCGGCCGACCCGGCACTCGACCACGAGACGCCGCTGGAGGAGCTGTTCGAGGAGCAGCTCGGATGCGGCGACCTCGTCCTGGTCAACAAGGCCGACCAAGTGGCCGAAGCCGAGCGGCCGGAGGTGGAAGCGACGATCCGTGCCGAGCTACGCCCCGGCGTGCGGTTGCTCTGGACCAGGCACGGCAAGGTCGACCCGGCCGTGGCGCTGGGCCTCGGCGTCGGCGTCGAGGCCGATCTCGCCAACCGCCCTTCGCACCATGACGGCGACGAGGAGCACGGTCACGACGAGTTCGAGAGCTTCGTGCTGGCGGTCCCGCCGCTGATCGATCCCGAGCCGCTGGTGGCGCGCCTGCGCGAGGCGATCCGCGGCCACGACATCCTGCGGGTGAAGGGCTTCCTTGCCGTCGCCGGCAAGCCGATGCGCCACGTCCTCCAGGCCGTCGGCGAGCGTGTCGACTGCTACTACGACCGCCCCTGGCGCCCGGGCGAGGGCGAGGCCGGCGAGCTGGTGGTGATCGGGATGAAGGGCCTCGACCGACGCGCGATCGGGGCTGCCGTCCTCGGCTAGGCGCCGCGCCGGAGCCCGTGCTCGCGCAGCCGCCAGGTCCCCGCGTGGCAGGTGAGCAGCGTGCGGGAGAGCGGCGGCACGTCGATGTGGGGGCACGAGGCCGGGCCGGCCCGGATGGCGTGGACGATCGCGGCGCGGATGACGGTGCCGTGCGTCACCGCGACCACCCGCCCGCGATCCCCGCACCGCTCGTCGAGCCAGCGGCCGACGCGCGCCACGACGTCGCACACCGACTCCCCGCCATGCGGCCTTGCGGCGGGATCGGCGATCCAGGCGGCCAGACCGTCCGGCTCCTGCGCGCCGATCTCGGCCAGCGACCGCCCGCGCCAGCGGCCATAGTCGCAGTCGCGCAGCGCCGGGTCGATCGCCGGGGCGAGGCCCAGCAGGGCTGCCGTCTGCAGCGCGCGCCGCTCCGGGCTCGACCATGCGGCACCGGGCTGCGGCAGCGGCACGGGCGGTGCGATGCCCTCGGCCAAGGGCGGGTCGTCCGGGAAGGTGGGTGGCCTGCCCGAGCCGGCGTCGCAGATCAGCATGAGGTGCATCATGAGCTTGGCACGGGCTGTCCGCTGCGGACCGTTGACAGGCTCCATCTGGCAGGCGTTAATCGCCGCTGCAACGCGGTACGAGGAAGCCGGTGCAAGTCCGGCGCGGTCGCGCCACTGTAATCCGCCTGCATCCCGCGGCTGCAGGCAGCGAAAGTCAGACCTTCGTCCGCGAAGACCACAGGCACCGTGGCGGGACGCGTGATCCCGGGGAGCGTAACGATGGCGAACGCAGTACTCGGCACCTCGGTCCGCCCGACGCCGATCCCGGTCCGGGAGATCGCCCCCTGGGCGATCCTGGGCGGGCTCGTGCTGTTCGTCCTGCTCTATCTCGTCGGCATGGAGCAGGGTGCGACCGCCCTGTTCTCCGGCCAGTACGTGCACGAGTTCGTGCATGACGGAAGGCATCTCCTCGGCTTCCCCTGCCACTGACGGGAGGCCCCGGACATGATGGGCAGCCTGCTCCTGCGGGGCATGCTCGCTGGCGCGTTCGCCGGCCTGTTGGTGCTCGTATTCGCGACGATCTTCGGCGAGCCGCAGGTCAATCTCGCCATCGCGCTCGAGGAGCAGGCCGCGGCCGCTGGGCACGAGCACGCGACCGAGGCAGTCGAGTCGGCAGGGCATAGCCATGGCGAGGAGGAGCTGGTCAGCCGGGGCGTGCAGAGCACGGTCGGGCTCGGCACCGCCGTGATCGTCTATGGCGCTGCGGTCGGCGGCCTGTTCGCGCTCGCCTTCGCTGCCGTTTATGGCCGGATCGGCTCGCTGGGGCCGCAGGCGACGGCAGGGCTGCTGGCGGCGCTGGGCTTCGTCGCGGTCTTTCTTGTGCCCGCGATCAAGTATCCGGCCAATCCTCCCGCCGTCGGCAACCCCGACACGGTGGCACTGCGGACGGGCCTCTATCTCTTGATGCTCGTCTGCTCGCTGGTGGCGCTCGGGATCGCGGCGCGCCTACGGCGGAGCTTCGTGGCGAGCCACGGCGCCTGGAACGGCACTGTCCTCGCGGGCGGGGTCTATCTCGTGCTGGTAATCCTGGCGATGCTGGCCCTGCCGGCTATCAACGAGGTGCCGGAGGGCTTCCCGGCGCTCCTCTTGTGGGACTTCCGTCTGGTGTCGTTCGGCATGCAGCTCCTATTGTGGGCGACGCTGGGACTGGGCTTCGGCTTCCTCGCCGAGCGCTACCTCGCCTCGCCGCGGAGCATGGGTGCGCCGGGCCTCGCCCGAGGCTGAGCCGCCGCCAGCGGGCAGGTTGGACCACACCCCCGAGCTTCTGCCTTCGCCCTGCGTCGGGATCTGCCGGCTCGACCCCGAGACCGGTTGGTGCCTGGGCTGCGCCCGGACGGCGGAGGAGCTGGCGGCATGGCGTGACCTGCCCGGCGGCGACCAGCTCGCCGTCTGGCGCGATCTGCCCCGCCGCAAGGCGCTGCTCGGCCTCGGCTTCCGGCTTCTGCCCTGGCAGGGCTCGGGCTTGTTCGACCGGCTGGCCGAGGCGAGCGTCGCGCCGGGTGCCACATGGCGTATCGGGGTCTGGGGTGCCGCCGCCGAGCTGGCCCCGCGACCCGGTGCCGCCATCCACGCCGAGCGCTCCGCTCAGGGATTGCGGTTGCGCACGCCCGGCGGCGCTCTCGAGCTGATGCCGCCGCCCGGGATGCGGGCGTTCGAGCTGGCAGGGGCGTCGGGACGCGTCGACCGGGTGGTCCTGGCGCTGCATCGGGCACGGGTGGCGGGAACCTTCGCCAAGGGCCTGACGGAGCTCGGGGCCGACCATGCGGCCATCGACGCGGGGCGTCGAGGCGAGCGACTGTTCGACCTCGGCCTCGCGCGGCCGCCGATCCGCTTCTGCGTCCGCACCGGCGATGTGGGTCTGGTCGCCCGCCTACGCGCGGCTGCAGGTGCGGACGCGCTCGGCCCGGCCGCCGGGCTGCTGCCGCACCTGCTGGCGGCCTCGCCGGACCGGGTGGTCCACTCGCCCGTCGGTCGGATCGAGGTGAGCGGGCCGATCCAGCGCGCCGCGCCGTCCGGCCCCCATACCCATCTCCTCCCCGACCTGCTGGCGCAGGAGCGGCTGCTGGAGCCCGGCTTCGCGCTGCCCGAGGGCTACGTGCCCTGCGCCACGCTGGTGCGGGGCGGCTGAGCCGCGGCGTGCGCCGGTTCCCGCCCGAGCGCCTGGTCTGCCTGACCGAGGAGACGGTCGAGACGCTCTACCTGCTGGGCGAGGAGCGGCGGATCGTCGGCGTCTCGGGCTATGCCGTGCGGCCGCCGCGCGTGCGACGCGAGAAGCCGCGGGTCTCAGCCTTCACCTCGGCCGACGTCCCGAAGATCCTGGCGCTCGAGCCCGACCTCGTCCTCGCCTTCTCGGACCTGCAGGCGCCGATCGTCGCCGATCTCGCCCGCGCCGGCCTTGCCGTGCACCTCTTCAACCAGCGCAGCATCGCCGGCATCCTCGCCATGATCCGCACCGTGGGTGCGCTGGTGGACGCGGCTGCGAAGGCGGACGGGCTGGCGTGCCGGCTCGAGGCGCGACTGACGGCGGTGGCGTGCAGCGCCCTGGCGGTCCGACCGCGGGTCTATTTCGAGGAGTGGGACGACCCGCTGATCGCCGGCATCGGCTGGGTGTCGGAGTTGATCGAGATCGCCGGTGGCGTGGACGTGTTCGCCGGGCTGAGGGGCGCTGCCGCTGCGCGAGGCCGGATCGTGACGGGCGAGGCGGTGATCGCGGCGGCACCCGAGGTGATCCTCGCCTCCTGGTGCGGCAAGAAGGTGGTGCCGGCGCGGATCGCCGCGCGGCCGGGTTGGGCCGAGATCCCCGCGATACGCGCTGGCCGGATCATCGAGATCAAGTCGCCGCTGATCCTGCAACCTGGTCCGGCGGCGCTGACGGACGGTCTCGACGCCCTCTGCGCCGCGCTGCGCGGTTGACAGGAGCCTCGCTCGCGGCCCATCTCGACGTGCCGGTGTCCGCAAGGACGAAGAGGGAATCCGGACGCCCGTCCTGACGGGCCAGACCGGAGCCGCCCCCGCGACTGTACGCGGCGAGGGGCCTGCCGAGATGCCACTGGGGTGCTGCCCCGGGAAGGCGGCAGGCTCTCGAGACCCGCAAGCCAGGAGACCTGCCGGCGCAGTGACCGAAACCTGGGCGGGATGGCCCGGAGGGGGATCAGATGCGCGTCGCGTGCCTTCCGCTCTTGTCCACACCGCGCTCGCCGCGGTGCGCACGACCGTGCGACCTCTCCGCTCTGTCGCTCCCGATGACACGAACGGAGAGACGATGCGCGCACTTGTCTGCCTTGCGGCCTTGGCTGCTGCCGCCTTCGCCACCGGGGCGCAGGCGGCGACCACCTACCCGCTGATGATCGAGAACTGCGGCCAGACGATCACCTTCGATCGGGCACCAGCGACGACGGTCTCGCTCGGGCAGGCGGCGACGGAGATCCTCTATTCGCTGGGTCTCGGCGACGAGGTCACCGGCACCGGCGTCTGGTTCAGCGATGTGCTGCCGGAGTTCGGTGCTGCCGGAGTTCGCCGAGGTGAACGCCAAGGTGGAGCGCCTCGCCGACAACGACCCGAGCTTCGAGAGCGACGTCGCCAAGCGGCCGGACTTGGTGACCGTCCAGTACGAGTGGCATGTCGGGCCGCAAGGCATCGTCGGCACACGCGAGCAGTTCCACGATCTCGGGATCAGGACCTACATCCTGCCGACCGACTGCGTCGGCAAGGACAACAGCAAGGGCAGCGACGGCACGCGCATCGAGCCGTTCACCACCGAGACGCTCTACGAGACCATCACCGAGCTTGCGACGCTCTTCGACGTGCAGGATGCGGGGAACGCGCTGGTCGCCGACCTGCGCGCCCGCGAGGCGGCGGCCAAGGAGCGGGTGGCGGCGATGCAGATCGACGACATCGCGGCGGTGTTCTGGTTCTCCAGCCCCGAGATCGACCTCGATCCCTACGTCGCCGGGCAGAAGGGGGCGCCCGGCTACATCATGCGGACCCTCGGCGTGAGGAACGTCGTCGAGTCCGACGAGGAATGGCCGACGGTCGGCTGGGAGACCATCGCCAAGGCCGAGCCGACCGTGATCGTCGCCGCCGAGATGACCCGCCGTCGCTTCGAGGCCGACGACATCGAGAAGAAGCGCGCCTTCCTCGCCTCCGACCCGGTCGCGAGCCAGATGGAAGCGGCCAGGTTGAATCGCATCGTGGTGATGACGAGCGACGCGATGGAGCCCTCGATCCGGGTGATCTCGGGCATCGAGCAGGTCGCCGACGCGCTGACCGCCTACGGTCTCGCGAAGTGAGGCTGGCTGCGGCGATCCTGGCGGCCCTGGCCGTCCTGGTCGCCGCGCTCGCCTTCGGTGCCGCGGTCGGCGAGACCGCGATCCCGCTGCCGACCGTGGCCAAGGTGGTGGCGAACCGGCTGTTCGGCGCCGCCTTCCCGCTCGATGCGATCGACGCCGGCATCGTCTGGGAGTACCGGCTGGCACGGGCGGTGGTCGCCGCCTGCTGCGGCATGGCGCTGGCGCTCTCGGGCGTGGTCCTGCAGGCGCTGCTGCGCAACGCGCTGGCCGATCCCTACGTGCTCGGCATCTCGGCCGGCGCCTCGACCGGTGCGGTGGCGGTGGCGATCCTCGGGCTGGGTGCCGGCATCCTCTCGCTCTCGGCCGGCGCCTTCCTCGGCGCGCTGCTCGCCTTCGCAGTCGTGGCCCTGCTCGCCCGCGCGGCCGGTGCCGGCCCGGGGGCGGCGATCCTGGCCGGGGTCGCGGGCTCGCAGCTCTTCAACGCGCTCACCGCCTTCATCATCGCCCGCTCGGCCAACGCCGAGCAGGCGCGCGGCATCATGTTCTGGCTGCTCGGCAACCTCAGCGGCGCTCGCTGGCCCGACGCGGCGCTCGCGGCCCCGGTGGTGGCGCTGGGGGCGCTGGTCTGCCTCTGGCAGGTGCGCGCACTCGACGCCTTCACCTTCGGCACCGATTCGGCCGCATCGCTCGGCGTGCCGGTCCGCACGACCCAGGCGCTGCTGATCGGTGCGTCGGCGCTGATGACCGCGGTTATGGTGTCCATCGTCGGCTCGATCGGGTTCGTCGGCCTCGTCATCCCCCACGCCGCGCGCTTCCTGGTCGGCGCCCGGCACGCGCGGCTGGTCCCGGTCGCGGCGATCGGCGGTGCGGTCTTCCTCGTCGCCTGCGACGTGGTGGCCCGGGTGATCGTGCCCAAGCAGGTGGTGCCGATCGGCGTCGTTACGGCCCTCGTCGGTGCGCCGGCCTTCGCGCTGATCCTGGTGCGGGCGCGGAAATTCGCATGAGCCTCCACGCACGCGGGCTGACGCGCACCGCCGGCGGGCGGACTATCCTGGGCGGCGTCGACCTCGCCGTCACGCCGGGGGAGCGGCTCGGCGTGATCGGGCCGAACGGCTCGGGCAAGTCGACGCTGCTGCGGCTCCTGGCCGGGATCGACCGGCCGAGTGCTGGCGAGGTGCTGCTCGACGGCCGGCCGCTGTGGCGCATGTCGCGGCGCCAGATCGCCCGGCAGCTTGCCTTTGTCGAGCAGCAGGCCGAGACCGCCGAGCGGCTGACGGTGCGCGACGCGGTGGAGCTCGGCCGTACGCCGCATCTCGGCGCGCTGCGCCCCTTCTCCGCCGCCGATCACGCGATCGTCGACGCGGCACTGGCTCGGGTCGAACTCGCCCCGCTCGCCGCGCGGCTCTGGGACACGCTGTCCGGCGGCGAGCGGCAGCGAACCCACATCGCCCGTGCGCTGGCGCAGGAGCCGTCGATCCTGCTCCT
>JBGAKU010000006.1:0-50402 GCA_044224255.1 Geminicoccaceae bacterium
CAGTGCCGCCGCGATCTCCTTGTTGCTCAGGCCCTCGGCAAGCAGGCGCAGGATGTCCACCTGCCGCGCCGTCATGCCCAGCGGATTCTGCCGCGTCGTGGCGCGTGGGCCGCGGGGAATGCCACGCGCGCCGTCGGCCTGTAGCCTGCGCCTGATCATCGCGGCGGCCGGTACCGCCTCCAGAGACCGCAATATGTCGAGGGCGCGCAGCTGCGCCTGCTGGTCCCCAGCGGCCAGCGCCAGCGCCTCTTCATAGGGGCAGCCCAGCCGACGCCAGGCCGCGGCCGCTCCCTGCCAGTCGCCGCCGATCTCCAAGCGGTACGGCAGGGCCATGGACTCGGACGGCTGATGCATCCCGCCGACGCGCGACAGCCAGAGGCCGAGCTCTCCGAGCAGCCAGGGCTCGGGGTGACGCCCGGCCAGATCGAACACATCGGCGACCTCGGCATGGACCGCCTCCGGATCGCCGGCGAGCCAAGCCGCCTCGGCGCGCGCTACTGCGATCGGGCCGATCCGGCGGATCTCGTCCACTGCCAAGGCCCGTTCGCGCGCCTCGGCCAAGAGTGCTCCAGCACTCGGATCGCCGCGGCGCACCCGCAGGGTGCCCGCGACCGCAGCGGCGATGAGCCACGAATTCGCCCCAGTCGCCCCATTCAGTACAAGGTTCGCGTCGTCTCCCGCCTCCTGCCAGCGACCCAACTCCAGGTTCGCGCGCGAGCGCATTGCGATCGCGTACGGCGTGTAGGACGAAAGGTCGTGCTGCTGCGCGCAGGCGAGGCCCGCCTCCACCAGCTGCAGAGCCCGGTCATGTTCGCGGACCGCCAGGGCATGGTGGCCCAGGTTCAGCAGGGCGCGCGCGGCATGCTCGTGCAAGTCCGCCGCACGTGCGAGCTCGAGGCTGCGCTCGAGCTTCGCCCGACCCGCCGCCTCGCCCATGAACAGCTCGGCCGTGCCGACACTGTTCAGCGCGTGCACGATCGTGGCGGTGAGATCGAGCGGCTCGGCGATCCGCAGGGCGTGCTGGCCCCATTCGGAAGCGGCAGCTCCGTCGCCAGCGAGCATATAGAGTTGCGCCATGGTGCCGTAGGCCATGGCCAGCTCCGGACCGGGGGGAACCTGCTCGAGCACCCGCACGGCCTCGAGGGCAAGCTGGCGAGCATCATGACCGCGACCGCAGATCCAGGCGAGGCGCGACAACCCGAGGAGGTGGTCGCCAGCCTTGACTGCGCTCGCCGAACTCGACGTCACCCGGTTTCGCCTCCGTCGACGTTCCGGCAGACCGAAAATGATCGCCTATCGACGTGGAAAGTCCGCGCCTGCTCAAGCGGCAACTCGCGGATGTTGCCCGAGGGTAAAGGCCAATCCGGGTCATGTCGCAAGGCCCGACGGCCCATGAGAGCGTCCCTGGAACTGCTGCTTCTGCACGCGCTGCCGCTCGACGGCTCGATGTGGAGGGAGCAGATGGAATTGCTGCCCGGCACCACCCACGCGCCCACCCTCTATCGGCTAGGGAACTGCCTCGAGGAATGGGCGGCCGCAGTGCTGCGGATGACAAAGGGCGACCGTCTCGTCGTCGTCGGCTGCTCGGTGGGTGGATCCTGCGCGCTCGAGGTCGCCGCCGCAGCCCCCGAACGGGTCGCCGCCCTGGTGCTCATCGGGACGAAGGCCAAGCACCATCCCGACCCGGCGTTGCACACCAAGGCACTCGCAATGCTCGAAGAGGGCGGAATGGAGCGTACGTGGCGCACTCTTTGGGCACCACTGTTCTCGCCTTCCGTGGGGCACAGGGCGATCGGCGAAGCCGAGCGGATAGCGCTCCGCCAGTCACCTGCGGATGTCGCCCGGGGAGTGACCGCCTTTCACACCAGGGCCAGCCGCGACCAGATCCTCGCGTCGCTACCCTGTCCGGTCGTTCTCATGACCGGAGAGGACGACCCAGTCCCGGGCCTGAGGGTGAATGCAGCCCAGGCCGCCTCCGCGCCGCGCGGCCGTCTGGAGATCATCCCCGAATGCGGCCACTATGTGCCGCTGGAACGGCCCGCCGCCCTGAACGCGACCTTGCGCAGGCTGATCGCTGCTATGGATCGAGCCTGAGCAGGCCGGCAGCCGAGTAATCCGTGGCCGGTCAGTCCGTCCCGACCATGACGTCGGATGCCTTGATCACGGCATAGGCGTCGTCGCCGACCTTGAGGCCGAGTTCGTCGACCGCCTGGTTGGTGATGGAGGCGGTCACCACCGTGCCGCCGACGTCGATCTTCACATGGGCCGTGGTGGCGCCCTTGGTCACCTCGGTGACCTTGCCCTTGAGGCGATTGCGCGCGCTGATGCGCATCGGTGCTTCTCCCCAACCGTGTGCCAGGTCTCCGGGCGACCCGAGCCGCGCCTGCTTAGCGGTCTTCGCGTTGGCATGAAAGCGTTGTATTGGGTTGGGTATAACGCCCGGAGGATCAGGCTGATGACACAACTATCGACGAGCGGCACTCGCCGTCGCCTGCTGGCCGTGCTCGGCGCCGCCGTCCTCGCCCTGGGCATCGGGGCAATGCCCGCGCGGGCGGCCGACCAGGACATCCTGGTGTTCGCTGCGGCCAGCCTGAAGAACGCCCTGGACGAGGCCATCGCCGCCTATGGCCAGGAGACGGGGACCAAGGTGACGGCGTCCTACGCCGCGAGCTCCGCCCTGGCCAAGCAGATCGAGCAGGACGCGCCGGCGCAGCTGTTCATCTCGGCCGATCTCGCCTGGATGGACTATCTCGCCGAGCGGCAGCTGATCGACGAATCCACGCGCCGGAACCTGCTCGGCAACAGCCTGGTCCTGGTGACGAGCAAGGACAGCAAGCTGGGCGAGGTCGCGATCGGCCAGGGCGTGGATCTCGCCACCCTGCTCGGCGACGGCCGCCTGGCGATCGGCGAGGTGAGCTCGGTACCTGCCGGCAAGTATGCGAAGGCGGCGCTCGAGAAGCTCGGCGGCTGGGGTGCTGTCGAGAACAAGCTGGCGCAGGCCGAGAACGTCCGCGCGGCGCTGGCGCTGGTCGCGCGCGGCGAGGCGCCGCTCGGGATCGTCTACAAGACCGACGCCGCCTCCGACCCGACGGTGCGGATCGTCGGCACCTTCCCGGCCGACAGCCATCCGCCGATCATCTATCCGGCCGCAGTGACCAAGGTCGGCGAGGGCAGCGGGGCAGCGAGCTTCCTCAAGTTTCTGAGCGGCAGCGTCGCTAAGGCGGCGTTCGAGAAGCAGGGCTTCACCCTGCTCGGGCCGGCCTCGTCCTGACCAGCGGCCCGTGTGGAGCTTCACGCCGGACGAGATCGAGGCGATCCGGCTGAGCCTGAAGGTGGCCTTGTGGGCCACCTTCGGCAGCCTGCCGCTCGGGCTGCTCGTCGCCTACGCCCTGGCGCGGTGGAGCTTTCCGGGCAAGCTCCTGCTCGACGGCATCGTCCATCTGCCGCTCGTCATGCCCCCCGTCGTCACCGGCTATCTGCTGCTCCTCAGCTTCGGCCGGCGCGGGTTTCTGGGCGCGCCGCTCGCCGAGTATCTCGGCATCGTGTTCTCGTTCCGCTGGACCGGCGCCGCCCTCGCCTGCGGCGTCATGGCGTTCCCGCTGCTCGTGCGTGCGGTGCGGATCTCGTTCGAGGCGGTCGACCGTCGCCTGGAGGAGGCGGCGGGCACGCTGGGTGCCTCGCGGCCCTGGGTGTTCGCGACGGTCACCCTGCCCTTGGCCATGCCGGGGGTCCTGGCCGGCATGGTGCTGGCCTATGCCAAGGCGCTGGGCGAGTTCGGCGCCACCATCACCTTCGTCTCCAACATTCCCGGCGAGACGCAGACCCTACCCTCCGCGATCTATACCTTCACCCAGATCCCTGGTGGCGAATCCGGTGCGCTGCGCCTGACGCTGGTATCGATCGGCCTCGCCTTCGCGGCGATGATCGCCTCGGAGCTGCTCGCCCGCCCGGTGACCCGGATGGTCCGCGGCGTCTGATGCTGGAGGTCGACCTCGCGACCCGGCTGGGTGCGCTGGACCTGCAGATCACCTTCTCTGCACCGGGCGGCGTCACCGCGTTGTTCGGCCGCTCGGGGGCTGGCAAGACCACCATCGTCAACGGTGTCGCCGGCCTCCTGCGCCCCGACCGTGGCCGCATCGTGCTGGACGGGGAGGTGCTGCTCGACACCGCGCGGGGCATCGAGGTGCCGCGGCACCGGCGGCGCGTCGGCTATGTCTTCCAGGACGCCCGGCTGTTCCCGCACCTCACCGTGCGGCGCAACCTGCTCTATGGCCGCTGGTTCGCGCGGGACCGATGGCGACGCGGCAGCCTCGACGAGGTCGTGGAGCTGCTCGGCATCGGGCATCTGCTCACCCGGCGGCCCGGGACGCTGTCCGGCGGCGAGAAGCAGCGCGTGGCGATCGGGCGGGCGTTGCTCGCCGCTCCCCGCCTGCTGCTGCTCGACGAACCGCTCGCCTCGCTCGACCAGGCGCGCAAGGCGGAGATCCTGCCCTATCTTGACCGGCTGTGCCGCGAGGCCGGTATCCCGATCCTGTTCGTGAGCCATGCGCCGGACGAGGTGGCGCGGCTCGCCACGACCGTGGTGCTGCTCTCGGGCGGGCGGGTGGTCGCGAGCGGGCCGGTCGGCGAGGTCATGGCGCGCCTGGACCTCGGGCCGGCGGCGGCCGAGATCGGCGTCGGCGCCATCCTGCATCTGCGGGTCGCGGCCGGCCGGAACGCGCATGGCCTGACCCTGCTGACGCACGCCGCCGGGGAGATCGAGATCGCCGGCGCCGACCTGCCCCCCGGCCGCGCCGTACGCCTGCGAATCGATGCCCGTGACGTGGTCCTGGCGCTGGGCAGCACCCCGCTGCCGGGCATCAGCATCCGCAACCAGCTGCGGGCCACCGTCGCAGCGCTGGGCAAGCCTGCGAACGGCCTGACCGAGGTCGGCCTCGACGTGGCCGGCGAGCGGCTGCGCGCGCTCGTCACCTCCGCCTCGGTCGAGGCAATGCAGCTGCAGCCGGGCATCCCCGTCCTGGCGCTGGTCAAGAGCGCAGCACTCGGGCCGGAGGCGGCGCTCCCCGAGACCGATGGCTGAGCCCCGGCTTGCCTCGCCGCGAGCGTGCTGCCAAATCGCGCCATGACACTGGGTCCTGCAGGCCCCGCATGGCGGGACGTGCGTCGGGTCGGGTTCGCGGCCCGGATGGAGCTCGACCGTGCGCGCGCCGCGCTCGACGCCCTACTGCCGGAGCCGCGCACCGAGCGGGTGCCGCTCGGCGTCGCGATCGGCCGCACAGTTGCGGCGAGCGGGCTCGCCCCGGCCAAGCTGCCCACGACGCCCTGCGCCCGCATCGACGGCTACGCCCTGGCGGCAGCATCCACCTACGGCGCGAGCAGCTACACCCCACTCGAGCCGAGCAGTGGTCTCGTCGAGGTGGTGGCCGGCGCGGCGATGCCGCCGGGCAGCGACAGCGTGCTCGGTTACGCCGCTGTCGCCGGCACGGTCGATCGGATCGAGATCGTCGATCCGGTGGCGCCGGGCGAAGGGGTCATGCCGGCGGGCGATCTGTGGATGATGGGTGCGACGGTGATCCCGGCCGGCCGGCGCCTCGACGCACTCGCTGCCGCGCGGGCCGCGCAGGCGGGGCTTGCGGAGATCACCGCCTGGGGCCAGCCGCGCATCGCCCTGCTGGTCGCCGGGGCGAAGCCGGGCAGGTCGGTCGTCGATCCGCTGGCGGTGCTGCTCGATGACCTCGTCGCGCGGGACGGCGCTACGCTGGAGCGAAGGTCGGGGCTCGGCTCGCTGGGTGAGGTGGATCTGGCGCTGGTCGCCGGTCGCAGCGGCTGCGGGCCGGACGACGACGCGGCACCAACGATTGCCGCCTCCGGCCGTATGATCTGGCATGGGCTGGCGATCGCGCCGGGCGGATCGGCGGGTCTGGGGACGGTGGGCGACATTCCGGTGATCCTGCTGCCCGGCGAACCGCTCGGCTGCCTCGTGGCCTACGAGTTCCTGGCCGGCCCGGCCGTCCGCCGCCTGGCCGGGCTCGATCCGGCCCTGCCCCATACGCGCGTGACAAGGCCGCTCGCTGCCAAGATCGCCTCGCGGGTGGGGACCACCGAGCTGTGGCTGGTCGGGGGCCGAGGCGCCGAGGTGCTCCCCCTCGCCCACCCCGATCTCGCGACGCTCGCCACCACGGCGCCGGCAGTCGGTTTCGTGATGGTTCCCGCCGCATCGGAAGGCTATCCGGCCGGGGCGGAGGTCGAGGTGCACCTTTTCGGCGCTGACCATGGTTGAGCGGCTGGACCTGGCGCGAGCCTTGCCGCGCGCGGCGCGTCAGCAGCAGTTCCTCGAGGTGATCGAGGTCGAGGAGGCGCAGGCCCGGCTCAGAGCGCAGGTCGACGCGCGTCCGCGCCCGGCGGAGCGGGTCGCGCTCGGCGAGGCGCTCGGCCGGGTGCTGGCCGAGGACGTGGTGGCGCAGGTCGACGTTCCCGGGTTCGATCGTGCCAGCGTGGACGGTTTCGCGGTCCACGCCGCCGACACCGGCCTCGCCTCCGACGCCAGCCCGTGCCGGCTCCGTCTCAACGACGAGATCGTCACCCCCGGAACCGTGCCCTGCGTCCCGGTCGGCCCGGGTACGGCCACGGTGATTGCGACCGGCGGCATGCTGCCCCGCGGCGCGGATGCCGTGATCATGGTCGAGCATACGGAGCTGGCCGAGCCCGCACCCGACGGCGGCACGTGGATCGAGCTGCGGCGCCCGGTAGCACCTGGCGCCGCGCTCGCGGCCGCCGGCGGCGACATCGGTCGCGGCGAGACCGTGCTGCGTGCAGGGGCCATCCTTACCTCGCGCGAGATCGGCATGCTGGCGGCGGTCGGGCTCGCCGAGGTCGCGGTTCACCGCCGTCCGAGAGTGGCCGTGATCTCGACCGGCGACGAGCTGGTGACCCCCGGACAGCCGCTCCGCGTCGGGCAGGTCTACGATTCCAACGCCGCCATCCTCTGCGCGGCGATCACGGAGCAGGGCGGCGTCGCCGTACCCATGGGAATCTGCCCGGACGAGCTGGACGCGCTCTGCGGGGCGCTGGACCGGGCGCTCGGCTACGACATCGTCCTCCTGTCGGGCGGAACGTCCAAAGGGGCGGGCGACCTCGCCCATCAGGCGGTCGGCCGGCTGCAGCGGCCCGGCATCGTCGTTCATGGCGTGGCGCTGAAGCCCGGCAAGCCTCTATGCGTCGCCGTGACCGACGGGCGCCCGGTCGTCGCCCTGCCCGGCTTCCCAACCTCGGCGATCTTCACCTTCCACACCTTCGTGGCGCCCCTCATCCATGCGATGGCGGGGCTGCCCCCGGGCGAGCGCGAAACCGTGCCCGCGACGCTGGCCGTCCGCACGGCCTCGGAACGAGGCCGGGCCGAGTACTTGATGGTGTCGCTGGTCGAGACCGACGCCGGCCTCGCGGCCTATCCCACGCCCAAGGGCTCCGGCAGCGTCACCGCCTTCAGCCAGGCCGACGGCTTCGTCGCCGTGCCGAGCCAGACCGAGATCGTGCCGGCGGGCAGCCCGGTCGAGGTCCAGATCATCGGCCGGCGGGTGCGGCCGCCCGATCTCGTGCTGATCGGCAGCCACTGCCTCGGCCTCGATCTGATCATCGGCCGGCTCGGCCGCGAGGGTATCGCCGTGAAGGCGCTCAATGTCGGCAGCTCGGGCGGTGCCGCCGCAGCCAGACGGGGCGAATGCGACCTGGCCGGCGTGCACCTGCTCGATGCGGCCACCGGCGTCTACAATCGGCATCTCCTCACGCCCGATCTGGAGCTGGTCACCGGCTACCGTCGGCTGCAGGGACTGGTGTTCCGCCAGGGAGACCAGCGTTTCGCCGCCGGCTCCGCCGTCGACGCTCTGGCGCCCGCGCTCACCGACCCCGACTGCCTGATGATCAACCGCAATGCCGGCAGCGGCACGCGCATCCTGATCGATGGGCTTCTGGCCGGCCGGCAGCCGCCGGGCTATTGGGCCCAGGCCAAGTCGCACAGCGCCGTCGCCTGCGCGGTGGCGCAGGGCCGGGCGGATTGGGGCGTGGCGATCGAGCCGGCCGCGCGCGCCTACGGCTTGGGCTTCCTGCCGCTGCAGCCCGAGCACTACGACTTTCTGGCGCCGACCGGCCGCCTGGAACGGCCGGCGGTGCGTCGCTTCATCGATTTGCTGGGCGATCCGGACGTGGCAAGTGGCCTTGCAGCGCTCGGCTTCGAGCGATGAGCCCCCCGGCCCTGCCGCGATCCGGCCGCATGCGGCCCCGGCCGACAACCCTCACTGCGGACACGACCTCGACCATGGATCGACGCGACCTGCTTTACGGCGCCGCCACCATCGCCGGCTGGGCCGCGCTCGGCCGCGTGCTCGCCCACGCGCCCGCGCTGATGGCGCAACCAGCGCTCGGCCCCAGCCTGCCGTTCGACTGGGAGGGGCTGCAGGCGCAGGCCCAGGAGCTGTCGCGCCAGCCCTTCGAGCCACCCGGTGACCAGCGCCCGGCCCAGCTCGCCGAGCTGACCTGGGACCAGTACGAGGCGCTGCACTTCCGGCCCGAGCACGCGCTGTGGGCCGACACCGACCTACCGTTTCGCATCCAGTTCTTTCACCTCGGCAGCTACTATCACGCGGCCGTGCGCATCTTCGTCGTCGACAATGGGGAGGCACGACCGGTCGAGTACGACCCGAGCCTGTTCGACTACGGGCCGACCAAGTTCGATCCGCCTTTGCCACACGATCTCGGCTTCGCCGGCTGGCGGCTGCATTTCCACACCAGCTTCCCGCAGGACGTCGCCGTCTTCCTGGGCTCCTCCTACTTCCGGGCCACCGATGCCGGCGATCAGTACGGCATCTCCTGCCGCGGCCTCGCCATCGACAGCGTCTCGGACCGCAAGGAGGAGTTCCCGCGCTTCTCGCGCTTCTGGCTGGTCCGGCCGCGGCCGACCGACACCGCGCTCACGGCCTACGCGCTGCTCGAGAGCGAGAGCATCACGGGCGCCTATCGGTTCGGCATCTCGCCCGGCGGCGTGACGACCATGGACATCACCGCCCGCCTGTTCCCGCGCCAGCCGATCGAGCGGCTGGGGATAGCACCCATCACCAGCATGTTCTGGTTCGGCGAGAACGAGAAACGCGGCAGCGACGAGTGGCGCGAGGAGATCCACGATTCGGACGGGCTCTCCATGTGGCGCGGCAACGGGGAATGGGTCTGGCGACCGCTGATCAATCCCCCCGCCCTCCAGGTCTCGACCTTTCTCGACGAGAATCCGCGCGGGTTCGGGCTGCTGCAGCGCGACCGCGACTTCGCCCACTACCAGGACGAGGCGTTCCGCTACGAGCGGCGCCCTTCGGTCTGGATCGAGCCCCTGTCGAGCTGGGGCAAGGGCCGGATCCTGCTCGGCGAGATCCCGACCGAAGGCGAGACCGACGACAACATCGTCGCCTTCTGGGAGCCCGAAGCCAAGGCCGTGCCGGGCTCGGACCTCAACGTCTCCTACCGCATCTACTGGGCGCAGAAGCCGCCCGTGCAGCCCTCGGTCGCGGCCTGCGTCGGCACCAGGATCGGCCGCGGCGGGGTCACGGGCTTCGTCCAGCCGAACCCGAAGAATCTCAGGAAGTTCGTGGTCGACTTCGCCGGCGGCGACCTGCCGCTGATCCCACGCGATGCGCCGGTCGAGCCGGTGATCAACCTTTCGCGCGGCAAGGTCGAGCCCGTCACCTCACTGGGCGGCCTCGTGCGCGTCTCGCCCTTCCTACGACCGCTGCCCGAGATCGGCGGCTGGCGCTGCACCTTCGACATCTCCTGGGAAGGCACGGAGCCGATCGACATCCGGCTCTACCTCCGCCTCGGCCCGACGACGCTGACGGAGACCTGGCTCTATCTCTGGCACCCGCCCTACGGGTGAGGCTCAGCGGGCGAAAGCCTCGGCGAGCCAAGCGCGGGCCAGTCCGGTTGGGCCGCGGGCGCGCGCCGGATCGAGGATCAGCTCGTAGCCGCGGCTATCATCGTGGATCTCGGGGCCGACCGGGACAACCAGCTGGTGCGCGATCAGGTCGTCGACCAGCGGTCGCCAGCCGAGGGCGACGCCTTGGCCTGCGATCGCCGCCTGCATGAGCAGGGGGTAGTTGTTGAACGCCGTCCCCGCGGGGCGGGAGGCCGGCGGCGGGTCGCGGCCGAGCCGGCGTAAATAGCCCGGCCAATCCAGCCACCGTTCTGGATCCGGCTGGTCGAGATGCAGCAGGGGTGCCGCTACCAGCTCCTCCGCCGCCGGCACCAGCCCCGGCCGCGCGACCGGAACCACGATCTCGTCGACCAGACGGATCGCGTCCGTTCCCGGACGCGGCTCGGCACCGAAGGCGATGGCGAGGTCCCCGGCAGCCAGATCGACCACGCGGCTGCCTTGCGTCGTGACGAGGCGAACATCCAGGCCGCCGAGGACAGCGCGCAACGCGTCGAGCCGCGGGATCAGCCAGAAAGCGGCGAAGGCGTAGTCGGTGACGATGGTGAGTTGCCCTCGCCTTGCGTCGCGCCGGACATCGCTGACGGCCGCATCGATGGTCGCGAAGCCACGACGCAACGCCTCGTAGAGCGCCGCACCCGCCTCGGTGAGCACCACGCCGCGCCAGACGCGCCGGAACAGCGGCACGCCCAGCTCACGTTCCAGCCGCGCCACATGATGGCTGACGGCCGACTGGGTCAGGCCCAGCTCACGGCCGGCGGCGCTGAAGCCGGCATGGCGCGCCGCCGCCTCGAGCACCGCCAGCTCGTTGAGCATCCGCCGCATGGATATGTCTGGCATGACTGTCATTCATCGCAAGATGAACAGGGCCACTCTTTACGGCCATGCCGCCGGCTATGACAATCCTGTGCCGATCTCGGCACCAGGTACACGGATGCCATGAACAACATCGTCTTGATCATGGCCGATCAGCTCAACCCGGCGGTGCTGCCGTTCCACGGCCATCCGGTCGTCAAAGCACCGCATCTGGCCGGGCTGGCGCGCGAGGGCTGCGTGTTCGACGCCGCCTACTGCAACAGCCCCCTCTGCTCGCCGTCGCGGGCCGTGCTCATGACCGGCCGGCTGCCGTCACGGACCGGTGTGTACGACAACGCCGCCGAGTTCCGCTCCGATCTGCCGACCTTCGCGCATTATCTGCGCCGGGCCGGCTACCGGACGGTGCTGGCGGGCAAGATGCACTTCTGCGGCCCCGACCAGCTCCACGGCTTCGAGGAGCGGCTGACCACCGACATCTATCCCGCCGACTTCGGCTGGACGCCCGACTGGGACCAACCGCACGCACGGCCGAGCTGGTATCACAACATGAGCTCGGTGATCGACGCCGGGCCCTGCGTGCGCACCAACCAGATGGACTTCGACGAGGAGGTCATCTTCGCAGCCGAGCGCATGATCTACGATCATGTCCGTGGCTCCGACCGCCGCCCCTTCTGCCTGGTCGTCTCGCTGACCCATCCGCACGATCCGTTCGCGATCGCGCGGAGATACTGGGACCTCTATGACGACCAGGCCGTCGACCGGCCCCGGACGGGCCTGGATCGCACGCGGCTCACGCCGCACGAGCGGCGCCTGCGGCACGTTTGCGACATGGACGCGGCCGAGATCGACGCCGCGCATGTCGCCGCGGCCCGGCGGGCCTATTACGGCGCGGTGTCGTTCGTGGACGACCAGGTCGGCCGGCTCCGTGCCGCCCTGATCGCCGCCGGCCTCGCCGGAGACACGGTGACCCTGTTCACCTCCGATCACGGCGAGATGCTCGGCGAGCGCGGCTTCTGGTACAAGATGAGCTTCTTCGAGGGATCGTCCCGGGTGCCGCTCGTGATTCATGCGCCGGCCCGCTTTCCGGCCCGCCGCATCGCGGCCGCGGTCTCACTCGCCGATCTGCTGCCGACGCTTCTGGACATCGCCACCGACGGCGCCGCGCCGGCGGCCGCGACGCCGATCGAGGGCCGGAGTCTCTACCCGCATCTGACCGGGGGCGAGGGGCACGACGAGGCGGTCGGCGAGTATCTGGCCGAGGGTGCCGTGGCCCCGATCGTGATGATCCGGCACGGGCGTTGGAAGTTCGTGCACTGTCCCGAGGATCCGGACGAGCTCTACGACGTGGTCGTAGACCCAGACGAGCGCACCAATCTCGCCGCCGACCCGGAACAGGTCGAGCGGGTGCAGGGGCTCCGCGACGAGGTGGCCCGCCGCTGGGACCTCGCGGCCCTGGATACCGCCGTGCGCGAGAGCCAGCGGCGCCGGCACCTAGTTGCCGGAACCCTCAGCATCGGCATGCCGGCACCCTGGGACTACCAGCCGCGCCGCGACGCCAGCCGTGAATATGTCCGCAACACCAAGGCGCTCGACGACATCGAGGCGCAGGCGCGCTTTCCGCGCGTCCGCCGTCCGGCGACGGTGACCCCTTGAGGCCGGTTCGGCCGATCATGCCCACAGCAAAGGGAGGGCACTTCATGCTGCGATCCGCGACGAACCTGACGGCGGCGCTGGCGCTGCTCGTCTCGACCGCAAGCCTGGCCGCGGCGGCCGACGCCGAGGCATGCCGCACCGTGCGCATGTCGGATCCGGGCTGGACCGACATCACCTCGACCAACGCGATCCTCGGCAACCTGCTCGAGCCCCTGGGTTATCAGCAGAACGTCGACAATCTGGGTGTCCCGATCACCTTCCAAGCGCTGCAGAACAGTCAGATCGACGCGTTCCTCGGCAACTGGATGCCTACCCAAGCCGCGATGGTCGCCCCTCTGATCGAGGCCGGCAGCCTCGACGTGCTTGTCGACAATCTGACCGGCATCCGCTTCACCCTGGCGGTCCCGAACTACGTGGCCGAGGCGGGGGTCAAGAGCATGGCGGACGTCGCCGCCAATGCCGACAAGTTCGACCACGAGATCTACGGCATCGAGTCCGGCGCCTCGGCCAATCAGAACATCGACAGGATCATCGCCGACCCGGAGTTCGGGCTGGAGGGCTGGTCCCTGGTCGAATCCAGTGAGCAGGCGATGCTGTCCCAGGTCGACCGTGCGAGCCGCAGCGGCAAATGGATCGTGTTCCTCGCCTGGGAGCCGCACCCGATGAACGTCAAGTTCCCGCTCACCTATCTTTCCGGTGCGGACAAGTATTTCGGCAAGCTCGGCTCGACGACCGTGCGCACCGTCTCCCGCCATGGCTTTGCCGAGCAATGCCCAAACCTGGCCAAGCTCCTGCGGCAGCTCGTGTTCGATGTCGACACCGAGAACCGGATCATGGGCGCCATCCTGGACGACGGTGCCGACGCCTCGGATGCCGCTGCTGCCGAGATCAAGGCCAATCCGGCCAAGCTCGACCAGTGGCTGGCCGGGGTGACCACGTTCGACGGTGCCGACGGTGCTGCCGCGGTGAAGTCGTCCTTGGGCCTCTGAGGCTCGACAAGCGCGGCCGTCTGGCCGAGATATCGCACGTCGTTCTGGGGAGACGGACATGACGCGCGTGCGATTTGCCTTCTGGACCGCCGCGGTGCTCGCGCTGGCGGGCTGCACGGGTCACCGCGATCATCCGGTGCAGTCGGCCCAGCGTGAGTCGGTCGTCGAAACCACGGCGACGGTCGAATCGGTCGATCAGGCGACGCGCGAGGTCCGGCTGCGCTCGGCGAGCGGCGAGGAGCTCAGCGTCGTCGCCGGCCCCGAGGTCCGCAACCTGCCGCAGCTCGAGGTGGGCGACGTGGTGCGGCTGACCTACTACGAGGCGGTCGCCGCGCGCATGGCGGAGCCGGGTGCCGGCGGCCCGGCCACGGCCACCGTGGTCGCAGGGCGTGCACCCGAGGGGGCCAAGCCCGCGGGCATGGTTGGCGCCACCGTGGACATGGTGGTCGAGTTCCTGGCCTACGATGCCGCCACCGGCGAGGTGACCTTCAAGACGCCAGAAGGCGTCACCGAGCGAGTCGAGATCAGCCCCGCCATGCGCGAGTTCGCCGCCGCCCGCAGGCCGGGCGACCGGGTAGCCGTCCAGATCACCAGCGCCGTGGCCGTGTCGATCATCGAGACGGGCGCCTGACCGGCGAACATACGTTGTGATCCTCGCCGGTACGCCGCAGAGCTGCGCCGCGGTGGCGGCGCACTATGACGAGCTCGACCCATTCTACCGCGAGGTCTGGGGCGAGCACGTCCATCACGGCTACTGGGCAACGGGTCGAGAGACGCCGGAGCGGGCTGTCGAAGCTCTGGTCGATCTCGTCGCGGATCGCCTGGACCTCGCTCCGGGCCACTCGGTCTGCGACATCGGCTGCGGCTACGGGGCGACGGCGCAGATCCTGGCCGAGCGCCACAAGGTTCACGTCACGGGTGTGACCGTCGCCAGCACCCAGGCGGCCGCCGCCGGCTTGCGCACGCCCACCGCCGGCACGCTGGCGATCCATCGTGTCGACTGGCTGGCGAATGGTCTGCCCGCGATGTCGTACGATCGCGCCTATGCGATTGAGAGCAGCGAGCATATGGCCGACAAGGGCCGCTTTTTCGCCGAGGCCCATCGTGTGCTGCGCCCGGGCGGCAGGCTCGTGGTCTGCGCGTGGCTCTCGCGACCCGGGCCGCGCCCCTGGGAGGTGCGCTGGCTGCTGGAGCCGATCTGCCGCGAAGCGCGCCTGCCGGGCATGGGCGAACAGCAGGAATATCTCCGATTTGCCGAGGGCGTCGGCTTCACAACCGTCGCCGCCGAGGATCTGAGCGATCGCGTCTCGCGCACCTGGTCGATCTGCGCACGCCGTGTCGTCGGCAAGCTCGCCACCGATCCGCGCTATCTCCGCTATCTGCTCGATCGGCGCGCCACCGACCGGGCGTTCGCGCTGAGCCTGGCGCGCCTGCTCGTGGCCTACCGCACCGGCTCGATGCGCTACGGGCTGATGGTCTTCGATCGGCCACGCTGAGCCGCCCTCACCCGGAGATGGCGGCGTCCGCGGCACGCGCAGCCTCGTCGAAGCATGCCTCCAGCCAAGGGCACGCCCCGCGCAGGCCGGCCACCACGTCGCGCCCCCAGGCGGCATACTGACGCCGGCGCTCCATCGACCAGTCGGCGGGTGGGCTGGTGGCCAGGGCACGCAGGTTGCTGGTCTTGTCGGCCAGCTTGAGAATCTTCGCGCGCCCGGTGAGGCCGGGCGCGTGCTCGACCTGCAGCCGCTTGCGCTCGGCCTGCGGCAGCGACTTGTCGTCCGTGACCTCGGCGACGAGGTCCGCGACGTCCCGGCCGAACCGCTCGACCAGCTCGGCGTGGGTGGTCGCCGTGTCCTCGACCGTATCGTGCAGGTAGGCAGCCGCGACCAGATCCGGATCACGGCCGCCGGTCGCTTCGGCGACGAGCTCGGCCACCTCGGCCAGATGGTTGATGTAGGGCTCGCCTGCAGCACCTTTGCGCTTCTGGTCCCGATGGCGGTCCGCCGTGAACCGGCAGGCCCGGGCCAACAGCCGCGTCGCCTGCGCCGAATCCAGCTCGTTCATGGTCTGCCCATCCGATGTGGAGGCCGCCGTTCCCGTTCCTCTCGCATCCGGCCCGCCCCAAGACAACAGCGGCCAAGGCCAGGGCACCAAGCGATTGGATGGAAAGACGGCCGCTGCCCCGGGGTTCTGGCGCCGCACGTAAACACTGTCACACCAGCGCACTACGGCTCAGCTCCCAATTCGAGCTGCTCGGCTCCTCTCGGTCACCAGCTAGGCGGACAAACCTCACGGACAAGGTTACTATGCTGTGATGAACCCAACCAACATCCGCGGACGCGTTTATCTGCGATCCAAATGAGAACATCACCCTGAGCAGCATAGTTTAGCAATTCAGAGCAATTTCAAAGCGACAATCCCGCCCAGCAAGATAACCTGTAAAGATCATAGCTGCTTTCCAGCGTTGATTATTCTTATACGGAATTATATGAAATAGCAGATCATTTGAATATTGCTGCCTTGTAACCCTCATGTTACCATCGATGCCAATGCCGACGATCAGAGGGCGGCTGGTTCGAATGAGCAGGTCCTTGAATTGGACATGCCGCTTAGGCTTCAGCAAATCCCGAAATACCCCTGGGCTCAAACTCCCGAAGGAGAGACGATCATGCTGCGCTCCTTGAAGACGTTGGCGTTGGCGGCGCTTGCTACGACGATGTATGTCGCCTCCGCAAATGCACAAAGCTCGGACCGCGACTTTGACGGCTACGACAAGGATCACTTTGGTATCTTCCTCGACCTGCCGCACTACTTTCCTGATAAATGCGCATTTGATGGTATTCGCGGCGATTATGTCGATATTGACTCGGAGATTGTAAAGTATTACGGTAAATTCTTCAAGAAGATCGAGGCCACCTGCAAGATTCCATTCTGGAGCCGTGAGAGTAAGTATCTTGATGGATTCAAATGTATACTCGTGGACAAAAACAAGCGCGGCAGAGAGGACGTTCTATTTGCAAAGGATTCGGATTTTGACTACAAGGCCTATGATAAGTTCGGCATTCTTACGTGCAAGTTTGTGAAAAAGCTTTACTTCCATGACGACAAATAGTAGTCGGGCAGCGGCAAACTCGCCACGTGCGGACTAGATCCTGGTTCCGACGCCAACGTGCCATCGGCTGCCGAGGAGTTCTTCGGCAGCCGATGGCACCGTCGCGGTCGAACCCCGTCGCTTCGACAGGGCCGGCAGCGACCTCATCCTCGGCCGCAGGTGCGTGGCTCAGCCGGCCGGAACATCGATCTCGGTGTAGTGAGCCGCCTTCTCGTCGCAGCGCGCGAGCAAGGCACGCGCCTTTGGCGGCACGACCGCCCGCTCGTAGTTCTGGCCGGCGAACTCGCGCACGTCCCTGAGGGTGTCGAAACGCATCACGGTCGCGAACTCGCTCTCGCCGCCATCGTCGCGACGCAGCAGGCTTATGCCGCGGTAGCCGGCGATCCCGCGCGCGGCGATACCGGGGATGATGTCCTCGCGCAGCAGCGTCTCGTAGGCCTGGGCATTCGCGCGGCTGGTCCAGCCGCGCCAGATCCGTACGATCATTCTCTCCTCCCGTCCTTCCCTCAGCCGCGAGCCGCCGGCACCACCTCGAGGGTGGCGACCTCGCGCCCGCGCAGGAGGCGCAGCGCCACGCTCCTGCCGATCCGCTCGGCCGTCAACAACCGGTGCAGCGCGTCGACCCCGGCCAGCTCCCCGCCCTCGGCGTCGAGCAAGAGATCGCCGGCGCGCAGGCCCGCGCGCTCGGCAGCGCCGCCCGGCGTCACCTCGGTGACCCGCACGGCGGTCAGCGCCGCCCGGCCCAGGCGCCGCGCGAGGCCCAGGCCGAGCGGCACCGTCTGGCCCGCGAGGCCGAGAAAGGCGCGACGCACCCGACCGTGGCGCAGGATCTCGCCCATCACGAAGCGCGCGGTGTTGGCGGCCACCGCGAAGCACAAACCCTGGGCGCCCATGATCGTGGCGGTATTCACGCCGATCACCCGGCCGCGGCTGTCCAGGAGCGGCCCGCCGGAATTGCCGGGGTTGAGGGCGGCGTCGGTCTGCAGCACGTCGTCGATCAGGCGGCCCGAGCGGCTGCGCAGCGTGCGGCCGAGCGCGCTGACCACGCCCGCGGTCACCGTCGAGCCGAAGCCCAGCGGATTACCGACCGCGATCGCGATCTGGCCGACTTGGAGCCCGTCTGAGGCGGCAAGCTCCAGCTGAGCGCCCGGACGGTTGTGGACCTGTAGCAAAGCGAGGTCCGTGTCCGGGTCGTCGCCGACGAGATAGGCGCGCCCGCCCGAACCGTCGGGGAAGCTCGCGCGCACCACCTCGCCGCCATGGACGACGTGGCTGTTGGTGAGAAGAAAGCCGTCCGAGGTGACGAGGAAACCGGAGCCGGAGCCGGCGGCTCGGCCGTCCCGCTCCACCTGCAGGTGGGCGACGGCGGGGGTCGCGCGCGCCACCGCCGCGGTCACCGCACCGGAATAGGCGTCGAGCAGGACCCCGTCGCCGGGCGCGCCGAAGCCTACCGCACCCTCGGGCCCATCGAGAAACCTCGCTTCATCCAGCATCTCAAGCGATCCCGTGTCTCACGGAGCAGAAGATGGGCACCGGCGAGGCGCCGCGCCAGCGGCCGTCACCAAGCCTGCAGCCGCCGCGCCGCTTCGCGGAACAGGCTCGCGCAATCGGGTGCGAACTGCATCGCCGCGATCAGGTCGTCGACGCGATAGTGCGGCAGCGTCGCATGGATGGCGGCGAGATAGCCGTGCGCATCCTCCGTCCGACCGGCGAGGGCCAGCACGAACGCCGCGATCGCCAGAATGTGGGCATGGGCATTGGGGCGCGCGGCCGCCTTGACCGCCCACTCGGCGGCCTCCTCGAACCGGCCGAGGCGCAAGAGCGCCATGGCGCGCGATCCGAGCATGCCGAACAGCAAGGGGTCGAACGGGCTGAGCTGACGCGAATGGTCGGCGGAGGCCACGGCGATGGCCGGATCCCCGCCCGTGGCGTGAACGAAGGCCAGCGTGTAGTGGCCCAGCGCGAAGTTGGGGCTCAGCTCCACGGCCTGCGCCAGCTCGAGCAGGGACTGGTCATGGCGTCCGCGCAGCCACAGCGCCCGCCCCATGGCCCAGTGCGCGGCGGGGTCGCGATCATCGGCCATGAGGCTTTGCCCGGCGGCATCGAACGCCCGGTCGATCGCCGGCTCGCGCTTCTCCCAGCCCTGGAACGCGCTCTGCCAGTAGGTGAAGGAGAGGCCGGCCTGGGCGCGCGCGAAGGTCGGATCCAGCCGCGCCGCCAGCTCGAAGTAGTGGCGGGCCAAGTCGTTGTCGGGTCGGTTGAAGCGGTACATGTGCCACAGGCCGCGATGGTGCGCGCCCCACGCGTCCAGCGAGCTCGGCGGCCGCAGCACGGCCCGGTTGCGCTCACTGGCCTCGATCTCGCTGGCGACACACGCGACGATCCGATTGCCGATCTCGTCGAGGACGAGGAACGTGTCGTCGAGCGGGTAGCTGAAGGTCTCCGCCCAGACGATGTGGGCGGCGCGCGTCTCGGCCAACTCGGCCACGACCGTCAGCCGGCCGCCCTGCCGATGCAGCGAGCCGCTCACGACATAGTCGACATCGAGCAGCCGGCCCGCCTCCTGCGGACCGACGTGTCGCTCGTGCAGGGCGAACACCGTGCCTTGGGCGATCACGAACAGGACCCGCAGCTTGGCGAGCCGGGTGATCACGTCGTGCGCCAGAGCATCGGCGGCCCCACCGCGGATCTCCGCGCCCGCGGAGCGATCCACGAACGGCATCACGGCAATCGAGGCGCGGCGTGTCACCGAGGCGGCGTCGTGGTCATGCGGGGCGGAAGGCCTGTCGGCCGCGACAGGCCGGGCTTCCTGCTTCTGGCTCCTGGCGCTGCGCCACGCGGTGCGAAGCGGCCCACTGTCCAGACCCTCGGCCTCGAACGCACGGATAGTCGCCGCAAGGTGCTCCTCGCCCTCGCGGATCCGGCCGAACCGGGCGAGCCCGCTCAAGAGGCGCTCGTGCGCACGACGGTCGAACGGAGCAAGCTCCAGCCATCTCTCCAGAAAGGGATCGGTGTCGCCATCCGCCGCGTCCGACGCCAACCGCTCCAGCAACGCGACGTGGCAGGCACGAAATCGGCGCCGTTGCGCCGTGAGCCAGCCGGTGAACGCAGGGCTGCGGTCGACCTCCAGACCCTGGACGAGGTCGCCCCGGAACAGCGCGGCGAGCTCGCGCAGCCGGTCGGCGGGGAGCGTCGCCATGCTCTGAGCCAGCGCGTCGATCTCGAGCGCGTCGACGAAGCAGCCGCCGAGATCGAGTCTGACCATGTCCGCATTGGCGTCCACCCGGTGTCGGCCGGGCTCGTCGACCAGCGCCCTGATCTTGCTCAGGCACCAGCGCAGCTCGCCGCGCGGATCGTTGGGGCCATCCCACAACAGGTCGCACAGATGACTCCGTGCCAGGGCAGCAGGGGCAAGCGCCAGGTAGGCGAAGAGCGCCCGTACCTTGCGTGACGTCGGCAGGGCCAGCGTGGCGCCGTCACGCCGGATCGTCAGCGGCCCGAGCAGACGCACCTCGACGGCGTGCGCGCCCGAAGGCCGGCTGGGCCGGGCCGATTCCACGGGCTTTTCCACGTCGCCTTCCACGTTTCCCCCAACGCCTGGCCGCTACGCTCGGGATCGTTGCTCACGGTGCGTGCCGCGACGCCGTCCCGACCGGCCTGCCGGATGGGCCGGCAGCTTCGCGGTCGCAGGAAGGTGCCACGACGCAATGCCCGGTTCCAGGCGCGAGCGGAGCTTTGCCGGCAGCCCCGGTCGCACAGGGACGGGTGACGGCCTGCACCGCGGCGAGCGCGCGCTGGGGCTCGGGGTCAGCGGCCGCATCACGGACAACGGCACGACAACTTGACTATGGGAGAGTCGCGATCGGTAGGACCAGGAAGGGCGACGGCCTGATCCGGAAGAGAGGCTCAGCGCCAGCGGCGTGTTGATGAAGCCTGCCGGATCAAACAAGAAGCAGCAATTACTTGTGATTATCGACAATGAAGTTGTCAGTCGGTACTTTGTACTTTGTTTATTTAATAACTACATAGAAGAAACACGTACTTCTTTCATATGACATCAAGAAGAAACATTACAGACACAATTTGCCCCTTACCAGTTCGCAATGCTCGTCGAGAGGCAGGGCGGAACTGGCACCGGTCCCTTCGTCAAGGGAAAACAAGGGGTGAGACTAATGCGTCAACTTAGCAATCGCCATGGCTGGGCCGCAGTGGCCGCAAGAGATCACTCGCGCGCCGGCCGCACCAGCCTGCCCAACCCAGTCGGCTGGCGCAGGGCGCTCACGAGATCGGCGTTGATGATTGCGGCGATGTGCTTCGGCACGACGGCCAAAGCCGCGGTCGGCGACCAGATCATCGTTCGCGACCTGATCGCCTCCAAGGGCTGGACCTCCGTCGTCCCGATGCGCCTGAACGGCGACACCTTGACGGATCTGCTCTGGTACAATCGGGAGACCGGCCGGGCGGTCTACGCGACCAGCGCCAATCAGCCGGGAATCCAGGTGATCGCCCGCAGGCTGACCGCTCCCAAAGGCTGGACCTCGATCGTCCCGATGGATTTGAACGGCCTCGATCTGACCGACCTGCTCTGGTACAATCGAACGACGGGCCGGGCGGTTTATTCGCTCGGCGCCAGCCCCCCGGGCAGTCAGGTCGTCGTCCGCGATCTGATCGCCTCCAAAGGCTGGACCTCCCTCGTCCCGATGCTCCTGAACGGCGACGACGGCTTCTCGGACCTGCTCTCCTACAATGGCAAGACGGGTCGTGCCGTCTACTCGGTCGGTGCCAACCCGCCCGGCTCGCAGACAATCGTCAAGGACCTGATCGCATCCAGCGGTTGGACCGTGGTCGTCCCGCTGCGGCTGAACGACGACAGTCTCACCGACCTGCTCTCGTACAACGCGACCACCGGCCGGGCCGTCTACTCGATCGCAGCCACGCCATGAGATGATCCGGCTGCGGCCGCCATGCCTTCCCGCCCGCAATCCGGCCTCGATGGGGTCGCGGGCGGAAAGGATCGCCCGAGACCCCGCTGCAGGCCAACAGCAAGTGCGATCTCGTCGACAGGCGACATCGCCATACTATTGCCAATCACTCCATATCAAGAAAATATCTTGACTCTAAGCAATCGAGCAACACTAGCATTGATCAAGACATCTGATTGAAATAATTTCCGCTCATTTTCCTATTACCGACGCGTCCGGTTGGCGGGCGCCATCAATAGGAAGTCGGAATCATGGCCACCATCACCGGCACCAGCAAGGGCGACAACCTGAACGGCACCGGCCTCGCCGACCAGATCTCCGGGCTCGGCGGCGCCGACACCCTGGTCGGCTATGACGGCGACGACGTGCTCGAGGGCGGTGCCGGCGCCGACGAGCTGTTCGGCAGCGACGGCTTCGATATCGCCAGCTACCGAGGCTCGAACCAGGGAGTCTCCGTCGATCTGCGCTTCTTCTATGCCAGCGGCGGCCACGCCACGGGCGACCACCTCTACAGCATCGAGGGGCTGATCGGTTCCGCCTACGACGACATGCTCTACGGCAGCGAGCAGGGCGACGTCCTCAAGGGCGAGGGCGGACATGATTGGCTGGTCGGCTACGGCGGCGACGACCGGCTCGAGGGTGGCGGAGGCAACGACCAGTTCGATGGCGGCGCGGGAGCCGACGAGCTGCGCGGCGGCAGCGGCGTCGATCTCGCCTACTACGGCGGCTCCGCCTCGGGAGTCCGGGTCGACCTCGCCACCGGCCGTGGCTTCGGCGGCGACGCGGAAGGGGACCGGCTGATCGGCATCGAGAACGTCGAAGGCTCCACGCGGGGTGACCAGCTCATCGGTGACGCCGCTGCCAATAGGCTGCTCGGTCATGAGGGGAACGACGTCATCGCCGGTGGCGGCGGCAACGATGTGATCGCCGGCGGTGCCGGCTCCGACCAGCTCGACGGCGGCGCCGGCATCGATACCTTGGACTACAGCAGTGCTGCCGGCGGCGTGCGCGTGGACCTGGTCATGGGCCGTGGCGAGGACGACGCCCCCGGCGATTCGGTCACCGGCTTCGAGCGGATCATCGGCTCATCCTTTCACGACATCCTAATCGGCGACAGTGGCGCCAACGGGCTGTCCGGCGGCTACGGCGACGACGTCCTCTACGGCGGTCTCGGCCGCGACGAGCTCACGGGCGGGGCCGGTGCGGACCGGTTCCGGTTCGGCTTCACCACCGAGAGTGGCAAGACGGCCGCAACGCGGGACGTCGTGCACGACTTCCACAACGCCGAAGACTACCTCGACCTGAGCCAGCTGGACGCCTCCACGGGCCGCACCGGCGACCAGGATCCGACCTTCATCGGCCAGAGGGCGTTCACCGCCGAGGGTCAGGTCCGCTTCTTCTTCGAGGGCGACCATACCGTGGTCGAGATCAACACCACCGGCACCTCGGGCGCCGACATGCAGATCCAGCTCGATGGTCGGGTGCAGCTGGCCGCCGCCGACTTCCTCTTCATCGACTGAGCAGCCGAGCCGCCGGCCTGCCCGCGATCGGCCTCGGATGGGTCGCGGGCAGAGAGGATAGGCGGCATCCGAGCGCCACGCCGATTCCATGGGCATTTCCACGCCACCTACCACGCTCGCCTCCACGCCTGGCCGCTACACTCGGAACGATGGTCGGGGTGTGTGAGGATGCCATCCCGACCTTCCGCAGCGGCCGCGTCACGGACAATGGCACGGCGGTTTGATCACGGGCGAGCAGCGATCTGCAGAGCTGAACCGGGCACCCAGCCTGATACGACTGAGAAGTTCATCGCCAGCAGCAGGTAGTCCGAGGCCGCTGGATCGGATGTATTCGAGCTTGAATGGTGGCAACCTGCGGGAACAGACGCGGGTCGATATTCCTTGCGCTATTGCATAATTTGATGGCGAAACAAAAGAAACAAAAATCTCTCTTCCACGACATCAAACACGAACATCGCCAGTACAACATGCCTCCCGTCGACCCGCAACACTCGCCGAGCGAGAGGGCGGAACCGACACTCCTCATCAGCTTGTCGACCGAATAGGAGAATGGACATGAAACGCCATGCTATCGCGCTCGCCACTCTGGCCACACTGGTCAGCGGGGATGCCTTCGCCCAGGTGGCCGGGTGCTCGACCTCGGGGCTGGGAACACCCTTCCAGCGCGTCGTCAACGGCAAGCTCGTCTATGTGCGCGACTTCGCGCTGGTGCTGAACGAGGCGGTGCACGACTTCGGCAATGGCGGCATCGAGGATGCCATCGCGATCTACTGCGTCACCAATACGCCCAACGCCGCCCGCGGCAACATCGCGATGTGCTTGACCAAGGAGTTCTGCCCCTGGCGGTGAGGGAATGTACCTCCAGACCGACGGCGCGAGCGGTTTCCGGCTGGAGCCGGGCCGCTCACACCGCCGCAATGCGCCGGAGATTGCCGGCTTTCCCGGGGATCCGGTGCTGCCGCCTGTCGAAGCTTCAATCCTGCTCAAATAGCTGCCAGAGCCGGTGATATAGGGAGCGTCCCTCCGTGTCAGAAAGCTCTCTTCATTCCTGCCTTGCCGGCCGGCATTGCGCCCGCCGGCTGGTTGTTCTGGCACTCCTCGCCGTCCTGGCCATCGTGGTTGGCGAGCCGGCCGCGGCGGGTGGCTGGCGGCCGGCCTTGGGCCAGCGATTCGATCTTCAGCTCACCGCCCCCTTCGATTTTGGCCGGCGCGTCGACGCACTTGTGCTCGAGCTGTTCACCACCGATGCCGAACGTGTCGACCGCCTCCGCGAGCGGGGTACGGTCGCGGTCTGCCGCATCGCCGCCGGGCTTTGGGAAGGTTGGCGCCCCGATACCGCAAGCTTCCCTCCGGCCTTGCTCGGCCGCAGCCCCGGTAGCTCGCGTGCGGAAAAGCTGGTTGACGTACGTGGAGCCGCGCTGCGGCGAATTATGGAGCAGCGGCTCAACCTGTGCCGCGATCGTGGCTTCGGCGGGGTGCTGTTCACCGATGTCGACGGCTACGCCCAAGCGTCGGGCTTCGCGCTCACGCCGCAGGACCAGCTCGCCTTCAACCGTTGGCTCGCCGAAGCGGCGCACGCACGCGGGCTGGCCGTCGGGATCTGGAACGACCTGGCCCAAGCCCACGAACTTGCCCCCGCCTTCGACTTCCTGGTCGCCGATGGCTGTGCCGCGGCGGGCGACTGCGGCGGCGTGCGGCCCTATCTCGCCGCCGGCAAGGCAGTGTTTCTGGTTGCCTACACCCACTTGCCGCAACGAATGGACGCCTACTGCGCCGTGGCGGCGCGGATCGGCGTGTCCCTGATCCTCAAGACCCAGTCGCTCAACGGCAAGCTCCACCGCCGCTGCGGCTGACCGCAAACGTGCGGTCTCCGGACCTCGCTGCCCTCTCCGCGGTGCGGTCCGTGGATGAGGTCGTCGATAGCCATCCCGCGCTTGAGGGCGCCTGGGTGCGGACCCACACCCGCGCCGATGCCGCCGAGCTGATGCAAGGCAACCCGGCGGGCTGCGCGCGAGCATCAGCGTCCCTTGGCGAACTCCTTTTGCGGAGGGGGTCGGCTTCGATGCCTGGTTCGGGCGCCCCGCGGGTCAGCGGATTGCCAGCGGCCCGAGCAACCGCACCTTGAGCGATGAGGGCCACGCCGATTCCACGGGGATTTCCACGCCGCCCACCACGGTCGCCTCCACGCTTGGCCGCTACACGTGGAACGATGGTCAGGGTGTGTGAGGACGCCATCCTGACCTTCCGCAGCGACTGACAGCTTGGCCGCCTGCCAACCGGGCCCGGTGGCTCCGCTGTCGCAGGAAGGTGCCAGAACGCCATGTCCCGTTCCAGGAGCGAACGCAAACTTGCCGATGGCTCCGGCGGCACAGCCGTGGACAACCGCCTGTGCACTGCCGAATGCGGGCCGAGGATGGGGATCAACAGTTGCGCCACGGACACCGGCACGGCGCCTCAATTACGGGAGAGCGGCGACCTGCAGAACTGAGACCGAGACCTCAGCCTGACCCGGTCGAGAAGTTCATCGTCAGCAGCATGTAGTCCGAGGCCGCTGGATCGGAATCGGCTAAAGATTGCACCATGGCAACCTGCGAAAACAAGCGCGGGTCGATACCTCGTTCTCTACTGATTTAATCTAGTATTAAAATGAAATCAACGAAGAGATTACTTTCATGACATCAAACGGAAACATTGCCGTTAGAATATTGCCCTTGTCAGAAAGCAATACCCGTCGCGAGACGAAGGCCGAACTGACACTCACTGTCGATCCAACCGTAACCAAGTAGGAAAATGGACATGAAACGCCATGCTATCGCGCTCGCCGCCCTGGCCACACTGGTCAGCGGGAACGCCTTCGCCCAGGTGGCCGGGTGCTCGACCTCCGGTCTGGGTACGGCCTACCAGCGCGTCGTCAACGGCAAGCTCGTCTATGTGCGCGACTTCGCGCTGGTGCTGAACGAGGCGGTGCACGACTTCGGCAATGGCGGCATCGAGGATGCCATCGCGATCTACTGTGTCACCAATACGCCCAACGCCGCCCGCGGCAACATCGCGATGTGCCTGACCAAGGAGTTCTGCCCCTGGCGCTGACGCGATGCGCCCGCAGACCGACGGGGCGAGCGGTCTCGGACTGAAGCCGGGCCGCTCGCGCCGCCGGGCATGGCCGGGGCTCGCCAGCGAGAGCGCTGAACCCACCCTTACTCCACTTCAACTTGGTCAGCCTAGGGCTGTTTGGCCGGCCTTTCCGTGGAAGGACATGACCCATGGCCGCCATCACCGGCACCATATTCGATGACTATCTCAAGGGTACGGACCCCAACATCTTCGGCATCGGCGGCGACGATCGCATCGCGGGCTACGGCGGCAACGACAGGATCGAGGGCCGCGGCGGCGACGATACGCTCGACGGTGGCGATGGCAACGACACCCTCTATGGCGGGTCCGGCGACGATCTGCTGCTCGGCGGCCTCGGCGTCGACGGGCTCCTTGGCGGATCCGGCAACGACGCGTTGTATGGGCTGGGCGACAACGACCTGCTGTGGGGCGAAGGTGGCAACGACAGCCTGCGCGGCGGTGCCGGCGACGACGCCTTGACCGGCGGCGACGGCAACGACACGGTCCGCGGCGATTCCGGCAACGACGGTCTCGAAGGCGGCAACGGCAACGACACGCTGCAAGGCGATCTCGGCGACGACATCCTGCTCGGTGGCGCCGGCAAAGACTCCTTGAGCGGCGGCGACGACAACGACACGCTCCGCGGCGGCGCCGGCATCGACCGCCTCGACGGGGGCAATGGCAACGATCGGCTCGAAGCAGGCAGCGGCGACCACTTCTACTATGAGGAACTGCTCGGCGGCGATGGCAGCGACACACTGCTCGGCGGCGACGGCCGCGACCGATTGTGGGGCGACGGCGTCGATGTCCTGCTCGGCGGCAGCACCGACTTCCTCTACGGCGGCGGCGACCACGACAACCTCTACGGCGGGGAAGGCGTCGACTTCCTGCAGGGCAACGCTGGCAACGACACGATGACGGGCAGCACCAGCAGCGATCATTTCATCTATGACCATGACGATTTCCTCGTCGACAATTATGGCGGCAACATCGGCCGCGACAGCGGCAACGACCTCATCTTCGATTTCACGCGCGGCCAGGATCGCCTGCAGCTCTCCTTCGGCGGCTTCGACGGCGCGCGCGGCGTGGCCGCGTTCGACCGTCTCGACACCAACGACGACGGCTTCATGAACAAGCTCGACACCTTCTGCCGCCAGAGCAGCACCGGCCTGGTGCTCGACATCGGTGCCGCGGCGGGCGGCACCTCCGGGGTCGACATGATCCGGCTCGAGGGCGTGTTCGCCCTGAGCCAGCTCGACTTCGCCTGAGCCGCGGCCGCTTGCTTCGGTCGCCCGACGGCCCGTCCCCGGCTTGAGGCAGGGGGCGGGTCCGCTACGCCGCAAGCCACCGATCAACACCACTGACACCTCGGGCGCCGACATGCAGATCCAGGTCAATGGTCGGGTACAACTGGCCGCCGCCGGCTTGCCGGCGATCTGGGATGGTCGCGGGCAGAGGATAGGCGGCATCCGAGCGCCCGCGCCGATTCCATGGGCATTTCCACGCCGCTTACCACGCTCGCCTCCACGCCGGTCGGACAGATCCAAGCGCGAGTCCGCGGGAGAGGATCAACGGCACGAGTGACCCCTCTAGCATCCAGACTGCAAGTCGACGGTGAGTTTGATGTTATCGAGCATGTCATCGTCGGCGATTGCGCGCTATCCCATACTGATTCATATTTCTTATGAATCAATTCGAATATATTAGCATCATATGACGACTTCGACAGCACTGGACACCGACACCAGAAGGAGACTTGTGATGGATGCACCGAGCGACTTCGCGCCGGTCAAGGCACGCCAGCAGGCGGCATGGGCGAGCGGCGACTATGCCGTGATCGGCACCACGCTGCAGATCGTCGGCGAGCGGCTCGCCGAGGCTTGCGATCTGCGCTGGGACGAGGAGGTACTGGACGTCGCCGCCGGTAACGGCAACGCCACCCTTGCCGCCGCCCGGCGCGGCTGCCGGGTCACCTCGACCGACTATGTCCAGGCCCTGCTCGACCGTGGCGCCGAGCGGGCGGCGGCGGAGCGGCTGGAGGTGACCTTCCAGGTTGCTGACGCCGAGGCACTGCCGTTCGCCGACAGCAGCTTCGATGCCGTCCTGTCGACCTTCGGCGTCATGTTCACGCCCGATCAGGCGCAGGCGGCGTGGGAGCTGACGCGGGTGTGCCGCCCCGGCGGGCGCATCGGCCTCGCCAGCTGGACGCCCGGCGGCTTCATCGGCCGCATGTTCAAGGTGCTGGGAAAGCATCTGCCACCACCGCCCGGGGTCCGGCCCCCATCGCTCTGGGGTGACGCGGCCCAACTGCGCACGTTGTTCGGCGACGAGGTGGGCGAGATCCGCACCAGCTTGCAAACGTTCAATTTCCGCTACCTCTCGGCGGCGCATTTGATCGAGGTGTTCCGGACCTGGTACGGCCCGATGCACAAGGCGTTCGCGGCGCTGGACGAGAGTTCCGGCGCGGCGCTCGCACGCGACCTGACCGAGCTTCTCGACGAGCTGAATGTCGGCGGGCCGAGCTCGCTCGTGGTGCCGGGCGAGTATCTCGAGGCCGTGATCGTGCGTCGCTGACCGGTCCGCGCGGAGACGGCTGCCAACACTACGAGGCAGGCGGCGATCGCATTCGCCGCCTGCCTATCGACATATCAAGTAAATTCTATCCAACTTCCGTCAGGACATGACATTTTACTGCGAATCGCGACGTCAGACTGAAACGAAGCTCGTGAATTCTCTCAAGCCAAGCAGTCGGCGCTCCTTGTCGGCTGATGCGGAGAGGATATCATGGCTATCGTCAGGGGCACCGATGCGAGCGATCCCGAGCTGGAGGGGACGGGCGTCGCGGATCAGATCTTCGGCTACGGCGGCAACGACATCCTGATCGGTGTCGACGGCGACGACATCCTGGAGGGTGGCGCTGGCGCCGACCAGCTGTTCGGCAGCACCGGCTTCGACTATGCGAGCTATCGTGGATCGAGCTCGGCCGTGTTCGTCGATGCCAACGGCATCCAGGCCGGCGATGCTGCAGGCGATCAGCTTTACAGCATCGAAGGCATCATCGGCTCGGCCTTCGGCGACGTGCTGGGCAGCCTGGACATCGGCGACCAGCGCAACGTGCTCCGTGGCGAAGGCGGGGCCGACATCCTGTTCGGCCGGGGCGGCAACGACCTGCTGGATGGTGGCAGCGGCAACGACAATCTGAACGGCGGTCAGGGCGCAGACGAGCTGCGCGGCGGCAGCGGCGCCGATCGGCTCGATGGCGGCGGCAGCGCGGACAAGCTGCTGGGCGGGGCCGGATTCGACGTCGCTTGGTACCAGTCCGCGAGCGGGGGAGTCAGGGTCGATCTGGCGGCCGGCACCGGCAGCGGCGGCGACGCTGAGGGCGACCGTCTGTCCGGCATCGAGGGCGTGCAGGGCTCGGGCTTCAACGATCATCTGAGCGGCAACGAGCAGGGCAACCTGCTCATCGGCGGGCAGGGCGCGGACATCCTGACCGGACGCGGCGGCGCCGACAAGTTCGCCTACATCACGACGTTCGAGAGTACGGCTGCGGCGTCCGACCGGATCATCGATTTCAGTCGCAGCCAGGGCGACAAGATCGATCTCGCCGCTATCGACGCCAACGAGCTGGTGGTAGGCGACCAGGCGTTCCGGTTCATCGGCACAGGCCAGTTCACCGCCGTCGGTCAGATCCGCTGCTACCAAGAGGACGGCGATACGGTGATCGAGGCCAATACCCGCGACGACCCGGGTGCCGAGATGCGCATCGTCCTCGATCCGCTGCTGTCGCTGCAGGCGGGCGACTTCCTGCTGTAGCCGCCGACCGCGCTGTTCACCGGTGCCGACGACCTGCGGCAACAATGTGTCGAAACGGAAACATGAACCCTGCACCAGTCGCTCAAGACGACATGTTGGCGAAACGTAAGGGGATCATCCTCCGCAGGCTTACCCAGTGATACGACACGAGCGCAGGGGCATCAGATCATGGCCAAGTTCACTGGCACCAATGCTGCGGACAACATCAACGGCACCGATAGCGCCGATCAGATCTTCGGACTCGGCGGCGACGACAATCTTGTGGGATTCGAGGGCGACGACGTGATCGAGGGTGGAGATGGTGCCGATGGAATCTTCGGCAGCTCTGGCTTCGACTATGCGAGCTATCGCGGCTCCGCCGCTGGTGTCTATGTCAGCCTCACCGACCTGATCGGTCACTATGGGGACGCCGAAGGGGACCATCTCTACGGCATCGAGGGCGTCATCGGCTCCGAGCATCGAGACCTGCTCGTCGGCGGCGAGCAGGGTGACATTCTCTATGGCGAGGGAGGCGCTGATCAGCTGGGCGGCCTCGACGGCAACGACAGGCTCTATGGCGGCGACGGCAATGATCTGCTCGAGGGCGGGTTCGGCGACGACGACTTGTACGGTGGCGCCGGCAACGACACGGCCAGCCTCTATAACTATGGCAGCCGGGTGGTGGCCGACCTCGCCAGTGGCACCGCCACCGGCACCACCACTGGCCACGATCGCCTGTTCAGCATCGAGAACCTCATCGGCACACCGTATGCAGACCGCCTCGCCGGCGACGGGCGCGCCAATGTGCTGAACGGCGCGTTCGACGCAGACGTGCTTACAGGCCGCGGCGGCGCCGACCGATTCGATTACGATCAGGCCTATCACAGTCCTGCAACCAGGCCGGATCACATCACCGATTTCAATCGGGCGCAGGGCGACCGAATCGACCTTCGGGACGTGGATGCCAACGAGCGCGTCGATGGGGTTCAGGATCTCACCTTCATCGGCAGAGCGGCGTTCACTGCGGTCGGTCAGCTACACTTCTACCAGTCCGGCGGGCACACCTACATTGAAGCTAACACCTCCGACACGACGCCCGGCGCCGAGCTGGTCATCGTGCTCGACCAGTCCATCGCCATGCAGGCGAGCGATTTTCTTCTGTGAAGTCTCGGGCGGGCGCGCGATTCCCGCCCGGCTCGCGGCTTACGCCACCTGCTTGTTGACCGAGCTCTCCGCCATGACGGTGAGCTTCTGGTCGGTGGCCTTCTCCTCGTTCAGGTTCTGCTCGAGCACATCGGCGCAGTCCTGCCGGCCGAGCTGCTTGGCCCAGGCGATCAGCGTGCCGTAGCGGGTGATCTCGTAATGCTCCACCGCCTGGGCGGAGGCGATCAGCGCCGCGTCGAGCAGGTTCTTGTCGGCAATGTCGCCCGCGACGTCGTTGGCCTCCTCGAGGATGCCGTCGATCGCCGGGCAGGTCGCCCCTTGCGGCTTCCTGCCGTGCATCTCGAACACCTGATCGAGCCGCTTGATCTGGTTCTGCGTCTCGGCGAGGTGCGTCTCGAAGCCCTGCTTGAGCTGCGTGTCGGTCGCCTTCTCGATCATCGTCGGCAGCGCCTGCGTGATCTGATGCTCGGCGTAGTAGATGTCCTCGAGCTGGTGAACGAACAGATCGTCGAGCTTCTCGATGCCCTGGCTGAAGAGGCCCATGCCGGTGCTCCGCTGGGTGATGACCGCCATCAAGGCGGCCGGATCGACAGTGAACGGCGGGCGCGGCGATACGTTGCGCTCAGGCGTTGGTGCGTTGGCTGAGCCACCTCAGGTCGCGGGCGGGGCGGCGGTCACCGCAAGGTCAGTCCATCGCTGTGCTGGCTTGGAGCGCCGACCCGGTGTAGGACCTCCCGCGCCACCGCGCCAGGGAGAGCGCCCGTGTCGAGTCGAGTGCCATGAGCAACGTCGCGGTCGTCGGTGCCCAATGGGGCGACGAGGGCAAGGGCAAGATCGTCGACTGGCTCAGCGAGCGGGCCGACGTGGTCGTCCGCTTCCAGGGCGGCCACAATGCCGGCCACACGCTGGTGATCGACGGCGTCACCTACAAGCTGTCACTGCTGCCCTCGGGCGTGGTGCGCAAGGGCAAGCTCTCGCTGATCGGCAACGGTGTCGTGGTCGATCCCTGGGCCCTGCTCGGGGAGATCGAGCGCCTGCGCGCGCAGGGTGTCGCGATCGGCACCGATTCGCTGCGCATCGCCGAGAATGCGGCATTGATCCTGCCCCTGCATGGCGAGCTCGACCGGGCACGCGAGGCGGCGCGCGAGGGCAGCAACCAGGGCACCGGCAAGATCGGCACCACCGGCCGGGGCATCGGCCCGGCCTATGAGGACAAGGCGGCGCGACGGGCGATCCGGGTCTGCGATCTGGCCGATCCCGAGACCCTGCCGGCCAAGGTGCATGAGCTCCTCCTGCATCACAACGCGCTGCGGCGTGGCTTCGGCATCGAGGAGATCGACGGCGACGCGCTTCTGGCGAAGCTCACCGCCCTGGCCCCCAAGCTGCTGCCGTTCGCCGAGCCCGTCTGGCTGCGGCTGGCGGAGCTCAAGCGCGCCGGCCGCCGCATCCTGTTCGAGGGTGCGCAGGGCACCATGCTCGACGTCGATCACGGCACCTACCCGTTCGTGACCTCCTCGAACACGGTGGCGGCAGCGGCAGCGTCGGGCTCCGGCACGGGACCCGACAGCGTCGGGTTCGTGCTCGGCATCTGCAAGGCCTACACGACGCGCGTCGGCTCAGGCCCGTTCCCCACCGAGCTGTTCGACGAGGTCGGCAAGGGCCTGGGCGAGCGCGGCCACGAGTTCGGCACGGTCACCGGCCGGCCGCGCCGGTGCGGCTGGTTCGACGCGGTGCTGGTGCGGCAGGCGGTCAAGCTCGGCGGCATCAAGGGCTTGGCGCTGACCAAGCTCGACGTGCTCGACGGCATGCAGACCCTGAAGGTCTGCACCGCCTACACGCTCGGCGGCCAGCTCCTGCACCATCTGCCGGCCGGCATGTGCGCACAGGCGGCGGCCAGGCCGGTCTACGAGGAGCTCGAGGGCTGGGAGGAGACCACGCGCGGCGCGCGCAGCTTCGCCCAGCTCCCGGCCAATGCGGTCAAGTATGTCAAGCGCCTGGAGGAGCTGGTCGAGTGCCCGGTGGCCTTGCTCTCGACCAGCCCCGACCGCGACGACACGATCCTGGTGAAGGACCCGTTCGTGGACTGAGGCGGCAGGCCACATGCCGCTGACGGCCAGCGCTCTCGCCACGGCTCTTGTCGTCCTCTCGGCCCTGAGCTGGCTGGCGATCGCTCGGGCGTCGGCTGCACGCAGACTTCTGGTCGGCGTAAGCACGTTCGCGCTGACCACCGCCGCCGTGGTCTACCTGGTCAGGTCACCTCTGGAGCCGATGTTCGCGGCGCCGGGCACGGGATTCCGCCTCTGGCACCAGCTCATCGTCTCGAGCTGGTGGTTGCTCGCTGCTCGGCTCGCGATCGAGATCGGCAAGCTCGTGCTGTTGCGCGGTGCGCTCTCGCGCGAAGGCCGGCTGTTCTCCGACCTGCTCGCTGGGCTGGTCTATCTCGCGGTCGGGCTGACCATCGCCAGCCTGGTATTCGCCCTGCCCATCGGCGGCCTGGTCGCCACCTCGGGCGTTATTGCGATCGTGCTGGGCCTCGCCCTCCAGAACACGCTCGCCGACGTGTTCGCCGGCATCGCGGTAGGGATCGAGCGGCCCTTCTCGATCGGCGACCTGGTCTCGCTGGAAGGGGATATCGACGGCGAGGTGATCCAGATCAACTGGCGCTCGGTGCAGATCCGCACCGGCGGCAACGACCTGGCGACCGTGCCCAACAGCGTGATCGCGAAGTCGCGCATCATCAATCGCAGTGTCCCGTCGCCGGTCCGAACCGACAGCATCTCGGTGCCGTGCGATGCAGCGTTCGAGCCGCAGCGAGTCGTGGACCTGCTCCACCGGGCAATCCTGCTGTGTCCCGAGATCCTGGATCTACCTGCTCCCGCGGTTGCGCTGGCCCGGATCGACCGCCGCACCCATGAGTACACGGTTACCTTTTCGGTCGCGCGCAGCGGGGTGCTCGGGCAGGCGAAGAGCAACCTGCTCCAGCAGATCCTGCGCCAGCTCCGCGCCGCGGGCATGGGCCAGGCGCCCACTGCGTCATCGGCCAGGGCCATGGCAATACCGCCGGATCTCGCGGGCATCGCGTTGTTCCACGACCTGCCCGCCGAGGCGCGTGACCGCCTTCAGGTCCAATTGATCCGGCACGAGCTGGAGCCCGGCCAGATCCTGTTCGCTCAAGGCGACACCGAGGCCTCGTTGTTCATCATCGCCGCCGGGGTGCTCGAGGTCTCGCGGCAGGCCAGCGGCGTCCTGTCCAGGATCGGCCGGATCTCGGCCGGCGACTATATCGGCGAGATCGGCATGCTCACAGGGGCGCCCCACGCCGCGACGGTGAAGGCGCTCACTCCGTGCACCGTGTTCGAGCTGCGCAAGGATCAGGTCGCCCCGCTGCTCGCCGAGGAGCCGGAGATGGTGCGCCAGTTCGAGCTGTCGGCCCGGCGCGGCCAAGCCCTGATCGAGCGCGGCGTGGCCGCCAGTGTCGGGGCGGCGGCCATTCCGCCCGGCGCGCTCCTGGACCGCATTCGGGCGTTCTTCCACTTCGACCGCTGAGCCAGCCGCAACGGTGACAGTCCCACGGCCCTCGACTAAGCTCCGTGCCCAAGCCCTACCGGGCTTGGCATCCTGGGAGCGCCTGGCATGGTGAGGATTGGAGGCGGACCACGCCCGCTCGGCGACTTGGCCGCGGCCGGCCTTGGCCCATCCACCAGCCCCAATGGCAGCGACGCGAGCCTGATGCGGAATCCGATCGCGGGTCGACCCCATGCGGAGCTGGTGGCGATCGGGTAGGGCATGGTGCCTGACGGCACGTCGCCATCGTCTCCACCGGACGACCGGCATCCGGCAGCGGCAAGCGGGGCCGCGCGGACGGCTCCTGCCGCTCGTCCCCGGGTCCGGATCGCGGTCCTCGTCCCTTGTTGCAACGAGGAGTTGTCGATCGCGCAGGTCGTCCGGGACTTTCGGGCAGCGCTGCCGCAGGCGATCATCTACGTCTACGACAACAACTCGCGGGACAGGACCAGAGAGGCTGCGGCGCAGGCGGGAGCGGTGATCCGCAGTGAGACCCTTCAGGGCAAGGGCAATGTCGTTCGCCGCATGTTCGCCGACATCGAGGCCGACGTCTACGTGCTGGTCGACGGCGACGACACCTATCATGCCGCCTCCGCCCCGATCATGGTTCAGGCGCTCCTCGGCGCACAGCTTGACATGGTGAACGGCCGGAGACGCGGCGACGTGCGCGGCGCCTACCGGCGCGGCCACCTGTTCGGCAACGTCTTGTTGACCCGCCTGGTCTCCGCCATCTTCGGGCGTCGATTCACCGACATGCTCTCCGGATATCGGGTGTTCTCCCGCCGCTTCGTGAAGAGCTTCCCGGCCTTGGCCTCGGGCTTCGAGATCGAGACCGAGCTGACCGTCCATGCCTTGGAGCTGCGGATGCCGACCGCAGAGATCGACACTCCCTACAAGGATCGTCCCCGAGGCTCGGTCAGCAAGCTGCGGACCTACCGCGACGGCTGGCGCATCCTGATGACCATCCTGCTACTGATCAAGGAGGAGCGGCCGCTGCCGTTCTTCGGCGGCATATTCATGCTGCTCATGCTGTTCTCCCTCGCCATCTCCGTGCCGCTGCTCATCACCTACGCGGAGACAGGTCTGGTTCCCCGATTTCCCACGGCGATCCTGGCGACGGGGTGCGCGCTGCTGGCCTTCCTCAGCCTTGCCTGCGGCCTGATCCTCGACACAGTGACGTTGGGGCGGCGAGAGGCCAAGCGGATGCGGTATCTGGAGATTCCTGCGCTATCGGGAGATGGGGGATAGCTCCCTCAGGACGGTTTCTTCGCTTCGCCCTGGTCGGCGTGGCCGGATTTGGCGTCGACTGGGCCTGCCTGTCGCTGTTCCTATGGCTCGGCGCAGGGTTTCCGCTCGGCCGGGCGCTTTCCTTTCTGTGTGCCGTGACGAGCACTTGGCTGCTGAACCGCCGGTGGACCTTCACCAGCACCGACCCGCTCCTGCTCCACCAGTTCGTGCGGTTCGTCTCCGCCAACGCCGCCGGTGGCGCGCTGAACTACGGCGTCTCGGTTCTGCTCGTCATCACCTTGCCCAACCTGTTCGGCGCATATCCAGCGCTCGCCGTCGCGGCAGGTTCATTGGCGGGGCTGGCCGCAAATTTCACGCTGTCGAAACGATTTGTCTTCGCCAGCTGACCGGGAGCACCACGGTGGCAGGCCGGCCATTGCGCGCATGGGCGGAGCACGGAATTGAATAATCTCTTCTCCCTGATCGGGCTGAACCTCTATCTCACCGGCTTCCTCGCCTACTGCCTCCTGCTGGGAACTCCCGTGACCTATCGTCTTTGCGCATGGGGCGAGGAGAAGGAGATCGGCCTTCGCCATTTGCGACTGTTCTTCTCGATCACGGTTGGCCTGTGCCTCGCCATGCTGGCCCTTTTCGCCCTCGGCGTCGTGGGCCTGTTCCGGCCGATGATGATATTCACAGTCCTCCTCCTGCTGCTCGTGGCCTCACTGGCGTCCTTGTTCATTCCGGACCAGAGCACCCCTTCGAGAAGCATCCTTCGCAGCGCATTCTCATTCGCGGCGAAGGGCCACTCGCACCTCCCCTATCTCGATCTCTCGATCGTACTCCTCCTGCTCTTGATCTTGAATGCTCAGGCCGTCGCCGTGCCCGGACGCTGGGACGACACGTTGTATCATCTACCCATGGCGAGGTCGTACATCGAGCATTCCGGCATCACGACCAACGAGTTCCTGCGCTACCCGCTCTTCCCGCAGAACATGGAGCTGCTCTTTTCCCTGGGGCTGATGGTCGATGCCGAGATCGCCGCCCAAGGCATGGCCACGCTTCCTTTTCTTATCTCATCGATCGGCCTCATCGGCGCGTCCGAGAAGTTCATTGGCTCGCGGATTCCTGGCTATCTCTCGATCATCGCCCTGTTCTACACGCCGTTCATCAGCAGCACCTTGGGATACGCGTACATCGACAACGGTCTGGCGCTGCTCTGCTGGGGCGCCACGCTGGCCGTCGCCATCTGGGAGAATCTGGGCCGTCGCCATCGCGGTTGGCTGGTTTTGGCCGGAGTGCTCGCCGGCAGCGCCGCCGGGACAAAGCTGTTCGGCGGAATTCTCGCGGCCATCCTGGGCCTGCTCGTTCTCGGGCGCTGCAGATCCTGGAAGGAGCCTGCCGTCTATGCCGCCTCCGCCCTCGCCTTCGGCGCCTGGTGGTACCTGAGAAGCGCGATCATCTCCGGCGATCCGGTTCATCCACTCGGCGGGGGTGTCTTCGGCTACTACCTTTGGAACGCGGACGACCTCTTGTTTCAGCACCAGGAGCAAGCAACTCATGGCGTGAGCAAGAATATCATCTACATCTTCCAATCTCTCGTCGCCGCAGGAGTGCCCTGGTGGCTACTGGCATTTCCATCGATCGCCTATGCCAGACAATCGCGGGCTGGGTTTGCAACTTTCTACTTCGTGTTCATCATCTATATTCTCTTCTGGTTCTTTGCCACGCAAGTCGATCGCTACCTTTCCCCAATCTGTATCGTCACCTCCCTCCTCGTCATGTCCTTCATCTACCACCTTGCTCGCAGTTGTCTTGCCAGGATGTCGAGCGGTGGATCGGCCATGGCGATGCATCCTGCATACCCTGCCATCTTGTTCCTGTTGGCGCTGATCCCGATGACAGTCCATTCCTATTCGCGTGCGCTGTCCAAGCTGACCAACTGGGAACAGGCCCTGCTGGGGCGCCCGGGATACGAGATATTCCAGCAGGCCAACATGCGGCGGGCAACCTACGGCGACAGGATATTGCAGATCGGGTTTGAGCGTGGGATCTATTTCTTCCACGGTACCGTCATCGGCGATCAATTCGGACCGGGACGCTATCGGCAGATGACAACCTGCTCACCCGAAGGCGGCTGCAGAATGGACGACCCCGAGCGCATCATCGAGATCATGAGATCGTTCGATTGTAGAATGCTGGCCGTGGACGGCGCGAAGATACATATCGATACGGAGGCATTCGCAGGGTATTTCGACATTCTGCGCTTCAACGGAGAGAACTACCTGCTGCTGCTGAAATGACGGGACCGCTGCCCAGCCGGCCAGCAGCCTTCAAGGCAGCGGAGCCTTTGAGCTCAAGCTCGGCCGATTCGCCCAGAGGTGGATCGCAACAACGACTGCATCAGCCCATGCGCGTGCCATCCGCTTCCTGACCGGCTGAGCCGCGGACAGTCTCAGCTTTGTGCGTAGGTGCCATGTTCCGCGTTCCGCTTGCGTGTCGCGGCGGCCTTCTTGGCCGATGCGCTCCGTTCGGCCTTGGAGCGCGACGCCGACGCCTCGCCGCCGAGCTTGCCACCCTTGCGCGACGCGACGTGCGTATCGGGCTTGCCTCGGCCCGACCCGCTCTTGTTGCCGCCCCCACTCTCCTTGTTCACCGTCGCCCAGGCGCGCCGCTCCGCCTCCTGCTCGCTTACGCCCCGGCTCTCGTAGCTCTCCTCGATGTGCTCGGCCTTCCGCTTCTGCTTGTCCGTGTAGGCCGACTTGTCTCCCCTCGGCATCGCCGCCTCCAGATTGACCCAGCGCGCTGCGGGAACAGGTGGGCGGAGGCACGGTTCCGGAGAAAGGCGGGGCTACTTGCGGTGATTGCCGGCGAAGGCCGCCGTCAGGCCGAGCCCGATGAACAGCACCCCGCTGACGTAGCGCTCGACGCTCTGATAGCCGCGGCTGCGCTTGAGCCAGCCGCCCGCGGTGCCGGCGGCCAGGGCATAGCAGCCGTCGCTGACGATGCCGAGGAGCGTGAAGAGCAGCCCGAGGAAGGCGATCTGCATAGTGACATGACCGCGGCCGACATCGACGAACTGCGGCAGGAAGGCCAGGAAGAACAGGGCCGTCTTCGGGTTCAGCAGGTTGACGATGAAGCCGTCGCGGAACAGACGCCAGTAGCTGTGCGCGACGATCCGATCGCCGGTCCGGATGGGCTCTGGCCGCCCGAACAGCTTCTTGCAGCCGAGCCAGATCAGGTAGGCGGCGCCGGCATACTTCACGACGCTGAAGGCGAGCGCCGACGATGCCAGCAGGGCCGACAGGCCGGCCGTGGCCGCGAGCACGTGGACGAGCGTCGCGACATGGATGCCGCAGATCGAGACCAGGCCGGCGAGCCGGCCCTGCTCGACGGCCCGGGCGACGATGTAGAGGACCGCGGGTCCCGGGATCACCAGAAGCGCCACGGCCGCGCTCACGAACAGCCCGATGCTGGCTGCACCGGGAATGACAATGTCCACGGCAGATCGCCCCTCGTGTCAGGCAGGACGGCCCAGGAACGCAGAGTTCGAGAATCTGTCAAGCCGACCCCGGCAGAGCCGTTGGTGTCGCCCGGCGGAATGGTGTAGCTCCACGTCCTCACATCGGCGTTTCGAGCATGCCCGCCCAGTCCGTCATCGCCCCCGGATCACCTTTCGCGCCCGCCCCCACCGCGCGGGAGGCCGAGCGGCCGCCGGCGGCGACCGCCATCCTCATCCTGGGCTCGAAGCCGCACCCTTGCCTGCCGCCACAGGCTGCCTATTCGGCGCTGGCCTGCGCCAACGCCTCGGGCTTCTCCGCGCGCGCACACGGGCTGCGCTCGCCGCTGTTCACCGTGGTCTCGGCGGTACTGGGCTCCGGCAATGCGAGCGACCGGCACTCCCTCGCGGTGATGCAGGGGCTGGCGGCGGGACGCGTCTACTTCCTGCCACGCCCCCTCCCCCGACAGCCCTGGCGGCGCCTGCGCCACCGCATCCGGAACTGGCGGCTGCAGGCGCCCTGGGTGCGCCACCTGCTGCACAAGCACGGGCTGCGCTTCTCCGAGTTCGTGCAGCGACCCACCGAGAGCTATGACGGGCTGCTCCTCCAGCTCGCCGGGAACCGTCCCGAGCTGGTCGAGCTCGTGCGACACAAGCGCCCGTCGACCGGCCTCGTCGCCGCCGCCATCGCGCTCGCCGAGCTCGGGTTCAAGGACGCGATCCTGGCGGGCTTCGACTTCACGCTGAGCCATGCCTACGGCCACAATCCGCTGATCGACCAGCGTGGCAGCGCTCTGAGCAAGCACGCGGACACCGATGTCGCCCTGCTCGCGGCGATCCAGCGCGAGCGGGGCTGCCTGTGGACCAGCGAGCCCGCGGTCGCCGCGCGCACGGGCATCCCGCTCCTGCCGGTGGTTGACGGGTAGCGGTGCGGTCCGCGACAACGCCACGGACGACCGAGGCTAAGGGCGCGCAATGTTCTTCGACTATGACCGGGCCGAGTTCCGCTACACGCCGTTTCCGATCGGCATCGCCAAGCCGGTGATGCCGGACGCCCGCTACGGCGAGCTCGTCGCCAATTTCCCGCCGGTCGAGCTGTTCGAGAGCTTCGAGCAGATGGGCAAGAAGGGCCGCAAGTTCACGCTCTCGCCCAAGGAGAACGCCAAGCGCTACAACGATTTCGTGCAGGGCAACCCGCTCTGGCGCGACTTCCATACGTGGATCAAGAGCCGCGAGTTCGTCTACGGCGCGCTGGAGATGCTGGCGGGCCACGGCATCGATCTCGGCTATCGCTACGTCCCGCCGGGGCTGCGCGCGGTGCGCAAGGCAAAGAGCGTGCTGCGCGGCAAGCGCGCGCCCGGCTATGTGCCGCTCGAGGCACGGTTCGAGTTCTCGGCCCTGCCCGCGGACGGCGGCAATCTGCCGCCGCACACGGACGCGCCGACCAAGATCGTCACCATGATCCTCTCGATCCTCGAGGACGGCGAGTGGGACGACGCGTTCGGCGGCGGCACCGACGTCAACTGGCCGAAGGATGAGACCAAGAGCTTCAACCAGATGAACCGGGTCGCGACCTTCGACGAGATGGAGGTCCTGCACACCTACCCGTTCACGCCCAATCAGTGCGTGCTGTTCGTCAAGACCTTCAACTCCTGGCATTCGGTGGCACCGATGCACGGCCCGGCTGGCAAGCTGCGCCGCACGCTCACCATCAACATCGAAGCGCTCGCCTGAGGTTGGTCCAGCGAAGGGCTTGACATGGTGCGAGAGCCGTCGATCACGATATGCAGCGTATCCTTCAAATCGCGACCCTGGTTGGAGATCAACCAGGAATTGACGTCCCAACTGAATCACGGAACCGAATTCGTCTGGCTCGTCGCAGAGAACTCGCCACCTGACTCGGAGTTGAGCTTAACGTCAGAGGACGGCCGTTTCCAAGTTCATCCTGGTGCCGATTTTGAGCGGCGCGTCTATGCCTCCGGCAGTTATCACCACGGCAGGGCGATGAACCTGCTTCCTCAACATATAAAGACACGGTTTGCATTATTCTGCGATCCTGACTATTATATCGTAAAGGTCGGATGGATACAGGAAGTACTTGAACATATGGTAACCCGCAAATTGGCGGTCTTTGGCGCACCCTGGCATCCCAAATGGATTTATAAGTACCGCTACTTCCCTTGCGTTCACTGCATGTTCGTCGACCTCGAGCGCGTCGCGATCAATGAGCTCGACTTCGAGCCGGACTATACCCCGCATCCCGTGCGCATCATGATAATATGAAGCCTGCGTGGGCAGCGCGGATCACTCACAGTCACCCAGCAATGGTATGTTGAACGTCAGGATCGCGAGCTGGCGCTATCGCCGCGCGCTGACGCTGTTCCGGATCTGGTGTCAAAGTGCTGCAGCCAGTGTTCCATCTCGACGGCGGGCGTCTGGCTCTCCATCAGGAGTGGGCGCTACCGGATCGGCTCGCCCTGGTTCCCAAGAAGAGAAACTACTACAGCCCGCGCGGCTGCGATCATGGCCTACCGGATCTGGAAGCCAGAGGTTGGGAGGAGTTTCTGTGGAACGACGAACCCTTCGGCTACCACGTCCGGCTGCAACCCTGGCGAAGCAGAGGAACGCTCGACCGCCATCTGGATGAGGTCAGGGAACACGCGCGCTCTGGCATAGACCACTCCAGTGCTCGATGTTGATGGTCAGGTGTAGAAGTTTAGACTTAATCTGCCGGTCGGTGTTTGCTGAGGCTCGAGGGGCTGCGGCAGGGGTGGGAGCTGGTCGGGGTTGCGAGAGCCCTGCCGCGGCGTGCCAGAAGGACACCGATCATGACCAAGGACCAGAAGATCATCCCCGCGCCAGGAACGACATCGACAGCAAGCCAGCTGGCAATCTGACCTCGGCGCGGCCGGTCGGCCGCGGTCAGCGGAGCCTGGATGATCGGCGCTGCCGATCATGGGCTATAGCCACGACAGCTTCTACCGGTTCAAGACTGTCCGACCAAAGGATGAGAACAGACCGTCGCCGAAGGCAGCATGCTTCTCCACTGGCGCTGCAGGAGCTGTCACGGCGCAAGCCGATCCTCAGAACCGGGTCGGCGGTCGAAGAGGCGGTCGTCGCCGCAGCGATCGAGCAGCCGGCTCCTCCCGCGCCGCAGGGCGCGGGCTATGCTGGTGGATCCGACCCGCGACGCCTACAACGACGAATTCGCGCGGGTGCTCGAGCAGGCTGCTCAAGCGCGGTGTCGCCGATCTCGCCGTTCGGGGTGCGTTGCATCTGGCTGCGCACGACCTGGCGACGATGAAGCATCGGCTCAAGGCGCTCGGGCAAGATGAAGCGGGCGACGATCTGGCCAGGGCAACGCCCTGGAGAAGGCCAAGGCCGACAAGGAGGCCCACGGCGAGTTCGAGAGCGAGTGTCCGGGCTACTGCGGGGCGCAGGACACGTTCTACGTCGGCACCTTGAAAGGGGTGGGCCGAGTCTACCAACAGACCTTCATCGACACCTACGCCGAGATCGGGTTCGCCAAGCTGTACGACCGCAAGACCCCGCTCACCGCCGCCGATCTGCTCAACGACCGCGTGATCCCGTTCTGACGGCATGATGTGGCGGACAAAACGCCGACCACGGACGGAAGCATGAACCCGGCGGCGAGATGATCACTCGGGGGACTTGACGCCCGACGGCCCATTGCGGAAGGCGGATTATTTCGCCCGCTTGGAGGTATGTGGAGCATGGGTTTGCTCGATCTCATGCGCCGTGACATCCACACAGAGCTGCAGGCGATGCGCCGCTATGCCCTGGTGCTGACCCGCAGTGCCGATCAAGCCGAGGATCTGGTCCAGGAGGCTCTGACACGGGCGATCGCCAGCGCGCATGCGTGGCGGCCGGACGGTGAGCTGCGCCGCTGGCTGCTGGCGATTGTCCACAACACCTACCTCAAGCGACTCCAGCGACAAAAGGTCGAGCGAGCTGCCGCCGGGGAAGCCAGCTGGGCACATGATCGGACCCTGCCGCCCCCCCAAGCTGCTCGAGTCGAGTTGGCAAGGACCATGGCCGCGTTGATGGAACTGCCGCAGGAGCAACGGACGGTGCTGGTTCTCGTGGCTTTCGAAGGCCTGAACTACAGGGACGCGGCCGAGATCCTGGGCATACCGCTTGGCACGCTCATGTCGCGTCTGGCCCGCGGTCGCGAGGCCCTCCGCACCGCCACCGGGCGCGACACCCCTCGCAAGATACGGTCGACGCTGCAGGTCGTGAGGTGAGGTGATGTACCAACCCGTGACGGAAGACGAGCTGAACGCCTACGCCGATGGCCTTTTGGATGGCGAGCGCCAGCTTGCCGTAGAGGCCTACCTGAGGATCCATCCCGACGCGGCGATCGATCTCTTCCACCATCTACGGCAGAAGGAAGAGATCCGTCTCTGGCTCGCCGAGCGAGGTGCGCCGCCCGCGATGGCGACCGCAAGCCTGGCGGAACGCTTTGGACGGGTCATCTGGTTTCGGCAGAACTGGCACGGGATGCGCCGCAGCGTGGCTGCGGTGGCGCTGATCCTACTGGGCTGGCTAGCCCATGGACTTGTCACGCCAAGCCAGATCAACCCTCACATGAGCCCCGAGGCCGTGCTCGCCGACGATGCCGACCAGGCATGGCACGTGACACAGCTCACGCAACCGGAACCTGGCACCGAGCACGAGAGTGGGCGAACACCTGTGCCTGGTGAGCCTGACCTGCTGCCGGCGGCGGTGCTGCCGAAGGGCATGCGACGCGTGGCCAGTGACGAGATCCCCTGGGATGGTGGCAAGGCGGTGGTCGAGCTCATGGCGACATCGCATGGCGAGCAGCTTGTGCTGCTCAAGGCCGCTACCAAAGCCGCCGACAGCGACCTTCCGTCGATTCAGGTACAGGAGGGTGTGACAACGGTGGCCTGGCGCGACGATGGCTACGCCTACGCGCTGAGCGGAGAGGTTCCAGCCCAGGAGCTGCTCGGCTTGGTCCATCTGCTCGCCAATCGCAGCTGACGCCTTGGCCGGCCGTGGCGACAAGATTGCCGCCTGGCTGAGCCAGGGCTCGGCCAGAGCTGCCCAGGGCGCCACATCCGCACGCGGCGCCGTGGCGGCGATCGCGGCGCAACGGGGTCGCTCCGCCGCCCCGACCGTTGCCGATCGCGCTGCCGATCTCGATCGGCCGTCGTGGCAGCCATGCGCCGCCACCCCGTTGTTCTGGGGAGTGCGCCCATGAAGCTTGCAAAGCTGCTCCAAGCGGTTCGGCGCGCCGTGCAGCGGCGCCTGAAGGCAAGGCGGCACAAGCCGTTACCACAACGGTGGGTGCTGCTCTTGCACCTGCTGCTCGCGACAGAGGCGATGGTGGCCGGCGCCCATCGTTCGCCGCGCCACGCACCTAACCGTAGGGCGCGCGGCGGAAGCCCCGGATCCAGCGTTGCCCGCGCCCGACGGGTGAGCTTATGAGGCTCTGCTGGACCTCCACCGTCATGCTCACGCTAGGCCCATTGTCGGGCAACATGGCGTCTCGCCGCTTGGCGTACACCATCTGCTTGCCTCAGGCCGAACGAGAGTCGGGCCGATGAGTGGCAGCAGTTCGCCCATCGCATTTCTACTGCCGCATTTCCGGCCCAGCGGTGGTGTGAAGACCTATCTGGCGATCGCCACCGAGCTCGCGCGCCGCGGATATCCTATCGTGCTGGCGGCCTACGACCTGAGAGGCGCCCTGCGCGAAACGGTTCCACCCGAGATCGATGTCGTCGCCTTGCCTGCGGGCACGGCCTGGTCGGCCCGACTCGCCCCGATCCGCGCTCAGCCGCGAAGTGCGCTGGCCTTCCTGCTGCCCGTGACCCTGGAGCCGGCGCTGCATCCGGCCCTGCTCCATGTCGATGCGCTTGCCGATTTCCTGAGCGCACGCGCGCCACGCGCCATCTACACGGGCAGCGCGCATGAGAACGCGGCGGCATGGCTCGCCAAACGGCTCAGCGGCGCACCGACCAGGCTGATTTTCAGCGAGCACAACACGCTGACCCGCGATCATCCCTATGGTCGCGGCCGGCATCGTCGCTCGCTGCCGCCGATGGCCCGACTGACCTACGCCGAGGCCGATGCGATCGTGGCCGTTTCCGCGGATCTCGCCGACCATGCCGCCGCGCACTACGCCATTCCCCGCAGCGCGATCACGGTGATCCACAATCCCGCGGTGCCTCGCGATCTCAGCGTCAGGGCAGCCGAGCCGGTGAGCCATCCCTGGTTTGCCACCCCAGGGCCGCCCGTGATCCTGGGCGCAGGTCGGCTGACGCGCTCGAAGGGCTTCACGACGCTCGTCAAGGCGTTCGCCATGGTACGGCAGCGGCGGCCGGCGCGCCTGGTCATCCTGGGCGCAGCCAAGACCGAGAAGAAAACCACGAAGCAGCAAGCCCTGCTGACGGCGCTTGCGCAGGAGCTGGGCGTGGCCGACGACGTGCTCCTGCCCGGCTACGCCGCCAATCCCTACGCCTACATGGCCCGCGCCGCCGTCTACGTCCTGTCGTCGCGACAGGAAGGCCTCGGCAACGTGCTGATCGAGGCTCTGGCGTGCGGCTGCCCATGTGTCGCCACGGATTGCCCGAGCGGCCCGCGAGAAATCCTCGCCGGCGGGCGCTACGGCACATTGGTGCCGGTAGGGGACGAGGCGGCGATCGCGGACGCCATCGTCCGGACACTCGACGCGCCCCGGAATCCGCGCCGGCTCAAGATGGCCGCCAAGCGGTTCTCGATCGGCCATGCCGTCGATGCCTACGAGACGCTGCTGGCTCCCGAACACCGGGGCCATTGAGCAGACGCCGGGTGCGACGCATCCGAGGCCGTGTAGCGATGTCGATACGACGATCGTTCACCCGGCAACCAGGTCCTCCTCACCAGCAGGCGAGAGATTCGGTCCAGGAACGCCGCGGGAACAGGCGGCGCTTGTCACTGAACTCGCGGGCCGCGCCGCTCAGTGCTCGTGCTCGATGTTGATCGTGAGCGTGCGCCGCATCGCCTTCGAGCCTGTGCCGTGCATGGGCCGAACGCAATGCCAGGAGTTGAACGTCTTCACGAACACGACGCACTGGTTCGGCTCGAACTCGTAGACGTCCAGCAGCTCCATGTCCTCGAACTCGGCCTTGCCGTTCATGCGGTTGAAGCTGAGCTCGGGATGGCGGTGGCGGTTCACCTCGGTGCCACCGCCGAACGCCGGGTCCCATTCGCCGGGCGCGGCCATCGAGACGACCATGGTGACGATCTTGTCCGGGTTGTCCGTGTGCGGCGTCACCGAGCCGCCGTCGGCCGGCAGCATGGAGAACTCGAACCGCGCGGACAGGCGGTCCTCGCCTTCCCACCAGCGCCCGCGCATCAGGCTGCGCAACCGGCGCCGGACCATCTGCGCGACGCTGCGCCGCTTGAAGCCGAGATCGACCGAGCGCCGCGCCAGCTCGTCGAGCGCGCCGAACACGAAGTCCGGCGACTTGATCCAGCGGTGGAACTCACGCCAGCTGGCATGATCCTTGATCCAGGCGTGGTACTGGTCGGGGTGGTATTTCTCGCTCAGGCAGTATTTGTGGCCGACCTTGGGGATGTACTCGAACAGCCCGCTCGGCGGATAGTCCGCAAGGTAGGTGGCGTAGGCGGCCTCATCCATGATCGGGCGCGCCACGCCGATCGGAAACGGTTCGTACCGCAGGTCGAGGTTCGCCAGCGAGAAACTCATCGACAACCCACTCCGTCGCAGCGGACCGGAAGGCGTTCGCCGGGTCGATGGCGCGGTCGGACCAGGCGGTGATACCTCGGAGCCTACGAGGCCCCTTCCGGACCAGGCAGAACTAGCCCGACCGCATGCGCTTGGCAAACATGCCCGACCGGTCGAGGAGTTGAACGGTTCCATGTCGCGGCACGCCCAATGCTGCGGGACGACCCGCCGTGGCGTCCGGGTCACAGGGGGAAGCAGGAGGATCGCCGGTGCACGAGGCTCTCTTGCCGGTGGCGTTGATGATCGGGCTGGGCTTTGCCTTGCGGGTGTCCGGCTTCATGCCCGACGCATCCTGGAGCCCGATCGACCGGCTGGTCTATTTCGTTCTGTTTCCCGCACTGCTCGTGCGGGAGCTCGCGGGGGCGGACCTCTCGGGGTTGCCGGTGTGGCGCATGGGCGCGGTCCTCATCGCCGTCCAGATGCTGATGGCGCTCGGCGTCCGCTCCCTCCGTGGCCAGCTCGCGCTCGACGGACCCGCCTATACCAGCGTGCTGCAGTGCGTCGTTCGCTGGAACACCTACGTCGCGCTGGCGTTGGCACCCGCCGTCGTTCCGCCCGCAGCGACCCCGCTCATCGCCCTGGCGGTAGCGATCATGGTACCGGTTTCGAACCTGATGAGCGTGACCGCCCTGGCACGACACGGCAGCGCCGGCCCGATCGGCCCGGTGAGCCTGGTGCGGGCGGTGGCGACGAACCCGTTGATCCTCGCCTGCCTGATCGGGGTCACGCTGAACCTGAGCGGCATCCACCTACCCGACATGCTCGGGGAGCCGTTGGCAATTCTCGGTCGGGCGACTCTGGCCCTGGGCCTGCTCACCGTCGGCGCCGGCCTCCGCCCGGCGCACGCGCTGGGGCGTCTCGGTCTCGTCGGGCTGACCACGGCGGCGCATCTGCTGCTGCGCCCGGCGCTGGGCATCGGCCTTGCCCTGCTCGTCGGGCTGCGGGGTGCTCCGGTCGAGATCGTGGCGCTGGCCGGTGCCGTGCCGACCGCGACCTCCTCCTACATCCTGGCGCGACTGCTCGGGGGCGACGCCGAACTCATGGCCGCGCTCGTGACCACGACCACCGTCGCGGCCCTCCTCACCCTGCCGCTCGTCCTGGCGGCAGCCGCAGCCTTGGGCTAGCTCAGGGCCGCAGCCCCTTTGGCCGGCGCACCGGCCGTTCCGGGCGCACGACCGACCCGTCGGGCGCGATGACACCCTTGGTCAGGATGAAGTTCGCGTAGGGGCGCAGCTCCAAGGTCGCGAACACGGCGACGCAGGCTCGGGCCTCCTCATAGAAGCGAAAGCGCTCGATCGACCCCATCGGCCAGGGTCCGGCCACGTCCGCGACCATGGCGGCGAACTCGCTGTGCGCCTCGTTCGGCTCCTTGGGCCGCCCATCGGCCTCCATCCGCCGCACCGGCGCGTCGACGAACCCATCGAGCGGCATCACCGAAAGGACCGCCCTGCCGGCCCGTACGGCGTCGCTGTCGATGCGGATCGCGGGCGGGCCGAGATAGTGCGCAGGAAAATTGGCATCGGCGAGAACGACGCTGTCGCCGTGTCCCATATCGCGGAGAACCGCGAGCACGTCGCCATTGAGGAGCGGGTCCAAGCCGATCAGCATGCGAAAACCTCTCTTGCTGCCGTCGCAGCCTAGCCGCCTCTGCGCTCCCGACCAGCCCTTTCGCATCGAGGCTCTGCCTTGCGGCGTGCTCGGCGCTCGACTAAGGGGCTCGACAGCCCTCGCAAGAACTTGAGCCGTCGGGAGCCACCATGCCCGCAGCCCTGCCGCGTGTCCGCGGACTGCCCAACATTCCATCCGTCGGCGGCTGACGGGCATCGCATGACCTGGGAGCTGGTCGAGCCCTACTTCGTCCTGCTGCTGCTCGTGGTTGTGTTCGCGACCATGGTGACGGAGCGCTTCCGCGTCGACGTGGTGGCCATGGTCGGGGTGTCGCTCCTCCTCATCACGGGCATCCTCTCGACCAAGGAGGTGCTCGCCGTCTTCAGCAACGAGGCGCCGATCACGGTCGCGGCGATGTTCGTGCTGAGCGCGGCACTCGAGCGTACCGGCGTGGTCGAGAAGGCGGGCCAGCTCCTGTCGCGTTATGCCTCGGCCTCACCGCTGATCGGCATCTTCACGCTGACGGCCGGCGCCGCCACGGTCTCTGCGTTCATGAACAACACACCGGTCGTGGTCATCCTGACCCCGGTAGCGATCGCTCTGGCGCACGCGCTGGGTATCAGCGCCTCGAAGCTCCTGATTCCCCTGTCGTACGCGACCGTGCTCGGCGGCACCTGCACCCTGATCGGCACCTCCACCAACATCGTCGCCGACGGAGCTGCACGCCAGCAGGGCCTCGCGCCGTTCAGCCTGTTCGAGATCGCGCCCGTGGGCATCCCGCTGACGCTGATCGGCATCGCCTATCTCTGCACCATTGGGCTGCGCATCCTCCCGAACCGCGAAACTCTCTCCGGCCTCCTGGGCGCGCGTCAGCGCCAGTTCCTGACCGAGGTGCTGGTCCCCCTGGGCTCGCCGCTGATCGGCACCACCGCGGACGAATCGGGTGTCGCCAAGAAGCTCAACGCCCGCGTGATCGACGTGATCCGCGACCGGATCTCACTCGCGTCCGAGATGGACAAGGTGGTGCTCCAGGCAGGCGACCGGATCGTGCTGCGCACCAATGTGGGCGACGTCATCGGCCTTCGCGAGAAGAGCGACGTGCTGTTCGGCGGCACTGGCCAGCATGCCCTCGAGCCGATCGCTGCTCAGAACACCCTGGTCATGGAGGGGATCGTCGGGCCGCATTCGCGGTTCGTCGGCTATCGTCTCGCCGATCTGAACCTGCGCCGGCAGTACAGCGTCTATATCCTCGCCGTGCATCGGCAGGGCGAGAATCTGGGCGGCAATTTCGATCAGGTGCGGCTCGCCTTCGGCGATACGATTCTCATGGAAGGGCCGCCGGACGGCCTGAAGCGCCTGTTCGAGCAGGGTGCCCTCGTCAGCCTGTCCACGCCAACGGAGCAGCCCCTGCGGCGCGATCGCGGCTGGCTGGCGCTGGCCGCGCTGACGGCCGTGATCGTGCTCGCGAGCTTCGAGGTCATGCCGATCAGCGCGCTCGCCCTGATCGCCTCGGTCGTGGTCATCGTCGGCGGCTGCCTGGCTGCCGACGAGGCGTACGGCTCGTTGCGCTGGCCCATGCTGATGCTGATCTTCGGCAGTCTGGCGCTTGGCCGAGCCATGG
>JBGAKU010000007.1:0-49753 GCA_044224255.1 Geminicoccaceae bacterium
CGCCACGAACAGCTCGTTCGCCTCGACGGGCTGCACCAGCCGCAGGCCGGGCAGGGGCGACAGCCCCGCGGCGAGCCGGTCGACCATCGCGTTGGCGTGGGCGGCATGGCGCAGCCAGCGATCCTCCTCGAGCATCGCCACGAGCTGAGCGCTCAGAAAGCGCATCTTGGACAAAAGATGCCCAGCCCGCTTGCGCCGCTCGGCGAGGCCCGCCGCCAGCGCCGGATCGAACACGACGACGGCCTCGGCGGCCATGGCGCCGTCCTTGGTCATCCCGAGCGAGAGCACGTCGACGCCGGCGCGCCAGGTGATCTCGGCCGGCCGGCAGCCGAGGCGGGCGATGGCGTTGGCGAGCCGCGCGCCGTCCATGTGGAGGCGCAGGCCGCAGGAGCGGGCACAATCGGCGAGGGCACGGATCTCATCGGCGCGATAGACGGCACCCCACTCCGTCGCCTGGGTCACGCTCGCGGCGGCGGGCCTGGCGTGATGGACGCCCGCCGCGCCGGCGAGGGCGACTGCCGCGGCGAGCCGGTCCGGGGTCAGCTTGCCCTGCGCTCCGGGCAGCCCGATCAGCTTCGCACCGCCGGTATAGAACTCCGGCGCGCCGCATTCCTCGAGCAGGATGTGGGCGGTCTCGTGGCAGAAGACGGCCCCGTAGGGCGGCGCCAACGTGGCGAGCGACAGGCCGTTGGCCGCGGTGCCGGTCGCCACCGGGAAGATCTCGAGCTCGGTCTCGAACACCGCGCAGGCGAGGTCCCGCAGGCGAGCGGTCCACTCGTCGGCGCCATAGGAGGCGGCCCGCCCGTGATTGACGGCCTCGATCGCCGCCATCACCTCCGGCGCGATCGGGGCAGTGTTGTCACTCGCGAAGTTCATGCCGTGCCGAACCCCTGCTGCTCGCCATAGGTCAGGCACTCGGCAAGCGGCCGGATGCCGGCGGATGGGCCGAGCGAGGTCAGGCTGACCGCGGCGACGCACACGCCCTGCACGAGGCATCGCTCGACCGGCATGCCCTCGTGCAGCCCGAGCATGACGCCCGAGGCGAATGCGTCCCCGGCGCCGTTGCTGCTGCGAATCTCGTCTTTCGGCATCCGTACCGCGTCCTGCCGCCAGCTCCGCCCGTCCCGGGCAGCGGCGACGCAGCCGGCGCGGAAGTGGACCACGGCTAGGTCGCGCACGCCCAGCCCGATCAGCCCGTGCGCCGCCTCCAGCGGGTCGCCCCGGCCGGTGATCGCAGCCGCCTCGAGCTCGTTGATGATGATCGTGTCGAGATGGGGCAGGCAGGGCCCGGCCAGGGTGCTTATGCGCTCGGGCTCGACGCAGACCAGCTCGAGGTTGGTGCGCAGCCCGGCCGCACTGGCCCGCGCCAGCACGGCGGCAAAGCCGTTGCCCGCGGGCGAGGGCGCGTCCATGCGCTCATGAACGCCTGGCGCCCCGACATGGAAGATCCGAGCCGTGCTGCCGGTGAAATCGAACCAGTCCGGCTCCAGAAGCGCGTTCGCACCCTGGCAGTGGAAGAAGGTGCGCCGCCCCGAGTCCCGTTCGATCATGGCATCGGTGTAGGAGGTGACGACGTCCGCGACCACGCCGACGCCCCGGGTGCCGATGCCGAGGGCAGCACAGGTGTCGAGCACCAGTCGGCCATGGGCGTCGTCGCCGACCAGCCCGACGAGATCGATCGGGAAGCCGCAGCCGAGCCGGGCGAGGTCGACGGCCATGTTCAGCCCCGGACCGCCGGTATCGGAGGTCTGGGATTGGATGACCGCGAGCTCCTCGGGCGGCGGCAGGCGGTCGATCACCTTGTTGACGTCGACCACGATGCTGCCGCCGCAGATGATCCCCCTGCGGCTCATCGCTGGGGCTTGAGCACGGCCTCGGTGATCTCCGTGTCGTCCTCGAGCATGCGCTGCGGGCGGATGCCCTGCTTCTGCAGCTCACCGTGATAGGCGCGCACGGCGTCGGTCGGCGACAGGTTGCCGTCGACCACCTCGCGCATCGTGGCGACCATCGCCAGAGGCGCCTCGGCCAAGTTGATCTTGCGGCCGAATAGGGCGACCCGGGCGCCATACTTCTCGGCCTGGTGCAGCAGCTCGAAGCAGTCGCGCGTGGTGCCGGCGCCGCCGCCCAGCACGCCCACGATCACGCTCGGATCGTAGGAGGTCAGCTCCTCGAGCGCCTTGGGGCCGTTGTAGGCGATCTTCAGGAACAGCGGCCGGTCGGCGGTGTGGACGCCGGCGAGGCAGCGCATGATGCTGTCGTTGACGTAGTGGGGCAGGACCTCGGGGTCGATGCCCGTCTCGACGTTGGGGTTGAACACCTCCAGGAAGTACTTGAAGCCGCACTCGGCCGCCTCGGCGCGGAAGTCGGCGAACGCCTCGAGCGAGGCGAGGTCGGCGTCGAGGTCGTGGTTGAAGGTGATCGAGTAGAGGCCGAGATCGGTGCCGGTGATGGCGGCACCCGGTGCCGGCAGGGTCGTCCCGTACATGGTCCGGGTCAGCGAGGCCGAGCGGAACGGGCGCGAGGGCTTCTCGTGGTAGGTGGCGCCGCGCATGCGCCAGATATCGGTGGTGTCGTTGGCCCGGATCGCGGGCTTGACCGGGCTGTCGGCGAACAACCCCTCGGCGCACAGGCGCTCGGTGTTGGAGGCCGACATCAGCATGATGTCGACGATGTCCTGGCGGACGATGGCGCGGATCTGGTCGAGGAACTCGTCGCGGGTGCGGTTGCGGGTCGAGCTGCCGCCCGGCTCGCGCTTGGGTCCGGTCCAGCTCATGCTCGGACCCATGTCGGGGTCCTTGGCGTCGGCGATGATGAAATCCTGGCGGCGATACTCGCCGGCGCGGATGCGGGCGAGCTTCTCGTCCAAGCGCTTCATGGAGATCCTCTGCGGGGGCGGCGGAAGGCTGGGTCGGTCATGCCGCCTCGAGCATGGGCGGCGGCTGCATGGCGCCGGTCATGATCGCGACGGCGTCGGACATCGAATAGTCCTTGGGCCGGATCACCGCAATGCGGCGGCCGAGACGATGGACGTGGATGCGGTCGGCGACCTCGAACACGTGCGGCATGTTGTGGCTGATCAGGACGATCGGCAGGCCGCGGCGCTTCACGTCCAGGATCAGCTCCAGCACCCGGCGCGACTCCTTCACGCCGAGGGCCGCCGTCGGCTCGTCCATGATCACCACGCGGCTGCCGAAGGCGGTGGCGCGCACCACCGCCACGCCCTGCCGCTGCCCGCCGGACAGGGTCTCCACGGGCTGGCGGATGTTCTGGATGGTCAACAGCCCGAGCGCGTTGAGATGGGCGCGCGCCTCCTTGTCCATCGCCGCGCGGTCGAGCTTGCGGAACCAGCGGCCGAACGGCCCGGGGCGGCGTCGCTCGCGGCCGAGGAACAGATTGTCGGCGATCGACAAAGCCGGCGAGAGGGCGAGGTGCTGGTAGACCGTCTCAATCCCGACCGAGCGGGCATCCATGGGCGAGCGGAAATGGACCGGCTCGCCGCCGAGGCGGATCTCGCCATGGTCGGGGGTCACGGCACCGGAGAGCGCCTTGATCAGCGTCGACTTGCCGGCGCCATTGTCGCCGATCACCGCCAGGATCTCGCCCGGCAGCAGGTCGAAATCGGCATGGTCGAGGGCGGTCACGCGCCCGTAGCGCTTGACCAGCCCCCGTGCGGTCAGGATGGGCGTCATACCGACACCTTCCGGATCCACTGGTCGATCGTGACGGCGATGATGATCAGGAGGCCGACGGCGAACTCCTGCCAGACGACGTCGACGCCTGCGAGCGCCAGGCCGTTCCGGAACACCCCGACGATCAGGGCGCCGACCAGGGTGCCGACGATCGAGCCGCGGCCGCCGAACAGGCTGGTCCCGCCGATCACCACCGCGGTGATCGAATCGAGGTTGGCGGTGGCACCAGAGAGCGAGCTGATGGCGCCGATCCGCCCGATCAGCACCCAGCCGGCGATCGCGCAGATGAAACCGGCGCTTCCGTAGACCGCGAGCAGGGTGCGGTCGGTGTCGATGCCGGCCAGCCGCGCCGCGTCGGGGTCGTCGCCGGTGGCGTAGATGTGCCGGCCGAAGGCGGTATGGTTGAGGATGTACCAGATCAGGGCCGCCAGCAGCAGCATCAGGATCGAGCCGTAGGTCAGCCGGGCGCCGCCGAACTGCAGCGCCGTGCCCATGAACTGGAGGAACGGGGCGGCCGCCTCGACCTCCTGCTGCCGGATGGTCTGGCTCTGCGAGTACCACAGGTTCAGGGCACCGAAGATGCTCCAGGTGCCCAGCGTGACGATGAACGGCGGCAGGCGCAGGCGCGTGACCAGAACGCCGTTGATCAGGCCACAGACGAGCCCGCACAGGAGCCCGAGCAGGAAAGCGATCGGCACCGGCACGCCCGTGGCCACGGCGAGCTTGCCCATCACCACCGAGGACAGCACCATGATCGCACCCACCGACAGGTCGATGCCGGCGGTGAGGATGATCAGGGTCTGCGCGATCCCGACGATGCCGATGATCGTGACCTGCTGCAGGATCAGCGACAGGTTGAAGGGATGGAAGAAGCGCGTGCCGACCACGGAGCTGAACAGCGCCACGCCCAGGATCAGGACGATGAACGGGACCGTGGTGGGATAGGCGTGCAGGAAGTGCTGCAGCCGCTTGAGCGGCCCGCGCCGTTCCTCCTCGAACACGGGAGCCCCCTCGACCGTCGGGTCGAGGGGGCGGGCCTCGGTGGCCATGATCGTCGCCTAGAGCGGGCTCAGCCCCAGCACTTGGTCAGCCCTTCCTTGGCGGTGATCGAGGGCACACCCTCGACCGGCTTGTCGGTGATCAGTTCCACGCCCGTGTCGTAGAAGGTCAGGCCGGGCGTGGGCTCGGGCTTCTTGCCGGACTTGGCGTACTCGACCACGGCCTCGACGCCGAGCGAGGCCATCAGCAGCGGGAACTGCATCGAGGTCGCCCCGATTACGCCCGCCTCGACGTTCTTCACGCCCGGGCAGCCGCCGTCGACCGAGGTCATCAGGACGTCGCTCTCCTTGCCCGCGGCCTTCAGCGCCTCATAGGCGCCGGCGGCGGTGGGCTCGTTGATGGTGTAGACGACGCTGATATCGGGGTCCTTCTGCAGCAGGTTCTCCATCCCGGTCCTGCCGCCTTCCTCGGCACCCTGGCCCCACTGGTGCCCGACGATCCGCGGATCGGTCTCCTCGCCGTAGCGATTGGGCTCCATGACGTCGATGCCGAAGCCCTTCATGAAGCCCTGGTCGCGCAGCATGTCGACCGTCGGCTGGCTCTCGAGCGCGTCGAGGAACGCGACCTTGGCGGTAGCCGCCTTGTCGCCCAGGGTCTTGGCGGCCCATTCGCCGATCAGCTGGCCGGCCTTGAAATTGTCGGTGGCGAAGGTGGCATCCGCCGCGTCGATCGGGTCGAGCGGGGTATCGAGCGCGATCACCAGGATGCCGGCGTCGCGGGCCTGCTTGATCGTCGGCACGATCGCCTTGGTGTCGCTGGGCGTGATCAGGATGCCCTTGGCACCCGCGGCGATCAGGCTCTCGACCGCCGCGACCTGACCCTCATTGTCGCCGTCATACTTGCCGGCGAAGCTCCTCAGCTCGACGCCCAGCTCCTTGGCCTTGGCGTCGGCACCCTCCTTCATCTTGACGAAGAACGGGTTGTTGTTGGTCTTGGTGATCAGGCCGATGATCACCTCGTCGGCCGAGGCCGTGCCGCTCGCGAGGGCGAGGCCCATGGCCCCGGCCATGAGCAGGCCCCGCTTGCTCCAGCTCGTGATGCGCATTCCGTGGCTCCCTGTTCCCGATCTCGCCGTTCTGACCTCATGCGGACGAGGCGCGGCGACCGGCAGCGAGCATGGCCCGGCAGGTTCCGGGCTGTCAACGCGGGCGGGTGGGCCGCTCAGCCCGCGGCCCGTTCCAGGAGTCGCGGACCCGTCGCCTTGCGCTCGGCCTCGACCATGTAGTCGCGTGCCAGCGGCAGGGTGTTACGGTCCGGGCAGAGCTGGATCTGGAAGTTCATGTTGTCGAGGTAGCGGAACGAGATCTCGCTCGTCGCCAGATAATACTCCCACATTCGCACGAAGCGCTCGTCGTAGAGCTCGGCCGCGCGCTGGCGATTGGCCATGAAGCGCTCGCGCCACTGGCGCAAGGTATGAGCATAGTGCAGGCGCAGGACCTCGATGTCGGTCGCCCACAGGCCCGAGCGCTCGATCGCGGGCAGGACCTCCGACAGGGCGGGAATGTAGCCGCCCGGGAAGATGTACTTCTTGATCCAGGGGTTGGTGGAGCCGGGCCCGGCGACCCGGCCGATCGAGTGGAGCAGCGCCACGCCGTCGGCCGCGACCAGTCGCTTGATGTGCCGGAACAGCCGACCGTACTGCCGCACGCCGACATGCTCGAGCATGCCGATCGAGACCACCCGGTCGAAGCTGCCTTCGACCTCGCGATAGTCCTTGTGCAGCAGCCGGGCGCGGTCGGCGAGGCCGAGCTCCTGAGCCCGGGCGTTGCCCCAGGCGACCTGCTCCTTGGAAAGCGTGACGGCGGTGACGTCGACATCATGGTGGCGTGCCAGGTAGATGGCGAGGCTGCCCCAGCCGCAGCCCAGGTCGAGGACCCGCATCCCGGGGGCGAGGCACAGCTTGGCCGCGATGTGGCGCTCCTTGAGCCGTTGCGCGGTCTCCAGGTCCTCGTTGCCGGTCGGGTGGTAGGCACAGGTGTACTGGCGCTCGCTGTCCAGGAAGAGGCCGTACATCTCGTCCGACAGATCGTAGTGGTGGGCGACGTTGCGCTCGGAGTTGACCCGGTCGTTGAGCCGGTGCCAGCGGCGCTTGATCGGCTTCAGCCAGCGCCGCGGGCTCTTGAAGGAGCCCAGGCCCATCAGGCCGAGATTGCGCCCGAACAGATCGAGGAAGTCGTAGAGGCCCTTGCCCTCCTCGACCGTCAGCGTGCCGGCCATCCAGGCCTCGCCGGCGTGGAGGCCCGGGTTGAGCGCGAGCTTCCAGTGCAGCGAGCGGTCGTGCAGCCGGACCGTGACGGCCGGTGCGGTCTCGCTGCCGAAGACGTGCCGCTGACCGTCGGCGTCGATTACGGTCAGCCGGCCGGTGCGGATGAGCGGGCGCAGTGCCCTGGCGAGCAGCATCGCGAGGGGTCTCCGACATGGTCCGATCGATGGTGCGGCTAGCACCCTTCGCCGCGCCAGGCGAGCGCGAAGCGACCTGCTCCGGCGCTTCGCCGCGCCGCCGCTTGCGCGATGGTCGGACCCGACATGGCGGATCGATGCGGGCGTCGCCGTTGCGGCGGAACCGCACGTCTCGGGTGGGCCCGAGTGCAGAGCGTACACCTACAAATAGTCATACTAGAACAGATGTCACCATTCCAGATTGATGTCCTCGCCGCGGGGACAGAATAGCTCATGCGCGACCCTCGCCCTAAGGACGATCAAACGTTTCACCTCGGCCGGAAATCGATTCGTTCAATGTAAGCAGCGCAGAATCTGCTAGAACGGCTGCGATAGAAAAGGGGGAGCATGAGCGCATGATCGATTGCAGGTGCATTTCACTCACGTCGAGCGCGAGGGCGGGCACCGCGGCCACAAATTGCCCGGAGCGCTGCGCTCCGCGCGCCCTTGTCTCGGCAGGTTGATGGCCGGGCCGGCATTCGGACGGGGCCGGCGGGTGAAAAACAAACGCGGATGGCAGCAATGATCGGAATTCTGCGGACGAAGAGATCCCTCGAGTCCTTCATTCGCCTCGAGCCGCTGCGCTTCGCCGCCACGGTCAGGAGTGCGGTCCTGGACATGCAGGGTGCGGAGCAGGTCATGCTGCTCGTCGCGCTGCTGAACCTGGACTCGCTCGCCGCCGCCACGGCATCGGCCAATCAGCCCGGCGCGGAGCCGAGGTCGACACCCAACCTCGACGACTTCGTCTTTCTGGTCTCGCTGATGCACGACCGGCACCCCGAAGGCGGCGCCGCGAAGCGGCGCGTGTCCTGGCTGACCACGGCGGCGCTCGTCGACCGGCTCGGCGCGCTCGCCACGCGCAACCGCAAGCTGGTCCGGGCGCTTCAGGAGATCTGGATCGAGCTCGCCCGCGGGGAGGAGGACGTCCACGACGTGCTGGCGAACGACGATACCTGGCACCCGGCCCAGGCGCTGCGTCTGCTCGCGCTGCACGAGCGCTATCGAGGGCGCGAGTTCGTGACCTTCGAGATGATGCCGAAGTGGCTGTTCAACTACCAGACCACCCGGCGCTTTCTCAGGGAGAACGCCATCGACGTGTTTCCCGAGGTCTGGCGCCCGCTCTCGACCCGCCCGCTCTCGTTCTGACCGGCCGGCGGCCCGGAGCGCCCGAGGGGCATGGCGTTCGTCGCATGCCCTGACTAGGGTCGGCGCGCCATCCGTCGAGATGGCCCAGCGAGGATCGGGGCGCCGATGCCACCAAGCACCATCGACCGGGCGCTCGAGGCCATCGGCGCCGGGCCGTTCCAGTACCGGCTGCTCGCGATCTTCGGCCTGGTGTGGGCGGCGGATGCGATGCAGGTGTTGGCGATCGGGTTCGCGGCACCTTCGCTCGCGGCGAGCTTCGGGCTGAGCATCCCGCAGGCGATCCAGGCGGGCACCGCATTCTTCGTCGGCATGCTGCTGGGTGCGTGGGGCTTCGGCCGGCTGGCCGACCGGCTGGGGCGGCGGCGGGTGCTGATCGTCACCGTGCTGATCGATGCCGTGTTCGGCCTCGCCTCGGTGTTCGCCGGCGACTTCACGCTCCTGCTCCTGCTGCGGCTGCTGACCGGGGTCGGCGTGGGCGGCACGCTGCCGGTCGACTATGCGATGATGGCCGAGTTTCTGCCACCGTCGCGGCGTGGGCGCTGGCTGGTGGCGCTGGAGGGGTTCTGGGCGGTCGGGACCATCCTGGTGGCGCTGACGGCTTGGGCGGCGAGCGCATGGGCCGGGCCGGACGCCTGGCGTTGGCTGTTCGCGGCGACCGCACTGCCAGCGCTGATCGGCTTCGGCCTGCGCTTCTGGCTGCCGGAATCGCCGCATTTTCTCCTAGACCGCGGCGAGGAGCTGGCCGCGCGGGCCGTGCTCGACCGGATCGCGCGCGTCAACGCGCGACCGGCGGTGTCGACACCGCTGCAGGCGACCGCACCGGCCGCGCGGGCGGGGATGGGCGATCTGCTCGCGGGCGGCCTGCGACGGCGCACGGCGATGATCCTGCTCGCCTGGCTGCTGGTCTCGACCGCCTATTACGGCGTCTTCATCTGGCTGCCGGGGCGGCTGGTGACGCAGGGCTACGGCTTCGTGCGCGGCTACGGCTTCCTCGTGCTGCTGGCGCTGGCGCAGCTGCCCGGCTACGCCCTGGCCGCGGTCGGGGTCGAGAGCATCGGCCGGCGGCGGACGCTGATCGCGTTCCTGATCGCCAGCGCCTTGGGCTGCTTCCTGTTCGTGCTGACCGACGCGCCGACCCTGATCGCCGCCTCGCTGCTGCTGATGAGCTTCGCGCTGCTCGGCACCTGGGGCGGGCTCTATGCCTACACGCCCGAACTCTACCCGACCGCGCTGCGCGCCACTGGCATGGGGATCGCCGGGGCGGTGGCGCGCCTGGGCGGGCTGCTCGCCCCCTCGGCGGTGGCGTTGGTGGTCGGTGCCGACTTCGCCCTCGCGATCGGCCTGTTCGCGGCGCTGTTGCTGGTCGCGGCGGTCGCAGTCGCCCGGATCGAGGTGGAGACCAAGGGGCGGCCGCTGGGCGAGGTGGCGGCGGAGACTGCCTGAGCGGGTGCGCCGGCTCACCCCGCCTTCGCCCACGCGGCCCCGAACTCGCGCACCAGCCCGTCCATGATCGCGGGGTCGCGCTCGGGATCGGCGAAGCGGGCGGCGTGCTCGGCCGTGATCGCGGCGCCCAGGACGACGATGCGCGGCGGGACTGGCCCGTCGGCATCGTTTCGCAACCCCGGACCGGTCGGCGCTGCCGCGTCGTCATTGGCGGGAAGCGGGTCCTTGGGTAACGGGATGATCCGCCCCTGCGGGGCCGTTTGGTAGGGTCCCTGGCGGGCAGAGGTGCGAGCGCAGGGGACCTCCACGATGATCACGATCGGGATTGATCTGGCCAAGACCGTGCTGCACGTGGTGGCGATGGATGCGGGCACGCCCAGGGTGATCAACCTCAGGTCGGTGTTGGCCACGCCTTCATTACCGACGGGTAAGGTCCTGCGCCCGCCCATGGACGCCGGGCCTCGGGCGGGGTTAGGACGGGGCAGGGCCAAGCCGGGGAGGCGCCATGATCATCGTGCCGGGGTCGGTCAATGCCGATCTCTTGTTCAAGGTCGCGAAGCTGCCGCGGCCGGGCGAGACCGTGCTCTGCCCGAGCTACGTGATGGCACCGGGCGGCAAAGGGGCGAACCAGGCGGCGGCCGCGGCCAAGGCCGGGGCCGAGGTCGCCTTCGTCGGGCATGTCGGCTCGGATGCCTATGGGCCGGTAGTGCGCGGGCTGCTCGAGGAGGCGGGGGTCGGCTGCGATCTGCTGGCAGTCGGCGCGTCGCCGACCGCGATCGCGGTGATCGGGGTCGACGAGGGCGGCGAGAACGCGATCATCGTCGCCAGCGGCGCCAATCTCGAGACCAGCGCTGCCCAGGTGCCCGAGGCGCTGCTCGGGCCCGGCGCCACGGTGCTGTGCCAGAACGAGATCCGCCCGGCGGAGACCTTCGCCGCCCTGGTCCAGGCCAAGCTCAAAGGCGCGCGGGCGATCCTCAACATGGCGCCGGCGGCGAGTGTCCCGCCCGAGGTGCTGGGGGCGCTGGACGTGCTGGTGGTCAACGAGATCGAGGCAGAGACGGTGGCCGGCGTGACCGGGCAGTCGCCCGAGATCGTGGCCCGCGGGCTCGCCACCAGCTACGGCCTGACCTGCGTCGTGACGCTGGGCGGTGCCGGCTGCATCGCGGTCACCGCCGCCGAGGGCTGGCGGGTGCCGGCGCTGCCGGTCCGGCCGGTCGACACCACTGGCGCCGGAGACACCTTCGTCGGCACGCTGGCGGCCTGGCTGGACCAGGGGGCGGAGCTGGTCGACGCTTTGCGCGCCGCCAGCGTCGCCGGTGCCTGCAGCTGCGAGCAGGTGGGCGCCCAGACCGCCCAGCCGCGGCGCGAGACGGTCCTGGCCCGCCTGCCCGAGCTGCCGCCGGTCGCTCGCCTGTAAGGTGCTGGGCCTCCGCGGCTACTGGGCGGGTTGGGCCGCAGCCTTCTTCTTGCAGATGTACTGGGCGAGCTCGTTCCGATCGAGCTGGCCGTCGGGCGTGACCTCGTCCTCGGCCTCGGCGAAGGCGCTGTTGAACTCGTCGGAGTTGAGCTTGTTGTCGTTGTTGGCGTCCGCAGCCTCGAGGAAGTCGTCGAGACCCGGGACCTCGGGGCACTCGAAGCCCTCGTAGGTCACGTCGACCGGCTGGTTCTGGCAGCCCGCAGCGAGCAGGACGAGAAGGAACAGCGGGGCGAGACCGAACCGCATCGATGGCCACTCCGTACAGCGAGAGCGCCACCATGGGCGAGCAGCCGCGCCCAGGCAAGGCAGTGTCGGGTCCCCATCACGCCGGCCGCAGCACCGTCTGGACAACGTCGATCGCGGGGCGCGCGAGACGGTGATCGCGGTCACCCTGGCCCTGAACTCCTTGGCGGCGGTTACGGCGAACCCGCCCCAGCCGCTGCCGATCTCGAGCAGGCGCTGGCCGGACCTGACGGCGATCCGCTCGGCCAGACTGCGATACTTGGCCCGCTGCGCCGCCTCCAGATCGTGCCCATCGTCGGCGAACAGCGCCGAGGAGTAGGTCATGGTCGGATCGAGCCAAGCGGCGAAGAACTCGTTGCCGAGATCGTAGTGGACCTAGACGTTGCGCCGGCTGCCGAGGCGGGTGTTCGGCCGCAGGATATGCTGCCGCCGGCGCACGAAGCGATGCCACGGCCCGCCGAAATAGCCGTGGCTCCAGACCTCCTCGTTCAGGCTCAGGACGGCAAACAGCGTCGCAAGGTCGGGCGTGTCCCAATCGCCCTCGATATAGCCCTCGCCGAAGCCGACGCTGCCGGCCGTCAGGTAGCGGCGGGCGACGCGCCCGTTGTTCAGGCGCAGCACGCCGTGCGGGCCGGCCTCGGCACCGGTGAACAGCCGGCGCCCGCCGTCGGGCAGGACGATCTCAAGCCTGCCGCGCTGCAGCCGCTCGGTTAGTGTCAGGATCGCAGCGATCTGGCCGCGGTCGGCGAGATCGGAGACGCGGCTGCCGAGCGAGCCGCGGGAAGCGCGTCGGGTCTTGCTCGTTGGTTCCATGGCGCCCTCCCATGTCGCCATGCCGAAGGACCGGATGCGGCTTGCGGGGGAGGGCGGCGCACCTTGCCACCGCAGCCGTAGGCTTCCCTCCTGGATGCCGAGGAAGGGCGCGGGCGTTCTGCGCAGATCTGCGCCGAGCGTACCCCGACGCACGGATGGCGAAACATGCCAAAGGGTATGCCGGGCCGACTCATTCACCTCGCAGTGTGGCGGCGCGTGGCACTATGACATCGTGCGCAACTGCGCTCGTGCCTCGGAGCTGAGGAGCAGCGACGTGGTCTATTGGGTGATCGCCAAGGACCGGGACCCCGCCTCGGATCGGCCCGGTGCCGGCCGCACGGTCGAGCGGCTCGGCCCGTTCGAGAGCCGCGACGTGGCGGCTCAGGTCCGCGAGCAGGCCGCCGGGCGCTATCGCGACCGCCCGCGGGCGCGGCTGGAGATCGTCTGCGATTTCAGCTGAGCGCCAGCTCCGTCGCCCCTCCTGCTTGTCGGCGCGGCCGGGATCGCCGACAAGGTCCCCGGGAGGGGGCGCTGCATGGGTCGTATCGCCGTCGTCGGCGCCGGTGCCTGGGGCACCGCACTCGCGGTCGTCGCCGCGCGCGCCGGACATGAGGTCACGCTCTGGGGTCGGGATCGCGAGGCGGTCGCCGCGATGGCGCGCGCGCGGGTCAACGCGGCGCGGCTACCCGGGATCGACCTGCCGCCGGAGGTGATCCCAAGCGCCGCGATCGGCGACGCGGCTGGGGCGGACTGTGTCCTGCTGGCCGTACCGGCGCAGGTGCTGCGCACCATCGTCGGCGGGCTGCCCACAGGTCCGGCTCCCCTGGTGATCACGGCCAAGGGGTTGGAGCGCTGGAGCGGTCTGCGGCTGAGCGAGGTCGTGCTGCAGGAGCGGCCCGGCGCAGCGGTGGCCGCCCTATCCGGCCCGTCCTTCGCGCCGGAGGTGGCGCGCGGGCAGCCGACGGCCGTGACCATCGCCAGCGAGCAGCCGGGGCTGTCGCGGACACTGGCCGAGCTGCTGGCCGGCCCGGCCTTCCGGCCCTATCCGAGCGAGGACCTGATCGGGGTCGAGCTGGGCGGGGCGTTCAAGAACGTGATCGCGATCGCATCCGGCGTCACCATGGGCAAGGGCCTGGGCGAGAACGCCCGCGCCGCCCTGATCACCCGCGGCCTCGCCGAGATGACCCGGCTCGCGCTGGCGCTGGGTGCGAGGCGCGAGACGCTCATGGGGCTTGCCGGGCTCGGCGACCTGATCCTGACCGCGACGAGCCTGACCTCGCGCAACACCAGCTTCGGCCATGCCCTGGCCCGGGGCGGCCGCGCCGACGAGCTGCTCGCCCACGGCCGCCTGAGCGAGGGCGCCTACACCGCAGAGGCCGCGTGCCGCCTCGGCCGCGCTGTGGGCATCGAGCTGCCGATCGCCGAGGCCGTGCGGGCGGTGGTCGCGGGCGAGCTGAACGTGGACGAGGCGATCGACGGCCTGCTCGCGCGACCCCTGCCGTTCAGCGAGTGAGCGTCACGCGCGGGCCAGCTCCCTGGCCTGCTCGATCCACCGCTCGCGCTCGACCCGGCCCGGAAACTCGATGACCTCGTTCACCCGGCGCACCTCGGCGGGGGTCAGAGCGGCGATCTGACCGAAGCTGATGATGCCCATCTGGTGCAGCTTCTTCTCGATGACCTTGCCGATGCCGCGGATCGCGGTGAGATCGTCCGCTTTGGTGCTCGCGGCAGGCTGGGCCTGGGTCTCTTCCGGCTGTGGCGGAGCGGCCGGCTCGGGCGTATCGCCGGCCAGGCGCTCCTGCAGCTCCGCCAGAAGTCGGCGCTGCTTCATCTCCTGCTCGATCGCCTGCTCCGCGGCGCGCTTGGCCTGGACCAGCTCGGCCTCGAGCGGCTTGGATTTGGCCTCGGTGGCACGGAACTCCATCTGCAGGCCGATCAGACGCTCCTTGGTTTCGGCGAGCGCCGAGTCCGACTCGCGAAGTTCCTCCTGCAGTGCTGCGACCCGAGCGTTGAAGTTGGCTTCGCGCGCCTGCGCCTCTTCGTGGCGGAAACGCTCGAGCAGGTACCAGGCGAGCCCGACCCCGACCAGGACGCCCAGGACGAACAGGCCCACTTCCATCGCGTTCTCCTTGACCAGGGCCGCTCCCTGCTACGGTACTTCTTGCCTGTTCAGCCGAGGATTGACAACGGCTCAGGCGCTGCGGATCAGCTCGGCCGCCTTCTCCGCGATCATGATCACCGGCGCGTTGGTGTTGCCCGAGGTGATGGTCGGCATGATCGAAGCGTCGGCGATCCGCACGCCCGCGACGCCGCGCAGCCGCAGCCGGTCGTCGACCACGGCGGCCCGATCACCGACCGGCCCCATTCGGCAGGTGCCTACCGGATGGAAGATCGTTGTGCCGATGTCGCCGGCCGCGCGGACCAGCTCGTGCTCCTCGATGAGCCCGGGGCCGGGGCGGTATTCGGTCGGCGAGAACCGCACGAGCGCCGGTGCTGCCGCGATACGCCGGGTGAGGCGGATGGAGTCGGCCGCGACCCGCCGGTCCTCGTCGGTCAAGAGATAGTTGGGGCGGATGGACGGCACCGCACCGGGCTCGGGAGAGGTCGGCCGGACCTCGCCGCGGCTGGTCGGGCGCAGATTGCAGACCGAGGCGGTGAAGGCGGGGAAGGGGTGCAAAGGCTCGTTGAACTTGTCCAGGCTCAGGGGCTGGACGTGATATTCCAGATTGGGCGTGGCGAAGCTCGGATCGCTGCGCGTGAAGGCGCCGAGCTGGGACGGCGCCATGGTCAGCGGGCCAGTTCGGAACAGGGCGTACTCGGCGGCCATGGCCGCCTTGCCGAGCAGCGTCGAGGCGCGCTGGTTCAGGGTCGTGGTGCCGCTGACCTTGAACACCAGCCGAAGCTGCAGATGGTCCTGCAGGTTGCCGCCGACCCCCGGTAGTTCCTGGCGCACCTCGACGTCGAGCCGCTGCAGCACCTCGCCCGGGCCGATCCCCGAGAGCTGCAGCAGCAGCGGGGTGCCGATCGCACCTGCGGCCAGGACCAGCTCGCCGCGCACGGTGGCGGTCTGCTCGCGGCCGCCGCGGCGGAACGCCATACCCGTGCAGCGGCCGCCCTCCAGGATCAGCCTCCTGGCCTCGGCCCCGGTGAGGATGGCCAGGTTCGGGCGGCTGCGGGCCGGCCGCAGGAAGGCCTTGGCCGTGGTCCAGCGGACGCCCCGGCGCTGGGTGACCTGGAAGTAGCCGCAGCCCTCGTTGTCCCCCCGGTTGAAGTCGTCGGTCTTCGGGATTCCGCACTGCTCGGCGGCGTCGCGGAATGCGTCCAGGATCTCCCAAGAGACCCGCGGCGCCTCGATCCGCCACTCGCCGCCGGCACCGTGGAACTCGTTGCTGCCCTCCCAGTGATCCTCCGACCGCCTGAACAGGGGCAGGACGTCGTCCCAGCCCCAGCCGGCATTGCCGAGCTGCCGCCAGTGATCGTAGTCGGCGGCTTGGCCGCGCATGTAGATCATGCCGTTGATCGCCGAGCAGCCGCCCAGGACCTTGCCGCGCGGGTAGTTGAGCGCGCGCCCGTTGAGGCCGGGGTCCGGGTCGGTCCGCAGGCACCAGTCCATGCGCGGATCGCCCATCGTGTAGAGATAGCCGACGGGGACGTGGATCCAGAGGTGACGGTCGTGGCCGCCGGCCTCGAGCAGGAGCACGCGCTTGGTCGGATCGGCCGAAAGCCGGTTGGCCAGGACACAACCGGCGGTGCCGGCCCCCACGACGACATAGTCGAACTCGCCAGCCGTCTCCGCCATGACCCTCCCCGCCCGTATCGTGCCCGGCCGGGAGCTTCTATGGTCCGGCCCGGTTGGCGAGTCGACGGTGGAGTGGCGATTTGAGCGGGCAGCGGGAAGTGGGCTGGCGGGAGCTCCTGCGGCTCGTGGCGCCTTATCTGTGGCCGGATGACTCGCTGGAGCTGCGCGTCCGCATCGTGATCGCCGCGGCGCTGCTGATCGCCGCGAAGCTGGTCAACATCCTGGTACCCTTCTTTCTCAAGGATGTGGTCGACCAGGTCACGTCACCCGGCCTCGTCGCGATTCCGCTCGCCGCGCTGATCGCTTATGGCGCCGCGCGGCTGGGGGCGGCCATGTTCGGCGAGATCCAGGACGCGGTGTTCGCCAAGGTCGGCGAGCGTGCCGGCCGGCGGATGGCGCTGCGCGTCTACGAGCATCTGTTCCAGCTCTCGCTCGGCTATCATCTGCAGCGGCGCACGGGCGAGCTCAGCCGGGCCATCGAGCGCGGCGTCAAGTCGATGAGCTTCCTGCTGACCACCGCGCTGTTCAGCATGGCGCCGGTGCTGGTCGAGTTCCTGCTCGTCATCGCGATCCTGCTCGCCCGCTATCCATTCTCCTTCGCCGCGATCACCTTCGCCACGGTGGCGGCCTATGCCGCGTTCACCATCGTCACCACCAACTGGCGCACGCGCTACCGGCGCGAGATGAACGAGCGGGACAACGAGTTCGCCGGGGCCGCGGTCGACGGGCTGATCAATTACGAGGTGGTCAAGGCCTTCGCCAACGAGGCCTACGAGGCGCGGCGCCTCGACCGTGCGCTGGCCGCCTACGAGCGGGCGGCGATCAAATCCCAGACCACCCTGTCGTTCCTCAACGCCGGTCAGGCGGCGATCATCGCCGTCGGTGTCACCGCAGTGATGATCGCCGCCGCGTCGCATGTAGTCGCCGGGACGCTCAGCGTCGGCGACATCGTTCTGGTCAACGCCTTCATCCTGCAGCTCTACCAGCCGCTCAACTTTCTGGGGGTGTTCTACCGCGAGCTGCGTCAGTCGTTGACCGATCTCGAGAACATCCACGGCCTGTTCACGCTGGAGTCCGAGATCGCCGACGCACCCGACGCCAAGCCGCTCGCCGTCGCCGGCGGCACCGTGAGCTTTGCCGAGGTCCGGTTCGACTACGATCCGCGTCGCTCGATCCTTCGTGGTGTCGGCTTCGAGATCCCGGCCGGGCACAAGGTGGCGGTCGTCGGGCCTTCCGGATCGGGCAAGTCGACCCTGGTCCGGCTGCTATTCCGTTTCTACGAGGTGGCCGGCGGGTCGGTGACGGTCGACGGCCAGGACGTGCGCGCCGTGACCCAGGACAGCCTGCGGCGGGCGATCGGGGTCGTGCCGCAGGACACCGTCCTGTTCAATGACACCATCGCCGCGAACATCGCCTATGGCCGCCCCGGCGCCAGCCAGGGCGAGATCGAGACCGCGGCACGGCTGGCCCAGATCCACGACTTCGTCACCAGCCTGCCGGAAGGCTACGCGACCGTCGTCGGCGAGCGCGGCCTCAAGCTGTCGGGCGGCGAGAAGCAGCGGGTCGCGATCGCGCGCGTGATGCTCAAGAACCCGCCGGTGCTCGTCCTCGACGAGGCCACCTCCGCCCTGGATAGCCGCACCGAGCAGGCACTGCAGGGTGCGCTCGAGCGCGTCGCCGCGGGCCGGACGACGCTGGTGATCGCGCACCGCCTGTCGACCGTCATCGACGCCGACGAGATCGTGGTCCTCGAGCAGGGCAGGGTGGTCGAGCGCGGCGCGCATCTGGAGCTGCTCGCCCGCAACGGCCTCTATGCCGACATGTGGCGGCGCCAGCAGGAATCGCCCGAGGCCGAGGCGGCGGAGTGAGGCTCAGGGCCGCTCGATCTCGATCCTGGGCACGAAACGGATGAAGTCACTGTCGTTGAAGGTGAGCAGCCGTCGCTCGCCATGCGCCAGCAGGGTGGCCACGATGTTGGCATCATGCGCCTGCCGCCCGCCCACCGGCACGTCGCGGCACAGGTCGAGCAGGATGGCGAACGCGCGCCTGAACTCCAGGACATCGGTGATCGCCTGAGCGCGCGGCAAAGGCACCGACCAGGTCTGCGGCCGCGTCACGACGGCCAGATGCTCGCGCAACACCTGCCGGCTCAACGCCAGTTGCTCCTCGCCGGCCCGGTCGAGCGCGCGACGGCCTGCGCCATGCATCGGGCATTGGCAAACCGAGCCTACACAAGCATGTTGGTGTCGATGAACAACACCAATCAGCGCCCGCCGTCGCCGCAGAGGTCCTCGCGGCGCAGGTAGACATTGTGCGGCCAAGGCCCCGGGTCGTGAACCAGCCAATCCAGTCGGGATGGCGAAGGCGAACCACTGTCAGCCGTCAGAGCTGCTCGATAGTGGCCCCACAAATGCTATTGCCGGCGCAGCCGTGCTACTTGAAGGGTGCGTCGGATGGGCTCGACGCCGAGACGTGCAGATCGTTCACGATGCCGGTCGCGAGCGAATAGACCCATCCATGCACCGCCAGCTCCTGGCCACGTGCCCACGCCTCGAGCACGAATACGTCCGAGGTGACGTTCCGTACCTGCCGGGCCACGTTGAGCTCACACAGTCGGCGCAGGCGGGCTTCCTCGTCCGCGATCGCCTCGAGCTCGGCGCGGTGCTCCCAGTAGATCTCGCGGATCGGGTGCAGCCAATGGTCGACCAGCCCGCGTCGGCGGCCGTCGACCGCCGCCCGCACGCCGCCGCAGCCATAGTGGCCGACCACCATGATGTGCTTGATCTTGAGCTCGTCGACCGCGAACTGCAGCACCGACAGGTAGTTGGCGTCCTGCGGCGGGGCGAGGTTGGCGACGTTGCGATGGACGAACACCTCGCCGGGGTCCAGCCCGATGATCTCGTTGGCCGGCACCCGGCTGTCGGAGCAGCCGATCCAGAGATAGCGCGGCGTCTGCTGGCGCTCGAGGCGGCGGAAGAAATCTGGGTCGCCCGCAACCATGCGCTCGGCCCAGCGCCGATTGTTGGCCTTCAGCGAGTCCGGCATGCCCATCTCCCAGCTCCTATGGCCGGAAGCGCCGAGCAAGCACCATGCCGGACGGCCCTGCGGCTGGACCGAGCCCCAGCCGCAGAGATGGGGTGGCGAGCCAAGCCTCCATATGGGAAAGCGCGAGCCGACCTGGCATCAATATCTCGACCACGCTCCCGCTCCTCCCCCTGGCCGACCGGCGCCCGACGCGGATCAGCGTCGGCCGAAGCCGTAAAGCTTGCTCAGATTGTCGAGGCCCGCCTGGTAGACTTCCTGGACGGTCTTGACCACGTCGTGCTCGCTGCTGGTGTTGACCTTGAAGTCGCTCGACCACTCGACGGTGCTCGTGCCGTCGCCATTGTCCTTGACCCGGATCTCGGCGAAGTAGTCGCTGATCGGCAGTGGGCTCTCCACGATCGAGTACCGGTAGAGCCGCTCGGTCGGGCTCACGTCCTCCAGCCGCTCGACCAGCTTCGCCCCGCCGATCAGGCGGAGCGTGCGCAGCGAGCCCTTGCTCTCGCCGTCGGAGTCGACGCGCTCCATCATCGGGTGCCACTGGCCGATTGCGGCGAACGAGCCGATCGACTGCCAGAGAGCGTCGGCGTTCATGGCGACCGGGGTGGACATGGTTACTTTAGGCACGGTGTGTTCTCCCTGACCGGGCGGCCCGAGGCGGGGCATTGGCGTACGGCTACGGCGTGGGCGACACTCTTGCAAGCGCGAGTTGCGCTCGCCTCGACCCATTCCGAGCAGCGCCCGGATCGGATAGCATGTGGCGACACGCAGTGCTCTGGAAGCTCCTCCCATGACAGCGGACACGGTCGCCCTTGCCGCGGATCACGCGGGCTTCGAGCTCAAGGATCTGCTCCGCGAGGAGATCGGGCGGCGCGGGCTGCAGGTTTTGGACCTCGGCACGCATGATCGCAGCTCGGTCGACTATCCCGATATGGCGGGACGGCTCGCCGCCGCGCTCGCCGACGGCCGGGCAGGGCGCGGCGTCTTGGTGTGCGGCACCGGCATCGGCATCGGCATCGCCGCGAACCGGCATCGGCACCTGCGCGCGGCACTGTGTCACGACGTGACGACCGCAACCCTGGCGCGCCAGCACAACGACGCGAACGTGCTCGTCCTCGGGGCGAGGGTCGTGGGCCTGGCCGTAGCTGTGGACTGCCTCGGCGCCTTCCTCGACACCGCGTTCGAGGGCGGTCGGCACCAGCGGCGCGTCGACAAGCTGGCATGACCGGATAGTGTCACTATCTGGGGTGCCTGCTATAAGGCGCGCCCGTGCAGGCTCTCGGAGCGTTGGATGCGCTGCCCGTTCTGCGGATCGGAGGACACCCAGGTCAAGGACTCGCGCCCCGTGGACGACGGGTCGGCGATCCGCCGCCGCCGCCAATGCTCGGTGTGCGGGGCCCGTTTCACGACCTTCGAGCGCGTCCAGCTCCGTGACCTGATGGTGGTCAAGAAGGACGGCCGCCGCGTGCCGTTCGATCGCGACAAGCTCACCCGGGCGATCGGTATCGCCACCCGCAAGCGCGGCGTCGACGAGGAGCAGCTCGACCGGATCGTGAACGGCATCGTGCGGCGCATCGAGACCACGGGCGAGCCGGAGGTGCCGTCGACGCGGATCGGCGAGTTGGCGATGGAGAGCCTCGCCCAGCTCGACGAGGTCGCCTATGTGCGCTTCGCCTCGGTCTATCGCGACTTCGCCACGGCACGCGACTTCGAGGAATTCATCCGGCGTCTGCCCGACGATCCGGACGGCGCGCCGTTGCCCGAGCCTATCGAGGTGGCCGGCGCGCGGTGATGACAGCTTGCGACGAGCGCTACATGGCCATGGCGCTGGCCCTGGCCGAGCGCGGGCTGGGTACTGTGTGGCCCAATCCGGCCGTGGGCTGCGTGCTGGTCAAGGATGGCCGGGTGGTGGGGAGGGGCTGGACGCAGCCCGGTGGGCGGCCGCATGCGGAGATGGAAGCGATCGCTCGGGCCGGGGAGGCGGCACGCGGCAGCACGGCCTATGTCACGCTCGAGCCCTGCGCGCATCACGGCCGTACCCCCCCTTGCACCGATCTCATGCTCGCGGCCGGAATCGCGCGTGCGGTGGTGGCGGCGGTGGACCCCGATCCGCGGGTGGATGGCAAGGGTATCGCGCTCCTGCGGGCCGGGGCGGTGGAGGTCGCGGTCGGTTGCCTGGAGGCGGAAGCCCGCCAGTTGAATGCGGGCTTCCTGTCGCGGCTGTGCCGGCGCCGGCCATTCGTGGCGCTCAAGCTCGCGACCAGCGCGGACGGGAGGATCGCCACCGCGGGTGGCGAGAGCATGTGGATCACCGGTGTTGCCGCTCGGGCGGAGGGTCACCGGCTGCGGCACCGGCACGACGCAATCCTGGTCGGCAGCGGCACGGTCCTGGCCGACGACCCGATGCTTACCTGCCGCCTGCCGGGGCTGGAGGAGCGTTCGCCGGTGCGGGTGGTGCTCGACCGCCGGCTGCGACTGCTGGCCGGGAGCAAGCTCGCCCGCAGCGCCGCGACCGGTCCCGTCTGGCTGTTCACCGCCGATCCGGCCGCACCCGCGGCAGAGGCTCTGGCCGAGGCCGGGGTGGTGGTGTACGCCCTGCCGGCGACGGACGCGCCAGGCCAGCTCGCGGCCATGCTCGCGGTCCTGGCGGAGCTGGGGATCACCCGGCTCCTGGTCGAGGGTGGAGCGGCGGTGGCGACCTCGTTCCTGCGCGCGGGCCTAGTCGACCGGATCCATCTGTTCGCCGCCCCCCTGCTGCTCGGCGGCGACGCCGCGCCGGCCCTGGGGCCGCTCGGGGTGCAGCGACTGGCCGATGCCCCGTCCTGGCGGCCGGTCGAGGCGCGGTCGGTGGGCGGGGACCGGCTGGTCGTGCTCGAGCCTGGGTGAGACTGCGGATGTTCACCGGAATCGTGACCCATCTGGGCGAGATCGAGGCCGTGCGCGAGAATCGTGACCCATCTGGGCGAGATCGAGGCCGTGCGGGAGACTGCGGGCGGACGCGAGCTGGTCCTGGCCAGCGAGCTGCCGCTGGCCGAGATCGGGCTCGGCGCCTCGATTGCGCATGACGGGATCTGCCTGACCGTGACCGCGATCGAGGGCCGCCGGCACACCGTGCAGGCCTCGCCGGAGACCCTGGCGCGCACCACGCTCGGCAGCTGGCAGGCCGGCAGACGGGTCAATCTCGAGCGCTCGCTGCGGCTCGGCGACGAGCTGGGCGGGCATCTGGTGTTCGGCCATGTCGACGCGGTGGGCCACATCGCCGCGCTCGAGCCCGAGGGCGATTGTCACCATCTTGCGGTGAGCGTCCCGCCGGAGCTCGCGCCGCTGATTGCGGTCAAGGGCTCGATCGCGCTCGACGGCATGTCGCTCACCGTCAACGCGGTCGGTGCCGACCGCTTCGCCGTCACCATCATCCCCCACAGCTGGGGCCACACCACGCTTTCCGATCGGCGGCGGGGCGATCCTGTCAATCTCGAAGCGGACATGCTCGCCCGCTACGTCGCCAGACAGCTCCAGTCCGCAGCCAAGGCTTGAGCAGGGCCGCGGACCGCCTATCTCCTTGCTGCGCGCCCCTTTCGGCGCGCAGCAAGGAGATAGGCGCATGGCCGGACCAGGGGCCGCAGCCGAGGTGCCCCACCTGCCGGGGGCACGGGTCCTCATCGTCGAGGCCCGCTTTTATGCGCACATCAACGACCTCCTGCTGACCGGCGCCCGGCGCGTCCTCGAGGCGGCCTCGGCCGAGGTGGCGCATGTCGTCGTTCCGGGCGCCCTGGAGATCCCTCCCGCCATCGCCCTGGCGCAGGCGGCGGGCCGCTTCGACGCGTACGTGGCCCTGGGCTGCGTCATCCGCGGCGAGACCACCCATTACGAGCTGGTGGCCGGCGAGAGCTGTCGCGGCCTGATGGATCTCGGTGTTCGCGCCGGTGCGGCCGTCGGCAACGGCATCCTCACGGTCGAGAACGAGCAGCAGGCGCTGGTGCGAGCCGACCCGGCCGATCAGGACAAGGGCGGCGGCGCTGCCCTGGCGGCGCTCCGCCTGCTCGCCTGGCGCGAGACGCTCCGCGGATGAGCAAGCTCAAGGGCCGCCCGATCCTCAACAAGCGGCGCGCCGCCCGGTTCGCGGCCGTGCAGGCGCTATACCAGGTCGAGCTCATGGGCGCTTCCGCGGACCAGGTCTGCCGCGAGTTCGCCGAGCACCGCCTGCAGCGTCTGTTCGAGCCGTTCGAGAGCGACCAGCCGTCGCCGGAGGTTGATCGCGAGTGGTTCGAGATCGTCGTCAAGGGCAGCTGGGCCGCGCATGACCGGCTCGATCCCGAGATCACGCTCTGCCTTGCCGAGGGTTGGACCTTCGCCCGCCTCGGCTTCCTCTTGCGCGCCTGCCTGCGCGCGGGCGCTTTCGAGCTCGCCGAGCGGATGGACGTGCCGATCAAGGTCGTGATCAACGAGTATGTCGAGCTGGCTTATCTGTTCTTCGATGCCGGTGAGCCGCCCTTCGTCAACGCGGTGCTGGACCGCCTCGCCCAGACGCTGAGGGGTCCGGGAGCGCCAGCGTGACGGGCCTCGGCGAGTTCGAGTTGATCGACCGCCTGCTCAAGCCCCTGGCGCGAGGCTTTCCGGGCGCTCTCGACCTGACGGACGATGCGGCGCTGCTCGACGTGCCGTCCGGTGATCAGCTCGTGATCGCCAAGGACGCGATCGTCGCCGACATCCATTTCCTTGCCGAGGATCCGCCCGATCTGGTGGCGGGCAAGCTGCTCCGGGTCAATCTCTCCGACCTCGCTGCCATGGGGGCGGAGCCTCTGGCCTACCTGACCGCGCTGGCCCGGCCGCCGGCGGTCGACGATGCTTGGCTACGACGGTTCACCTCCGGTCTGCTGGCCGATCAGCACCGGTTCGGCTGCCATCTGATCGGTGGCGACACGACGTCGACCACGGGCCCATTGGTGCTCTCGCTGACCATTCTCGGCACGGTCCCGGCCGGGGAGGCGCTGCTGCGCTCCGGCGCCCGTCCCGGCGACGATATCTGGGTTTCGGGGACCCTGGGCGACGCCGCCATCGGCCTGCGTGTGCTGCGCGGCCTCGCCGTCACCGAGGACGAGGCGCTCGAGCTGGTCGGCCGCTATCGGACGCCGCGGCCGCGGCTTGCGCTGGGCCGGGCGTTGCGCGGCCTGGCGAATGCGGCGATCGACGTCTCGGACGGGCTGGTGGCCGATCTCACCCACATCTGCTCGACCTCGGGCGTCGCTGCCGAGATCGACGCCTCGCTCGTTCCGCTCTCCGCCGTGGCCCGCGGCGTGCCCGGCGCTCGCGAGGCCGCGCTCACGGGTGGCGACGACTACGAGCTACTGTTCACCGCACCGGCGGCCCAGCGTGCGGCGGTCGAGGCGCTGGCACCGCGGATCGCCTGCGCGCTGACGCGCATCGGCAGCGTGCGCGCAGGCGAGGGCGTGGGCGTCGTCGAGGCCGACGGCCGGCCGCTGCCCCTGCCGCGCCGGGGCTGGCGCCACTTCTGAGTGCCGTTCAGCCGATCGCAGGCACCGGCCCGGCGCGCTCTTTATCCAGGTAGCGCGCGGAGACCGGCCGCAGGCCGGCATCGAGCTCGATCAGCATCGGATTGCCGGTCGGGATCTCGAGCCCGATGATGTCCTGGTCGCCGATCCCGAACAGATGCTTCGCCAACGCCCGCAGGCTGTTGCCGTGGGCGGCGACCAGGACGTTCTGCCCGTCCTGCAGGCGCGGCGCGATCGCCTCGCTCCAGTAAGGCATCACGCGGTCGAGCGTGATCTTCAACGATTCCGTCGCGGGCAGCATTGCCGCCGGAACGTCGCGGTAGCGCGGGTCATGGCTAGGATGCATTGGGTCGTCGAGCGGCAGGGAGGGCGGCGTCACGTCGAAGCTGCGCCGCCAGATCTTGACCTGCTCGTCGCCGTGCTTGGCGGCGGTCTCGGCCTTGTTCAGGCCCTGCAGGGCACCGTAGTGGCGCTCGTTGAGCCGCCAGCTCAGGGTCTGCGGCAGCCACATGCGATCCATGCGATCGAGCGCGATCCAGAGCGTGCGGATCGCCCGGCGCAGGACCGACGTGAAGGCGTGGTCGAACTCGATCGCCTCGGCGCGGAGCAGATCACCGGCCTGCTGCGCCTGCTCGATTCCGACCGGCGCCAAGTCGACATCGACCCAGCCCGTGAACCGGTTCTCCTGATTCCACGCGCTGAGGCCGTGGCGGACCATGGCAAGATAGGGCAAGGCTCGCGCCTCCTAGCTCGTCAGCCCGGCAACAAGCCGCTCGATGTCCTCGCGGCTGCCCTGCTCGGTGCCTGGGGTCATGGCGGTGGCCGCACCGGCGGCCACGCCGTAGGTGAACGCGTGGTCGATCGAGCGATCGTTGGCAAGAGCCCACACCATGGCGCCCAGAAAAGCGTCGCCGGCGCCGACCGCGCTGCGGGCGTGGATCTGTGGGCTGGCGAGGCGGAGCACACCCTCGCGGCTGGCCAGCACCGCACCGTCGGCACCCAGGGTGAGCGCCACGATCTCCGCACCGCCGCGCTCGACCAGCTCGTGCGCCAGCGCCTCCTCGTCGGCCGGGGTGGCGGCCTTGCGCCCCAGCAGGTTCTCGAGCTCACGCTTGCTCGGCTTCACCAGATAGACGCCTTCGGCCAGGGCCCGGTACAAGGCGACGCCGGAGCTGTCCAGCACGACCTTGCCGCCCCGCGCCTTCGCCAGCTTCGCGACGCTGGCGTAGAAGTCCGGAGGCATGCCCCGGGCGAGGCTGCCGCTGACGATGAAATAGTCGCAGTCGAGGATCGACAGCACCTCGAGACAGTTGTGGCACTCGGCTGCGGTGACCTCGGGCCCCTCGGGGGTGAACCGGAACTCGTGCCCGGTCGAGGTCTCGAACACGGTGTGGCTGACCCGGGTCTGCCCGGCGATCGGGACACGCACCGAGGCGATGCCGCAGTCCTCGATCAGGCCTTCCAGCGCCTGCCCGGTCAGGCCACCGGCGAGGTAGAACGCGATCGCCTCGCCGCCGAGCGCGCGGACCATCCGCGCCACGTTGAGGCCGCCGCCGCCCGGATCGTAGCGCTCGTCGCGTGTGCGCACCTTGCGCATCGGCACGACCTCGTCCGCGATGCAGGCGGCGTCGATCGCCGGATTGACCGTGAGGGTGACGACCGGCCTCATGGGCCTGCCGGTGCTGTCGCGGCCGGCGGCATCGGCGGCACGAGGTGGGTGAACGGCGGGACGTAGGCCTGAGCCATGACCAGCATGCCGACCAGCACGGCCAGCGCAATGCTGTGGAAGAAGACGTAGCGCAGGATACTGCCCTCATGGCCGTACCAGCGGGTCGCGGTCGAGGCGACAACGATGCTCTGTGCGTCGATCATCTTGCCCATGACGCCGCCAGAGCTGTTCGCCGCGGCCATCAGAACCGGGTTCAGGCCGAGCTGCTGCGCGGTGACCCTTTGCAGGCCACCGAACAGGACGTTGGAAGCCGTGTCGGAACCGGTCAGCGCCACGCCTAGCCAGCCCAGGAGCGTGCCGAACAGCGGATAGACCCAGCCGGTGTTGGCGAAGGCGAGGCCGAGGGTGGCGTCGGTGCCCGAGTAACGGGTCACATACCCGAGGGCCAGCATGCAGGCGATGGTCAGCAGCGAGTAACGGATCAGATAGAGCGTGCGGCCGTACATCCGTACCAGCCCGCCTGGGCCGTAGCCGAGGATCAGACCGCCGATGATCGCAGCAACCAGAATGCCGGTTCCTGTGGCGGAGAGCATGTTGAAGCTGAAGACCGCCGCTTCGGCGTGCGGCTCGGGCACCACCGGCGGCACCTTCTGGACTAGGTTATCGAGACCCTCGATCGGCCATTTGGCGATCCAGATTCCATCCAGGAGCGCCTTCACCTGGGGGATGCCCCACAGGAACACGAGCGCGCTCAGGATGATCCAGGGCAGCCAGGCGCGGCGTACCGCGGCGGGCGAATCGAGATCCGTCTGGTGCTCGACGGCGTCTTCGACCCGGTCCTTGGACGACCAGTCACGCGGCACGTCGGTCATCGTCTGGCGCGGATGCCAGACGCGCAGGAACAAGGCGAGGCAGACCATCGACGCGATGGCCGCCACCACGTCGACCAGCCAGGGGCCGTGGAAGTTGGAGACGAGGTACTGGGGGATCGAAGGAGAGGCCGGCAACCAGCACCGCTGGCCAGACTTCCAACATCTTGCGGAAGCCCACGAACGCCCAGATCAGCCAGAACGGCACGATCAGCGAGAACAAGGGTAGCTGCCGCCCGATCATGCCGCTGAGCTCGAGCAGGTCGAGACCGGTGACGGCTGCGAGCGCGATCACGGGCGTGCCCAGGGCGCCGTAGGCTACCGGTGCGGGTGTTGGCGATCAGACTGAGGCCCGCGGCCGCCAGCGGTGAGAAGCCCAAGCCCATCAGCATCGCGGCGCTGACCGCGACCGGGTGCCGAAGCCGGCGGCACCCTCGAAGAAGGCGCCAAAGGAGAAGGCGATGAACAGGAGCTGCAGCCGACGGTCGTCCGAGATGCCGCGGATGCTACGCTGGAGCACCTCGAACTCGCCTTTCTCGGCGGTGAGCTGGTAGAGAAAGATGACGTTGAGGATGATCCAGCCGATCGGCCACAGGCCGTAGCCGGCACCGTAGATCGCCGCCATGCCCGCCATCGAGGCCGGCATGCCGAAGCCGACGACCGCTACGGCCAGTGCCGTGATCAGGCCGAGCAGGGCAGCGATATGGGCCTTGATCTCGAGGATGCCGATCGCCCCGAGCAGGACCACGATCGGCACTGCCGCCAGGAGCGTGGACAGCACCATGCTACCCGTCGGGTCGTAGACCTGTGACCAAACCTGCGGGCCCATCGGCGCTCCCGTTCGCTCCCTGCGCCGCGGTCTTTACACGCTCGTCGGCTCGCCGCGGCGTGACGATGGCAGCTTCGGCCAGCGCACTCCGCAGTTCAACCCTTTACCTCGCTCCCGGATGCCGCCACTGGCAGCGCGTCCGGCTCGACGGGCAGGTCCTCCAGCATCCGGCAGTTGTCGCCTGCACAGTTCTTGAGCTCAGCGAGCCGCTCCGTCATAGCCTCGATCAGCGGCGCCGGGCTGCGGTCGGCGATGTTCTCGAGCTGATACGGGTCGGCCTGGAGATCGTACAGCTCGCGCTCGGCGGTACCGTACTCGCTATACATGTGACGCATGGTGCGCAGCCCGTCGAACACCGCGTTGCCGGCGAGCTCGTGCGTCTCCATCTGCCGCCGCTCGACCAGCATGCTGCGCCGCCAGGGCCGGTCAGGATGCGCGAACAGCCCGAGGAATGGCCGTCCGTCGACGAAGCGGGGTGGCTCTATGCCGGCGATCGCCGCGAATGTGGGCGCCAGATCGTTGTTGAGGATCATCTGCTTCAGCCGCTGGCCTGCCGGCACGCCCGGTCCGCGAATTGCCATCGGCACGCGGATGTCCTCCTCGTAGGCCGTCGTCTTGCCGACGAACAAGCGGTGCTGGCCCATGTGGAAGCCGTTGTCCGAGGTGTAGATGACATAGGTGTCATCCAGTCGGCCGCTGTCCTCCAGCGCCTCCACCACGGTTCCCACCAGGTCATCGACCGCCCGGAGCGCCCTCAGGCGCTCGCGATTGTGCCGCAGCAGGGCCTCCTTTTGCCAGTCCTTGAGCCTGGGTAGCTCCGCGACGTAGGACGGCTTGTCGCTGACATCCGCCTCGTCGAACGAGAGCGAGGCGGGCAGAGGCTCGTCTTCGTAGCGGTGGGCATGCCGCGGCGCCGGCTGCGCCGGGCTGTGCGGGTCGAAGGGGGCAACGTAGAGGAAGAGCGGCTGCTCCCTCGGCGTCTCGCGGATCATCGCGGCCGCCTTGCGCGCGAGGACATCGGTCAGATGCTCCTCCGGCTCGGTGCCGTAGGCCGTGACCTTGCCGTTCTCGTTCAGCGTGTAGTCGAAATTGGCGAGGCCCCCGCCGACGGCATGCCATTCGTTCCAGCCGGGCAGCGGTGCATCGCGCTCGGGCTCGTAGCCGTTCATCAGCTTGCCGAACAGGCCGGTCCGGTAGCCCGCCGCCTGCAGCCAAGTGGCGATCGTCGATTTGCCCAGGCCCAGGGCCTGGAACTTGCCGAATCCGCCAGCCGGCGAGTCGTTGCCTTCGATCCGATGGTTGTGCGGATATTGGCCGCGGAGAATCGTCGCGCGGGACGGGCTGCAGAACGAATAGGTGACGAAGTAGTTCTCGAGGACCGAACCCTGGTCCTCGATCAGCGCCCTGGTGCGCTCCATCACCTGATGGGAGGCGAGGTCCTCATCGTCGGAGAGGATGAGGACGATGCTGGGCTTCGCGTAAACCACCGTGGAGGTCAAAATGAGGCCGAGGGTCAAGCACGACCCCAACCACCGCCGCCATGCCCGACCATGCCTTGCCAAAGAAGGCTCCCAGCGAGGTATACCCTTGCATAACGTGGCAATTGTGGGCCTTCGGGTCCAATTGATTCGTGTCGGTGCGGGCGGGACGCCGCGAACCGTGACCAAGCGACCACGATCTCAACCTCTGGTGCAATCGGGAGTGTACCCATGCTGCCTTACCTCGACGAGGAGCAGGTGCGTTCGCTGCTGCGGCTCGAGGATCTGCTGCCGGCCATGGAGCGCGCTCTGGTTGACGTGTCGGCGGGTCGGATCGCGCAGCCGGCCCGTCAGATGCTGAAGGCGCCGGCGCAAGGCGCCTACTTCGCCGCCATGCCGGCTGCTGGAGCGCTGGGGATGGGGGCCAAGCTGGTCAGCATCTATCCCGGCAATGCCGCGGCGGGCCTGCACACGCATCTGGCCCTGATCCTCCTGTTCCGGCCGGAGACCGGGGAGCCCCTCGCGGTGATGGACGGCCGGCTGATCACCGAGCTGCGCACGGCGGCGGTCTCGGCGGTGGCGACGCGGATGCTGTCGGATCCGGGTGCGACGGTGCTCGCGATCCTCGGCGGCGGGGTCCAGGCGCGCAGTCACCTCGCGGCCCTCCGCCTGGTGCGGCCCTTTGAGGAGGTGCGCGTCTGGAGCCGCAATCCGGCCAATGCGGAGCGTTTCGCCGCCGAGACCGGTGCGCGTGCGATGGGGGCCGAGGCCGCGGTCCGCGGCGCGGACGTCGTGGTGACGGCGACGCCGGCCACGGCACCCATCCTCGCCGGTGCCTGGCTGAAGCCCGGCGCGCACGTGAACGCCGTCGGCTGGGCCGGCCCGAATGGGCGCGAGCTCGACGATGCCGCCATGCGCGACAGCGTGGTGATCGCCGATTCTCGCGAGGGTGTGATGCGCGAAGCCGGTGACGTGCTGCTCTCCGGTGCTTCCATTCATGCGGAGCTCGGCGAGCTTCTGTCCGGTGCGGTCACGGTCCCCAGCGATCGGACCACGGTCTTCGAATCGGTTGGTATGGCGGCCGAGGACGTGGCTGCGGCCACGGTCGTCCACGAGAGATATCTGGCCGAGCGGAGGGCCGCTATGGCATGATTGCATGGCAGGCACGCTGGACGATAGGGAACGCCTCTTACGTCCATGCGTTGCAGCCGCAGGTCGCCAAGCCCTATCTGCGACCCTTCAACGAGGACGCCATGGACGGGACGTCGGACAATTTCGGGCGCAATGCCTATATTGCTGTCTGCTTTATCGCAGTCGCGGTGCTGGGATTCGTGGCCGGCAGCGTGGCCACCCTGAGCGAGGCGGCGCCGGCGCGCGTGGTCGAGAACGCGTATCGGGCGGGAACGGCGCTCTACAGCAAGGTCACGCAGTACAGCGATCCGCTCCAGTTCGATCTCTGGCGGAACGCCCGGACAACCGACATCGGCGTTACCAAATATGATCCCGCCCGGGCGCAGAACGGGCTGACCCTCTACACCTCCGGTCATGACCAGAAGGTGCGCCTGATCGACATGCAGGGGAACGTGGTCCGCGAATGGGGCCTGCCCTACAGCCAGCTCTGGGACAAGTCCGCGGCCGTCAAGGCGCCGCAACCGGACTCCCACGTCTACATCGAGAAGTCTTATCTCTATCCCAACGGCGACGTGCTCGCATTGTACGTCGCCGTCGGCGATACCCCTTGGGGCTATGGGTTGGTCAAGTTCGACAGGAACAACAATGTCCTCTGGAAGTATCTGGGCCATGTGCACCATGACTTGACGGTGGCGCCGGACGGTCGGATCTTCGTGCTGGTGCAGGAGATCGGTCAGGACGACCTGCCTCAGTACGCTCATCTCAAGGCGCCACGGATCGACGACTACATCGCCGTGCTGTCGCCGGACGGGAATGAGCTCAAGAAGGTACGCATCATCGACAGCCTGCTGAAGTCGCCCTATGCGCGCCTGCTCGACACCGTGCCCTGGTACATTCAGAAGGGTGCCGGCGACTATCTGCACACGAACTCGATCGAGTACCTCGACGGCACCAGCGCGCAGAAGCTGCCCGAGGCCCGGGAGGGCCATCTGCTGCTGTCCTTCCGCGAGATCGGCACGCTCGCCATCTTCGATCCGGCGACCGACGAGATCGTCTGGACGATGCGCGGCCCCTGGCTGCGGCAGCACGACCCCGATCTGCTCGCCAACGGCAACATCCTGCTCTTCGACAATCAGGGCAATGTCGGCCCGGGCGGCATCACCCGGGTCATCGAGGTGGACCCGAAGACGCACAAGATCGTCTGGACCTATGCCGGGACGCCTGAGGAGCCGTTCGAGAGCGAGGTCCGCTCCTCGCAGGTCAGGCTGCCGAACGGCAACACGCTGATCACCGAATCCGACGGCGGGCGGCTGTTCGAGGTCACGCGTCGGGGTGAGATCGTCTGGAACTTCGTCAATCCGGTGCGCGGCCAGCGCGGCGACGGACAGATCGTGATTCCGATCGTCTCCTGGGCAGAGCGCATCGATCCCAACAAGCTCGACCCTGCGGTCTTGGCGCGGCCGGCCAGGGTCGCGCATGTCGGCGACGATGTGCACGCGATGAACTGACGAGCGGGGCCTTGACTGGGCCCTGCACCTGACGTCTTCACCCGCCGCATCCTAGGCGGGTGCAAGGCGGCAGGTGGGCATGGCGACCGCGAGCGGCGACAACGAGCATGCGCGGTGCGCGATCTGCGGCCACAGCTTCAAGCGCAGTCAGCTCGTGTCCGCGCTGCTCCTCCGTCCGCCGCTCTCCGACGCAATCGCCCAGGAGGTGCCGGGCTGGCAGCCGGCCAGCCTGATCTGTCACCGCGACCTCAACCGCTTCCGCGGCAACTATGTGCAGCGTCTGCTCGAGCGCGAGATGGGCGATCTCGGTGAGCTCGAGCGCTCGGTGATCGAGCGCATCGCGCAACGGGAGACGCTGGCCACCAACGTCGACGCGCGGCTCGACCGCTCGGAGACTTTCGGCGAGCGCACCGCCGACCGGGTTGCGGAGTTCGGGGGCAGCTGGCGCTTCATCGGGCTATTCGCGCTGGTGATGGTCGCCTGGATGGCGCTCAACACGCTCCTGCTCTCGACCGGCTTCGATCCCTATCCATTCATCCTGCTGAACCTCGTCCTGTCCTGCCTCGCCGCCGTCCAGGCGCCGATCATCATGATGAGCCAGAACCGGCAGGAGGCGCGCGATCGCGCCCGGGCGGACCACGACTACATGATCAATCTCAAGGCCGAGCTGGAAATCCGCCTGCTGCACGAGAAGCTCGACCACCTGCTGCGCACACAGTTCGAGCGGCTGATGGAGATCCAGCAGGTCCAGATCGAGCTGATGCAGGACCTCAGGCGGCGCTGACGGCCGATCCGCTTCGGCGCGCGCCCGGGCTTGATTGGGCGCCCTGGCTATTCCGTAGTTGAAAAAAGATGTGCCACGCGCCACGCTCGGCTTCCGTCGGGTGAGTTGCCTGCAGGTCGGGGGGACAAAGATGGTCGGCGCCAAGTGGCTGATGGCGGCCGTTGTGCTGGTCGCGTCGATGCTTGCCGATACTGGTGCCGCAAAATCGGAGCTTGCCGCCGAAGCCGGCGAGCGCTCCGTCCCGGATCTGCCGAACCCACCGGAGATCCGCAGCCGCGGCGGTGTCCTGGACGCCGTGTTCGTCGCCAAGCCGGGCCATGTGACGGTGGCGACCGACAGGATCACCAGCAACGTCTACAATGATCTATACATTCCGCCGACGCTGCGGGTGCGCCGCGGCGACACGATGCTCCTGCGCCTAGTCAACAAGATCGGCCCGGCCGACGTCGAGATCCAGGGGCGCCAGCCGACCAACATCCACTTCCACGGCATGGATGTCAGCCCAAAGCCGCCGGGCGACAACGTCTTCATCAACATCAGCCCCGGCAAGAGCTTCCAGTATCGCGTCGACATCCCGGACAATCACCCGCAGGGCCTGCACTGGTACCACTCGCATCTGCACGAGTTCGTCGATCCGCAGATCCTGTCGGGTCTCTCCGGCATGCTGATCGTCGATGGCGGCATTGAGAGCCACTACCCGTCGCTCGCCGGGTTGCGGCAGCGGGTCATGGTGCTCAAGGACATCAATCTTCCAGGCTCGACCTCACCGACGCGGACGGTCAACGGCTTGACCAACCCGCCGATCCGCAGCCGGCCCGGCGAGCTGCAGATCTGGGCGATCGGCAATCTCGGGGCTGACAGCTTCTTCAACCTGCGGCTCGAGGGGCACCGGTTCTGGGTTCTCGAGCGCGACGGGAATTTCCTGCGCAGGCCGATCCGCCAGGACACGTTGTTTCTGCCACCTGGAGCACGCACGCTCGTCGTGGTCGAGGCCGGTGCGCCTGGGCGCTACTACTTCCAGACGCAGGACGTCGATACCGGCCCCACCGGCCTGCCGAGCCCCAAGACGCGCCTGGGCACGTTTGTCGTGGAGGGGCAGGCCGTCCTCGGCGACAGCCTCGCCAGCCGGCTCGAGCGGCCGGCGGACGACATTCCGTCGATCGGCCTGACCGGCGAGGATCTGCTCAAGATGCCGATCGCGAAGCGCCGGACCTTCACCTTCTCGGATGCGCCCGACTTCTCGGCATTCTACATCAATGGCAAGACCTACGACGAGAATCGGATCGATACCAGAGTTCAGCTCGGGCATGTGGAGGAGTGGACGATCCGTAATGCGGCCGGTGAGCTGCACGTCTTCCATCTTCACCAGACCTCCTTCCTGGTGAAGGAGGTCAACGGCGTGAACCAGGACTATCCGGGCTTGCGCGATGTGATCAACGTGCCCTGGAAGATCGGCAGCACGCCGGGCGAGGTGAAGCTGCTGATCCCGTTCCTCAATCCTCTGATGGTCGGCAAGTTCGTCTATCACTGCCACATCGTCGGGCACGAGGATGCGGGGATGATGCAGAACATCGAGGTCTATCGGCCTCGCAGCACAATTGCCGAGGCCTGGGATGCGATCCGCGATCTGGCGGCCAACCAGCTGCCGGAGCTCTGGGGCACGAAGGCCGCAGCGCGCGCGCCTCTCGATTGGCCCTACGACGAGGCCTCGATCTGCCGCTCGCCGAGCGCCCGCGCCCGGCAGACTACTGCGCTGGCCGCACCCTGAGCGCCACGATCACACCGGCGACGGAGACGATCGCGCAGGCCAGCATCGCGCCGCGAAACGAGGCATCGAACACGGCGGCCATGACATCTTCGAGCTCCCTGTGGATCGACGGCGCGAGATCGGCGATGGTCGTGCGGGCGGATGACGAGCCCGCGTACAGCGCGCGGATCAGCGCTATCTGCTGCGCGTCGACCTCGGCATGGTCGCGCGCGGCTGCCGCCAGCAGGCCGCTGCTCTCGAGCGTCTGAAACACGGTGCCAGCGCCGGCGATGCCCAGGATCGAGCCGAGCTGACGCGCCGCGTTCAGCACGCCGGCGGCGGAGCCGGAGTGCGAGGCCGGGACCGCACCCATGGCGGCGGTGGTCGAGGTGTTGAAGGCGAAGCCCTGCCCGATCCCGGCGACGCCGAGGGCGAGGACCAGCCACCAAAGCCCCCCCGGCAGGAACATCAAGCTCGCCGCGGTCATCAGCACCATCCCGATGGCCATCAGCAGCCGCGGCCCGACCTGGCGCATGAGGCTGCCGGCGAGCGGCAGCGTCACCACGAAGCAGACAGAGAAGGCGAGCATCGCGATGCCGGCCCGCAGCGGGGCCAGATCAAGCTGGTCTTGCAGATAGAGCGCCGAGAAGAAGATGACCGCACTGAAGCCGAAATTCCCGGCGACGGCCACGCCGAGAACCGCGCCATAGCCGGGCAGGCGCAACAGTCCGGGCTCGAGCAGCGGCTGCTCGGCGCTGCGCTCGGCCCGGACCGCGACCGTCAGCAAAGCTGCGCCGGTGAGCAGTGAGCCCAGCACCGGCAGTGTCGTCCAGCCGGCGTCGTCGCCCGACTGGAGGCCGTAGACCAGCGCCGCCAATCCGAGCGTGATCGTGACAAAGCCGAGGCGATCGAAGGGGCCATCGGCGGTCTCGTCCCGCGATTCGGGCACGATCGCGAGCACCAGGGCGATGGTCAGCGCGGCGACCGGCAGGTTGATGAAGAAGAACCAGCGCCAGCCGAGAAGATCGGTCAGCGCGCCGCCCACCAGCGGCCCCACCGCCGAGCCGGCGGCGCCGATCGCGGCCCAGATCGAGAAGGCGAGGGCGTGCCGCTCCTCCGGGAACACGTCGCCGACGATCGACAGCGGGCTGGTCGAGAACAGGGCCACCGCCAGGCCCTGCACGCAGCGTCCTGCGATCAGCATACCCATGTCGGTCGCGAAGCCGCACAGGATCGAGCCGAGCGCGAACAGCGCGACGCCGACCAGGAGCAGCCGTCTTCGACCCACCAGGTCGCCGAGGCGCCCGAAGGCCACGAGTGGGGCGATCAGCGCCAGATTGAACCCGTTGACTGCCCACTGCAGCCCGGTCGTGCCCGCGCCCAGAGCTTCGCCGATTGCGGGCAGCGCGACGCTGATGCCGTAGAAGTCGATGTTGAGCAGGAATGCCGGCAGCGCCATCGCCGCCAGGATCCACCAGCGCCCGGGACGCGCGCTCACTTCCGGGTCAGGGCCGCCTGAGCCCAAGGTTTTCATCAGGGCTGACCGATCGCCTTAAACTACCTCTCGATTCCCGGGCGCATTCGGCTTGTTTGGGCTTTTCTCTCCGATGACATCGAATCTCACCTCCAGGGCGTCCATCGCAGAGCCGTGGCCTCGCCCTAAGCCTTGGCGGGCCAGTTCCATCCGAAGATCCACCACCCGGCCATCGCTCTCTCCTTGCCAACCTCCTAGTCGCCCGGGAGCGCTTTATTGAAGCAGGCGAGGACAACCGTGAGTGGCTGGATACTGGTACACCAGTTGGTGAAGGAGCCGTCCTCTTTACTGCCGCTTTCTAGAAACTCATTTTCCACTTCGGTGAAGCATGTGTTGTTCCAGGCAATACCATTGACGCCTCCATAGAACCACTGATAGGTCGGGTCATTGCAGTAATAGGCCCAGCCTTGGGTCTGCGAGCCGGCGTAGCCTACAGCAGCCTGCGGCTGGTTCTGGCAGCCAGCCTCATTCTGCTGAGTACCTGCCTGGCTGCACGCATCCGTAGTTGTACCAGCTTGCGCCAATACGCTGCCCGGGCTCATCACGAGCAGCGCGCCGAACATGCACCAGAGCAACTGAAGGCCGAAGCGGCCAATGATGCGTTGCACGATCATCCCGGATTCCTCCCCTGGCTTCCACCGGTCGTGGGAGTCGATGGTGTCGTCGCCGCAATCGGCACTGCGCCGGCGGCCGCGCGCCGTCTCTGCTGGCCGAAGCGTCGCAGGGCCCTCGGCGGGACGCCATGCCTGCCCCGCAGCAATGGTGCTCGACGGCCGGCTCGGCGATCGAGCCGACGAAGAGATCGACGAAGCTCCACCGGGGCCGGGATGCACGCTGGACGCCGGTCAGTCGATCGGGGGGCAGCAGCAGATTTGAATTTGGAAATTCTGACTATCAGTGCACCAGTTGGTGATGAGGCCGTTAAAAACTGGACCAGCCTCCAGGCCAAATTGTTCGGTTACCGTAAAGCAACCACTGGTCGTGTTGATCAACTGCCACGCAGTGTCGCCTTCATCGAAGGTCGTGCCGGCCGTACAGGCATATACCTGAGTTTGGGTTTGCCAGCCGTTGTAGGTCGCCGCAGCCTGCAGCTGGTAGTCGCAGGGGCTACCGGGATCAGCGCATTCGTCCGCCGACGCGGTGCCCGGGCTCAGCGCGAGCAGCGCGCCGAGCGTGCACCTGAGCGACCGACGCCCGAAGCGGCCAATGATCCGTTGCACGTCCATCCCGGAACCCTCCCTTGGCTGCCAGTGGTGGTGTGAACTGATGGTATCGTCGGCGTCCTCCGCAGGGCCGTGCCTCGCCCTCCGCCTTGGCGGACCCGCTCCATCCGAAGGTCCACCACCGGCCAGCGCTTTCTCCTTGCCAGCCTCCTAGTCGGAGTTGGGGTCGGTCTGCTCTAAATTCCAGCAGGCGAGGGTGACCGTGAGTGCCTGGCTGTCAAGGCACCAGTTGGTGAAATTGGCGTCCGCTTTATCACCACCTTCAGTAAACGGATCTCCGAGTTCAGTGGTTAAGGATGAGTTGTCCTTAGCAATACCATTGTTCCCTCCATAGAAGTACGCATAGGTCGGGTCATTGCAGTAATAGGCCCAGCCTTGGGTCTGCGAGCCACTGTAGCCTACCGCAGCCTGCGGCTGGTTCTGGCAGACGGATCCCTCCACAATATCACCAGATTGGCCGCACGCATCCGTAGATCCACCAGCTTGCGCCAATGCGGTGCCTGGGCTCAGCGCCAGCATCGCGCCGAGCGTGCACCAGAGCGACCGAAGGCCGAAGCGGCCAATGATCCGTTGCACGTCCATCCCGGATTCCTCCCTGGCTGCCACTCGTCCTGTCAGTTAGTTGCCGACGCGCCGCAGGGCCTTCGACGGGAGGCCCTGCCGGCTCCGCGCGAACGGTGCCCCGACGACCGGCTTGGCGGTGCAGCCGATGAACAGCCTGACGAAGCCGCGCGCGTCGGCCTGGTTGGTGGCGAGCACCGTGATCGACTCGGGTTCGGCCGTCGTGGTCGCGGCCGACGCCGCCGCGGCGGCACGGAGGTCGGCGGGTGGGGGCGACACCAGGGTGAGGCCGATATGCTCGTGATGCCTGGCGTCCCAGCCCAGCAGGAAGGGGCGCCCGGGCACGCAGGCCAACTCGATCCTTTTTGCGTCGCCCACTTTCACCGACACCCGCGGCGACCAAATCGTGCGGCACTTGTTGTGCCGCAGGTTCAGGCACTCGTTGTCGGTGTGCTCGAGCACACGATTGGTGTTGTACAGGGGGTGCGCCGACGCCGTGCCCGGGCCCAGCGCCAACGCGGCAGCGGCGACCGCGACGGCGAGCAGGCCCCGAGCCGGGATGGCCCCTTCCAATCGGTGACGACGTAGAGACTCAGCAGCGCTGGTCATCGGCATCCTTCCCTCCCATTGGCCGGCGCTCGAAGGCCCCGGCGCGTGGCACACTAAACGAAAACCGGTCGCACCGGCGGTCGAGCCGGGTGATTCTCCTCCAGGGCGTGCGCCGCAGAGCCGGGGCCTCGCCCTCCGCCTTGGCGGACCGGCTTCATCCGAAGGTCCACCACCGGCCATCGCCTTTCTTGGAAGTCTCCTATTGGATTGGGCCCCCAGTATTGAAGCAGGCGAGGGTAACCGTGAGTGACTGGCTGGTAACGCACCAGTTGGTGAAGGTGGCGTCCTCTTTGGAGCTATCTTCTAACGGCTCATCCTCGAGTTCGGTGAAGCATGAGTTGTCCCAAGCAATACCATTGGTATCTTGAAAGAAGTGCGGAGAATCGCCCCCGCAGTAATAGGCCCAGCCTTGGGTCTCCCAGCCATCGTAGCCTACTGGAGCCTGTGTCTGGTTCTCGCACATGGACCCGTCTGGCCAAGTAGCATCAATTTGCACACTTGACTGCCCGCACGCATCCGTAGATGCACCAGCTTGCGCCAATGCGGTGCCCGGGCTCAGCGCGAGCAGAGTGCCAAGCGTGCACCAGAGCAACCGAAGGCCGAAGCGGCCAGTGATCTGTTGCCCGTCCATCCCGGAATCCTCCCCTAGTCGATATAGGGATTCGGTTGATCCCAGCAGGCGAGAACGACCGTGAGTGACTGGCCACTAATGCACCAGTTGGTGTAGTTGGCGTCCGATTTAGAGCCACTTTCCAAAAGTTCATTCTCGGCTTCGGTGAAACATGTGTTGTTCCAGGCAATACCATTGGTATCTGCCCAGAAGTATATATAGGCTCCGTTCGGGTCGTTGCAGTAATAGGCCCAGCCTAGGGTCTGCGAGCCACTGTAGCCTACCGCAGCCTGCGTCTGGTTCTGGCAGAGGGCATACACACTAGCAGGTGACTGGCCGCACGCATCCGTAGATGAACCTGCCGCCGATGCGGTGCCCGGGCTCAGCGCGAGCATCGCGCCGAGCGCGCACCAGAGCGACCGACGGCCGAAGCTGCCAATGAATTGTTGTCCGTCCATCCCGGGTTCCTCCCTTGGCTGCCACTCGTCCTGTCAGTTAGTTGCCGACGCGCCGCAGGGCCTTGCTCGGGAGGCCATGCCGGCTCAGCGCGAACGGTGCGCCCACGACCGGCTCGGCGGTGCAGCCGATGAACAGCCTGACGAAGCCGCGCGCGTCGGCCTGGTTGGTGGCGAGCACCGTGATCGACTCGGGTTCGGCCGTCGTGGTCGCGGCCGACGACGCCGCGGCGGCACGGAGGTCGGCGGGCGGGGGCGACACCAGGGTGAGGCCGATATGCTCGTGATGCCTGGCGTCCCAGCCCAGCAGGAAGGGGCGCCCGGGCACGCAGGCCAGCTCGATCCTTTTTGCGTCGCCCACTTTCACCGACACCCGCGGCGACCAAATCGTGCGGCACTTGTTGTGCCGCAGGTTCAGGCACTCGTTGTCGGTGTGCTCGAGCACGCGATTGGTGTTGTACAGGGGGTGCGCCGATGCCGGCGCGCCCAGCGCTAGCGCGACGCCGACGATGGGGACCGCGGCGGCGGCGAGCAGGCGCCGGACCGGGGTCGTACCGCCTGCGGCACGGGGATGTGGGGACTCGGCGGCGGCGGTCGTCGGCATCTTTCCCTCCCATCCGGCCCGCCCACCGGCGCCCGAGACCATGCGTGGACGCTTGTCAATCCTTGAGCCTGAGACGGCGCTCCAGAACAGTCAAGCGTTTGTCTCGCCCACCCCTTCTACCGAAGCATGTCAACCGAGATTCCCCCGACGACCCCGGTCCCCGGGCCCGGCGGTGCCCCGCGGGGGGAGACCGGCCGAGCTGGGAACCGGCCGATCACGCCGCTCTCGAACTGTCCCGCGGTCGCTCAGGCCGCGGCTGGATGGATGAGGCACCGCAGGCGCCGGCGTGACGCCCGGCGTCTGCGCGGTTACAATTTGGCCATGTCGACGCCTCAGTCGATGAGCGGGGTAACAAGCTGGGCCGGGATCGGGTCGGCGTGGCTCCTGGCGTCGTTGTTGGCCGGCTGCGTGCCGATCGGCCCGCGCTCGGTCCCCGCCGATCAGGTCGACTATGCCGACGCGATCAGCGAGGCGAGCAAGCGGCTGACGCTCACCAACATCGTCAAGACCCGCTATGGCGACGCGACCTCCTATCTGGTCGCGAGCCAGGTGGTCGCCGGCTATCAGCTCCAGGCCAACCTGTCGCTCAGCACCGGCGTCGACAATAGCGGCGTGTGGACACTCGGCGACTCGGGCGGCCTGACATTCGGCGGTCAGTTCAACAACAATCCGACCATCACCTACACGCCGGTGGCTGGGGCCGACTTCGCGGCTCTGCTGCTGCAACCGATCGCGCCTGCCGACGTCTATGCCCTGATCGCCGGCGGGAAGGCGCCCGACTTGGTCCTGGGACTGCTGGTCGGCCAGGTCAACGGGCTGCGCAACGATCTGATCGGGCGGCCGGGCGGCACCGGGACGGACGGGCGCTTTCGCGAGTTCCTCGACCTCGCCGTGTCCCTGCACGCTTCGGGGGCGATCCAGCTGGGCGTGGTCGGCGGCGGCGAGGCGCGGCGGATCTCCCTGACCCTGCCGCAGGACGGAACCGACCCGGAGGTGGCACGCCAGACGGCCAGGCTCGCCGAGCTCCTCGGCCTGGATCTGAGCCGGAGCGAGTTTCCGGTGGTCTATGGCAGCGGCAGCGGCGCCCCCGATGCGATCCGGGTCCTGACCCGCTCGATCGCCGAGATTCTGCGCGACCTCGCCGGCCTGATCGACGTGCCGCCCGAGGACGTCGCCGCCGGACGCACCTACGCCACCTACGGCGCCGACCAGGCGGACCTGCGGCGGGTCCGGATCCGCGCACGGGCCGGCACCTCGCGGCCGTGGGCGGAGGACGCCTATGTCAGCGCCAGCTACCGCGGCCGCTGGTTCTGGATCGACAATGCCGACTTCCGTTCCAAGCAGGTGTTCAGCTTCGTCATCGAGCTGCTGCAGCTCGCCCAGACCACCAGTGCCCAGAGCCTGCCGGTGGTGACCATCCCGAGCGGGTAGAGGTGGCAAAGGATGCGTCTGTTCTCCGCCTGTGCCGCCCGGCCCCTGGGGCCCGCCACCGCCCCGCACCACTCGCCACCCCTGGTCGGGGTCGTCCGCGATCTGCGCGGGCGCCGCTACTCCAGCTCGTCGAGAACCTCGCCCAGCAGCCCCACCATCTCGTCGATCTGCTCGCGGCTGACGATCAGCGGCGGCGATATGGCGATGGTGTCGGCGGTGATCCGCAGCATGACGCCCTTCTCGCAGCCCAGGAGCATGGCGTCGTAGGCCCGCTCGCCCGGCTTGCCCGGGCGCGGAGCCAGCTCGACGGCACCCATGAGCCCGATGTTGCGGATGTCGATCACGTTGGGGCGGTCGCGCAGCGCGTGCAGGCGATCCTCCCAATGGGGCGAGAGCTCCTTCGCGTTCTCGAACAGGCGGTCGTCGCGATAGACGTCGAGGCAGGCGAGGGCGGCGGCGCAGGCGAGCGGGTGCGCGGAATAGGTGTAGCCGTGGAACAGCTCGATGGCCTTCTCGGCTCCGCCGGCGTTCACGATCGCCTCGTAGATCGGCCGCCGGACCGCCACGGCGCCCATCGGCACGGTGCCCGAGGTGAGGCCCTTGGCCATGCCCATGATGTCCGGCTGCACGCCGAAATACTCCGCGGCGGTCGGCGTGCCGAGGCGACCGAAGGCGGTGATCACCTCGTCGAAGATCAGCAGGATGCCGTGACGGCTGGTGATCTCGCGCAGCCGCTCGAGATATCCCGCCGGCGGCGGATAGACGCCGACGGAGCCGGCCACCGGCTCGACGATGACCGCGGCGATGGTGGATGCGTCGTGGAGTGCCACGATGCGCTCGAGCTCGTCCGCGAGTTCGACGCCATGTTCAGGCAGTCCGCGGCTGAAGGCGTTGCGGGCGAGGTCGAGGGTGTGCGGCAGGTGGTCGGTGCCGGTCAGCAGGCTGCCGAAGAACATGCGGTTCTTGGCCAGGCCGCCCACCGAGATCCCGCCGAAGCCCGTGCCGTGATAGCCTCGCTCGCGACCGATCAGCCGCGTGCGCGTCCCCTGGCCGATCGCGCGTTGATAGGCCAGCGCGATCTTCAGCGAGGTGTCGGCCGATTCGGAGCCGGAGTTGGTGAAGAACAGGTGATCGAGGTCGCCGGGGAGCAGATGGGCCAGCCGCGAGGCGAGCCGGAAGGCCTTGGGGTGGCCGAACTGGAACGAGGGGGCGTAGTCGAGCTCGGCGGCCTGATCCTGGATCGCGCGCACGATGCGCGGATCGGCGTGACCCGCGTTGCAGCACCACAGGCCGGCGGTCGCGTCGATCAGCCGGCGGCCGTCCGCCATCACGTAGTGCATGCCCTCGGCGCGGGTGATCATGCGCGGATGCGCCTTGAAGTGCCGATTGGCGGTGAACGGCATCCACAACGCCTCGAGGTCGTTGGGAACCGTCTGATCGCGCGTGAGCATGCAGAGCCTCCGAAAGGAGGCGGCATTGTCGGGGCGTGGGGCAGGGACTGTCAACGAGCCGGCCCCGGCAACTTCCGCCGCTTCCCCTGGGCCGGCGTGCGGCGCTAACCTCCGCCCGTCGGGGCCTCGTAGGTGCGGCGATGTACAGCGAAACGACCCGTTCGATCCGTGTGACCGTCGAGCCCTTCTACGTTGCCGACCAGTCGGAGCCGGAGAAGGCGCGCTGGGTGTTCGGCTATCGCGTGAAGATCCAGAACGAGGGACGGGAGACCGTGCAGCTCGTCACGCGGCACTGGCGGATCACGGATGGCCGCGGCCGGGTGGTCGAGGTCAAGGGCGAAGGGGTGGTCGGCGAGCAGCCGCTGCTCGAGCCGGGCGAGGCGTTCCAGTACACCAGCGGCACGCCTCTGCCGACACCGACCGGCATCATGGCCGGCAGCTACCAGATGGTGACCGACCGCGGCGAGCGCTTCGACGTGACCATTCCCGCCTTCTCGCTGGACGCGCCGGGCAGCAAGCGCGCCTTGAACTGACCGATCGGCCGCGGGCGAGCTTGACCCGCATCGCCAGGTGAGGAAGTATCTGCGATACTTCCGATTGATTGCTGGGAACGCCTCGACACGGCAGGGCAAGAGATGGCCCACCTCGGGCCCGAGTTTCGGCACGACATTTTCGTCAGCTACTCGCATGGCGACGTGGACGGCACGGGCATGTCGCTGCTCAAGGGCTGGTCGCAGGCGTTCGCCAAGGAGCTCGAGGCCGAGCTGCGGACCACGCCCGGGTTCCAGCGGGCGAGCGTGTTCCTCGACGAGAGCACGCGCCCCGACCAGGGCCTGACCGCGAACGACCCGTTGACCGCGCAGCTGCGCGATGCGGCGGGCGGCACTGCGTTCCTGCTGCTGATGATGTCGCCGCACTATCTGCACTCGGCCTGGTGCGCCGACGAGCGGCAATGGTGGCTCGCTGAGGCGGCCAAGCAAGCGTTCCCGGAGATCGGCAGCCGGTTCTTCGTCGCCCGGATATGGCCGACCGCGGACGGCGACTGGCCCAAGGAGCTGTGCGACGAGCGCGGCAATCCGGTGATCGGCACGTGGTTCCATGTCCGGCCGGGCGACGAGCTGACCACCCGGCCATTCGGCTGGCCGAAGCCCGAGCGGGTGCAGGGGCCGTTCACCGACGCGGTGGTGGAGCTGGTCGGGCAGGTCGCCGTGCGCATGAAGAAGCTGGGCGAGGCGCTGGAGCGTAAGCGCAAGGCCGCGGAGGAGGCTGCCAAGCTGGTCGCCGACAGCGGTCAGCTGCTCTACCTGCATGCCCGTGCCCCGGACGCGGAGCGCTGGACCGCTGCCTGCACCGACCTGATCGGGGCCGGCTACGGCGTGCTGCCGGGCGCGCCCGAGCCAGATGGCGTCGATCCCTCGCTGGCGGCGCGGAGCGAGAGTGCTGCCGTGGAGACGCTGTCGGCGTGCGACGGCCTGTTGCTGGTGCCGGGCGACAATCCCCAGGCGCTGGCGTCCGATCTGGCGGTGGTCGGGCACCACCGCCGCAAGTCTGCGCGCGCGATCCGCAACAAGCCGCTGCCCTGCGCCGTCATCGACGCCGGCCTCGGCCTCGGCTCCAACCCGATCCTGCGGCAGTCGGCGAGCAACTTGCGCATCGACTGGATTGAGGCGACGCCCGGCCGGTGGCTCGATCGGGTGCGCGACTGGCTGACCGCTGCGGCGAAGGTGGCGGGATGAGCGCCCCGGCCGTCGAGCTCGATCCGTTAGCCGTCTTCCTGCCGCGATTGCCGCCCGGTCCCTATCCCGGGCTGCGGCCGTTCGAGGTCGAGGAGTGGCCGATCTTCTGCGGCCGCGAGCGGATGACCGACGAGGCCATCACCCTGCTGCTCGAGCGGCGCCTCGTCGTGGTCCACGGCGCCTCGGGCGGCGGCAAATCGTCCCTGGTCAGGGCCGGTGTGCAGGCGCGACTGCAGCAGGAATATGCCCGCTCCGGGCTGCGCTGGCGCACCTGCGCCATGCGCCCAGGCGGCCAGCCGCTGGCAAACCTCACCCGCGCCCTCGCGGAGCTGGCGCCCGACGTCCCGCCGCTCGAGATCCGTCGTACGCTCAACCGCGGCGCCGATGCATTGGAGGCCGCCTCCCGGCACCTCCGCCTCGGCTCCGCCGATCGGGTCTGCATCCTCCTCGACCAGTTCGAGGAGCTGTTCCGGTTCGCTCGCGAGGTCAGTCGCGAGGAGTCGAGCCTGCTCACCGATCTGCTGGTCGGCTTCGAGCGTTCGCCGGTCGAGGGCATCTACGTTCTGGTCACCATGCGTTCGGAGTTCCTCGGCGAGTGCGCCCGGTTCGAGGGCCTGCCGGAGGCGTTCAACCGCGCCCAGTATCTCCTGCCGCGCATGACGACCGAGGATCTGCTGCGGGCCGTGCGCGAGCCGGCGCTGCTCTATGACGGCCAAGTGACCGAGGCGCTGGCCGAGCGGCTGGTCGCCGACGCGCGGGGCGGCCAGGACGAGCTGCCACTGATCCAGCACGGCCTCGCCCGCCTGTGGGGGTTCGCGACGGAGCGCGGGGCCGCGGCGCCGACGCTCGACCTGCCGGACTACGAGGCCAAGGGGCCGCTGGGTCGGCTGCTGTCCGAGCACGCCGATCTGGTGGCCGATCACGCCGCTGGCGACGAGTCGGGGCAGCTGATCGTGCGGGAACTGTTCCGGGCGCTCACCGACATCAACCCCGACGGCCACGCGATTCGCCGGCCGCAGACCTTCGCCGCACTGCGCGCGGTCACCGGCGCCTCGGCCGAGCGGCTGCTTGCGGTCCTGGCGCCGTTCCGCGCCCCAGGCGTCTCGTTCGTGGCGCCGTTCCTGCCCGATGCGATCGACGACGATACGGTGATCGACATCAGCCACGAGGCGCTGATCCGCCGCTGGCAGAGGATCGCGGACCCGGCCCGCGGCTGGCTGCAGGAGGAGTTCCGCGACGGGCTGATCTGGCGCGCACTGCTGGTCCAGGCCGAGAGCTTCCGCGGCGATCCGAGAAACCTCCTGTCGGAAGCGACCACCGAGAGCCGCGCGTCGTGGATCAAGGGCCGGAGCGAGGCCTGGGCGCGCCGCTATGGCGGGCAATGGGACAGCGTCGGCGAGCTGATCGCGGCCAGCCAGCGTGAGGTCGAGCGCGAGCGCGCTGAGGCGGAAACGGCACGGCGGCAACATCAGGACTTGCTTGCGGAGCAGGAGCGGTCACGTCGGCGTCGGCGCGCACTGTGGATGACCTCCATCGTATCCATGGCCTGCCTGCTCCTCGCGGTCTTGGCCGTATGGCAATGGCGCGATGCCGTGTCCGCGCGGCTTCAGGCCGATGGCGCGAGGCAGCTTGCCGAGACGGAACGGAACGCTGCCGTGGACGCACGCAACGAGGCGGAATCAGCACGTATAGCGGCGCAGGCTTCGGAGCAGGAGGCGTTGGCCGCCCGACTCAAGGCGGAACAGGCGTTGGAGGACGCCCGACGCGCGGAGCAGCAGAAGGCGGTGGCGGTGGAGAGCGCGGCGCGGACGGAGCAGGCATCCGGCCAGCTGCTGATTAAAGCGCGCACCGGCAACGAGGCGCCCCAGAACTTGGTGGCGACGACCATCGATCAGCTGCAGTCTGCCACCGATCCATTCCAGATTGCCGTTTTGGCCCAGAGCCTCGCCTCGCTGCCGAAGCCGCTAAGCGCAGACGACTCGCAGCGCGTCACCAAGCTCCTGATGACCTCGTTCCTCGCCAACTCCACCGACCCTTCCGCCACCACTGCTCTAGGTCGAGCGCTCGAGGCATTGCTCCCAAAGTTGGACCCGAGCGCATTGGTGCAGGCGGCGCAGGCAGTCGCGCCGACGCTGACCCCGATCCAGGCCAAGAGTACCCTAGCCATTCTCAGAAGCGCTCCTCCCGACAAGACCGGTGCGTTGGACCGGGTCCGCGAGATGCTGTTCGCGCGCAGCGAGCTCATCGCGCCGCGCCTCTATATCCAGATCGCGGAAGAGGATCAGCGGCCTGCGGCGGAGCAGCTGAAGCAGGCGCTGCAGGGCGCTCGGATCGACGGCGCGCCGCTGGTTATACCCGAGATCGATCTCAAACCTTCCCGCGTCGCCGGTGGCGAGGTCCGCTGCTTTCGTCCCACCGAATGCCGGGACGAGGCTCCGCAAATCGTGGCCGCGGTCAAAGCCGCGCTCGCTCGCCCCGAGGTGCGCCTCGCCGATGCCAGCGCAACCTACGCCAAGGCGACCAACATCCGTGACCGGACCTACGAGCTGTGGCTCGGTCCCGGGCCGCTGCAGCTGGCGGCCGCTCGCTGACGCCGTTCGCCACGCGTGGCAGACCCGCGCCGGCTGCGATTGCCGGTGCTCGAGCCCGCCGCTAGATTGCCCGGATCGGTTCGTCGGACGCGCCCTCGGGCCGCGCGTCCCTGAGGAGCAAATCGGATGACCCTGGCGCCCAACTCGCTGCAGGCGCGCGACATCGCGTACACCGTCCATCCCTACACCAATCTGCGCCAGCACGAGCGCCAGGGGCCGCTGACGATCACCGGCGGCGACGGCGTGTTCGTCATCGACGACGACGGCAAGCGCTATCTCGAGGGGCTTGCGGGCCTGTGGTGCGCGGGCCTGGGCTTCAGCGAGAAGCGGCTGGTCGAGGCGGCGCGGCGGCAGATGGAGAAGATGCCCTACAGCCAGACCTTCTCGCACCGCTCCACCGAGCCCCTGATCGAGCTGTCGGAAAAGCTGATCTCGATCGCACCCAAGCCGATCGCCAAGGCCTACTTCGTCAATTCCGGCTCCGAGGCGATCGACACCGCGATCAAGCTGATCTGGTACTACCAGAACGCCCGTGGCTTGCCCGAGAAGAAGAAGATCCTGGCCCGCCAGCGCGCCTATCACGGCATCTCGATCGCGGCCGGCCACCTGACCGGCACGCTGGCCTACACGGCCAACGGCTTCGACCTGCCCATGGCCGACCGGTTCCGCCATCTGACGCCGCCGAGCTTCTACCGCTACGGCCTGCCGGGCGAGACCGAGGCGCAGTTCGTCGACCGGCTGGCCAAGGAGCTCGAGGATCTGATCGAGGCCGAAGGGCCAGAGACGATCGCCGCCTTCTTCGCCGAGCCGGTCCAGGGTGCCGGGGGCGTGCTGGTGCCGCCGATGGACTACTTCCGGCGCATCCAGCCGATCCTCAAGCAGCACGACATCCTGTTCGTCGCGGACGAGGTGATCTGCGGCTTCGGTCGGACCGGCAACATGTGGGGCTGTGACACCTTCGGCATCGAGCCGGATCTCCTGACCTGCGCCAAGCAGCTCTCCGCAGCCTACCTGCCAATCGCAGCGCTGCTGATGAGCGACGCGTTCTACCAGGTGCTCGCCGATCAGAGCGAGAAGCTGGGCACGCTCGGCATGGGCTATACCTATGGCGGGCACCCGGTGGCCGCGGCCGTGGCGCTCGAGACGCTCAGGATCTACGAGCAGGACGACACGGTCGGGCATGTCCGCCAGGTGGCGCCGCACTTCCTGCGCCGCCTCAAGCAGCTCGAATCGCATCCGCTGGTCGGCGAGGCGCGCGGCATCGGCCTGATCGGCGGGCTCGAGATCGTGCGCAACAAGGCGACCAAGGAGCAGTTCGAGCCGGCGCTCAAGGCCAACGCCCAGATCACGGCGAAGTGCCAAGGCCACGGGCTGCTGGTCCGGCCATTGCCCGGCGACTCGATCGGCATCTGCCCACCGATGATCATCACCGAGGCGGAGATCGACCTGCTGTTCGACCGCCTGCAGGCCGGTCTGGACGACAGTCTGGGCGCCATGCCCCTGGCCGCCTGAGCCATGGCAGCTCAGCCGCATCCCTGGCTCGTGCCACTCTGGCGGCGGATCGGCGTGTTGGCGCTCGCGGTGGCGTGGATGGCGTTCGAGGGCTGGTACGAGCCCGGCGGGCTGTGGTTCTGGCTTGCCGTCGGCATCGTGGCGTACGGCGTCTACGATTTCTTCCTGTCCGGCGCCTATCCGAGGGGTGCGGGATGAGCCTCGACGAAGCCGTGGTCGCGCATTACGGCCGTGGTGACCTGCTCGAGCGGATCGAGGGCGCGCTGCGGGCGACCGGCAAGGATCCGCTGGCACCCACGGTCGACGATCTGGCCGGCGTCGACGAGTTCCACGCGCGCGGTCGGGAGGCGACAGTCGAGCTGGCCGAGCTTCTGCCGGCGACGCTCGACAGCGAGCTGCTCGACATCGGCAGCGGCCTCGGCGGCCCGGCGCGCTTCATCGCGGCAACTCGCGGCCATCGCGTCGTGGGCATCGACCTCACGCCCGAATATGTCGAGGTCGCCAACGAGCTGACGCGCCGCTGCGGCCTCGACACGCGGGCGCGGTTCCTGGTCGGGAACGCGCTGGCCCTGCCGTTCGACGAGGCGAGCTACGCTGCCGCCTACACGCAGCACGTCGCCATGAACATCGAGGACAAGGCAGGGCTCTATCGCGAGATCGCCCGGGTGGTCCGGCCGGGCGGTACCTTGCTGATCTACGACATGCTGCAGGGCCCCGGAGGGCCTGTACGCTTCCCTGTACCCTGGTCGAGCGACGGCACG
>JBGAKU010000264.1:0-8033 GCA_044224255.1 Geminicoccaceae bacterium
CGACCGTCTCGCGCAGTTCGACGAGTTGACGGCCGAGCAGCTCCAGAGTCACAGGCTCCATCACGCTACCATAGCGGTCTCAGCCGCGCCGTCGAAGCTCAATCGGGTCACCTCTCGAACTTCTCCCTGGCCGCATAAAGCGGCTCGAAGGTCGACACTTCCAGCCGCCGCCGGCCCGGCTCGACCGCGGTCAGCGGCTCGACCGCCTGCATGGTGCGGGCGGAGCGGACGGCGAGGGCCTGGTAGGTGGCGGTGCCTTCGCTCTTCCAGGCGATCTCCTGGTCGGTGACCTCGCGCAGGATCTTGGCGGGGGTGCCGGCGACGAGGCTGCGGCGGGGGATCTTCTGGTTGGCGCGGACGAAGGTCATGGCGGCGACGATGCATTCCTCGCCGATCTCGGCCCCGTCCATGATCACGGCGTTCATGCCGAGCAGCGCGTTGCGGCCGATGCGGCAGCCGTGGAGGACGGCACCGTGGCCGATATGGCCGTCCTCCTCGACCACCGTGTCGGTGTTGGGGAAGCCGTGCATGACGCAGGTGTCCTGGAGATTGGCGCCGGCGCGCAGCTCCAGGCGGCCGAAATCGCCGCGCAAGCTGGCGGCCGGGCCGACATAGCAGCGGGGGCCTACGATCACGTCGCCGATCAGGATCGCGGCGGGGTGGACGAAGGCGGCGGGGTCGACGACGGGGACGATGCCGTCGATGGCGTAGATCTGGGCCATCACTCAGCTCTCTCGACAAGGGTGGGCACATGGTACCGGGCGCGGCGCATCGCCCGCACCATGCCTCGCGAACGGGGACGCTTTCGCGTAGCTTGATGCCGCCACCAGCGGATGGGGGCCATGGCCAGCCGAGGCACCGAGCTCAGCCAACGCTTCCGTGACGTCGTCACGTGCGAGGAGGAGCTTCGTGCGGTGGTCGGTCATCCGCCGCAGCGGTCGGTCGCCAAGGTCGTCCAGGTCATCGACGAGCACAGCCGCCGCTACATCGCCCACGCGCCCTTCGTCTTCGTGGCATCCGCCGGCGCCGGCGGCATGATCGATGTCTCGCCCAAGGGCGATCCGGCGGGTTTCGTGCAGGTTCTGGACGAGACGACGATCGCCATTCCCGACCGCCCGGGGAACCGCCGCCTCGACACCTTCCGCAACGTCCTGCAAAATCCCAATGTCGGGCTGATCTTCGTGATCCCCGGCGTCACCTACACGCTGCGCGTCAGCGGCAAGGCGATCATCGTGCGTGATCTGGAACTCCGCCAATCGATGGCGGTCAACGGCAGGCCGCCGGATCACGTCCTGGTCGTCGGTGTCGAACATGTCCTCTCGCATTGCCCGAAATGCATGATCCGCTCCGGCCTGTGGCAACCCGATGCGTGGCCGGACACCACGACCCTGCCGACGTTCGCCGAGACGCTGATCGCGCACGCGAAGCTCGCCGAGACGGTCGAGGAGGTGCAGGCGCTCATCGACACCGGCAATCGCGAGCGGTTGTACTAGGGCTCACCGCGTCGCGGGCACCGAGAGGCCAAGCTCGGCGATAGCGGAGGTGACGTGGGCCTGCCAGCGGGCGAGCAGCTCGGCGTTGGGGGTCTGGCGCAGGCCGAGGCGTCGGCTGATCTCCCAATGGCCGGAGACCGTGCGGCCGAAGGTGTTGGCGACGCGCTTGTACCAGTAGTTCACCGAGGCCTGGACGTCGATCGGGTCGTGGCCGGCGGCGAGCACGCGGCGCAGGCCCTCCTCGCCCATCTCGGCATGGCGCAGCTCGATCGGCAGGATCTGCGTCATGGCGTCGGCGAAGGGCTGGTAGGAGCAGCCGGCCAGCTCGTCGATCTGGGCCACGCTCGCCCGGCCCATGAGGAAGTTGAGGACGATCGCGTCGACCCAGCCGTAGATCGGGTAATGGAAGACGTTCAGCCGCATGTCGCCGTCGATCCGGCGGGTGCCGAGATCGGTGCCGCGGTGGCGGCGCGCGGCCCAGGGATGGGCGCTGACATAGTGCGCGACGTCGGCGCCGAGCTGCTCGAGCAGACGCAGGATCATCTCGGCGTGGGCGAGCTTCTCCAGCACGATGCGCGTGGCCGTGAGCCGCTCGCGCACGCCCGGGGCGTGGTTGATGCAGTCGGCGAAGCCGGCAGCACCCGCGAGCTCGGAATCGACGAACACCGTCATCAGCCGCATCAGCTCGGCGCGGTAGCGCGGCGTGACGTTCTCCGGGCCCGTGAGCTTGCCGCCGCCGGCGAGGTAGGTCAGGAGGCCGTCGTCAGTTTTCATGGCCGCCCCCGTCCCTGGTCGAAGCCCACGGCCAGCCGGTCGCCTTGATGTGGTCCTGGAACGCCCGCTCCTCAGGCGAGATCTGCTCGCGCGAGGTCACCTGATCCAGGACCGTCCTCGCCATCCGCGCGCGCATGGGCGGTCTCCGCGTCAGGGTTTCGGGCGGTTGTCGACGATGCGCCTGGCCTTGCCCTCGGAGCGGACGATGCCGCCCGGAGCGAGCACGACCACGCGCGTGCTCACGCCGACATTGGCCTTGATGTGGTGCTGCAGCTCGCGTGCGACGTGGTCCGGATCAGGCGACGTCTCGTCCGCCTGCACCGGCCGCTCCTCGACATGGACCTCGAGCTGGTCGAGATGGCCTTCGCGCGTCAGCACGAGCTGATAGCAGGGTGCCAGGCTCGGCATCTCGAGCACGAGCTCCTCGATCTGGGTCGGGAACACGTTGACGCCCCGGATGATCAGCATGTCGTCCGAGCGGCCGGTGATCTTGTCCATGCGGCGCATCGAGCGGGCGGTCGGCGGCAGCAGGCGGCTGAGGTCGCGCGTCCGATAGCGGATCATCGGCAGCGCTTCCTTGGTGAGCGTCGTGAAGACGAGCTCGCCCTCCTCGCCGTCCGGCAGCACCTCGCCGGTCACCGGGTCGATGATCTCGGGGTAGAAATGGTCCTCCCAGATGGTCGGCCCGTCCTTGGTCTCGATGCACTCGTTGGCGACGCCCGGGCCCATGATCTCGGACAGGCCGTAGATGTCGATCGCGTCGATGCCGAGCCGGGCCTCGATCTCCTGGCGCATCGAGCCCGTCCAGGGCTCGGCCCCGAAGATGCCGATCTCGAGCGAGGTCGAGGCGGGATCGACCCCGAGCTTCTCCAGATGCTCGACGATGTTCAGCACGTACGAGGGCGTGACCATGATGATCCGCGGCTTGAAGTCGAGGATCAGCTGGACCTGCCGCTCGGTGGCGCCGCCGCTGACCGGGACCACGGTGCAGCCCAGGCGCTCCGCACCGTAGTGCGCGCCGAGGCCGCCGGTGAACAGGCCGTAGCCGTAGGCGACGTGGCAGATGTCGCCGGGGCGGCCGCCGGCGGCGCGGATCGAGCGGGCGACGAGGTTCGCCCAATTGTCGATGTCGCTCTGGGTGTAGCCGACCACGGTGGGCTTGCCGGTGGTGCCGCTCGAGGCGTGCAGGCGCACGGTGCGCTCGCGCGGCACGGCGAACAGGCCGAAGGGGTAGGCGTCGCGCAGGTCGGACTTCTGGCAGAACGGGAACTTGGCCAGATCCTCGAGCCGGACCAGATCGTCCGGATGGACGCCCGCCTTCTCGCACTTGGCGCGATACGGGGCGACGTTCTCGTAGGCGTGGCGCACCGACCATTGCAGGCGCTGGAGCTGCAACCGCGCGCCGCTCTTGGCTGCGGCGCTCTCGATCGGCTCCAGGCCGGCAGCTCCCCGATGCATGCTCATTATGTGCTCCACGATCATCGCGATGCCCTGCCCGACGCCGATGCACATGGTGGGCGCTGGCAGCCCGGCGGCCTGCCGTGAAGCGAGGACGATGGCCGTGGCGATGAGGCGGGCACCGTAACGGCCGACCGGGGTGCGGACGGCGTCGCCGATGAAGGCGTCCCTCATGGCGGTGGCTGCCCCTCGATCACGGTTGCCTTGAGGCCGTAGGAGCGGCCGCGGAACAGGGCGACGGTGGCGCCGTCCTGGCGGCGGACGGTGATGTCGTAGACACCGAGCCTGCCGCCAAGGGAGCGCTCCTGGCCCTCAGCCACGAGCACGTCGCCCTCCCGGCCCGGTGCCAGGTATTCGATGTCCGCACCGGCGGCGACGGTCGCCCGGTTGCGGCTGTTGCAGGAGAAGGCAAAGGCGGAATCCGCGAGCGCGAAAATATAGCCGCCGTGGCAGGCGCCGTGGCCGTTGAGCATGTCGGCCCGCACCGTCATGCGCAGGCGCGCATAGCCCTCGCGCACCTCCTCGATCACCATGCCGAGGCCCTGGCTGGCGCGGTCGCGCGCGAACATGGCCTCGGCCGAGTGGCGGGCGAGCTCGTCGCCGGTCATGTGATGGATTCTCCGGTGAGCAGTCGCCGGCGCAGAAGCGGCGAGGTGCGATAGCGGTCCTCGCCGTAGGCGGCGGCGAGATTGGCCAGCACGGTGGTGACGGTGCGCAGCCCGATGGCCTCGGCCCGGGCGAGGGGACCGCGGGGATAGGCGACGGCGAGCCGCATCGCGGTGTCGACCGCCGCCCCATCGCAGGCGCCCTGGTTGACGGCGTCGGCCGCCTCGTTGGCGCGCATGTAGACGGTGCGCATCACCAGCATGCCCGGCACGTCGTCGAGCCGCGAGACCGCCTTGCCGAGCGCTTATGTCTGGTGCGGGAGCCGATCTTGATCTGGGCCACGGCCGGGGCCGCCGCGGCGACGCCGGATGCCAGCAGGGCGGCGCAAGCCATATGCCGCACGATCCATCACTCCCTGTTCCGTGGTCCCGTGCGCTCGCCGAGGATAGCGCAATTCCGGGCACCTTGGCGGCCATTCTGAGACGAGGCCGATGTCCGTGCTTGCGCTACCGTGGCAGGTCGTGTCAAGTTATTATTCCGACCGGTCGGTCGGCTAATGATCCCAGAGGGAGGTTGGGGCCATGCCGCAGACCTTGGCAGTGACCCGGGATGCCGGTGTCCTGACGCTGACGCTGAACCGTCCGGACAAGCTCAACAGCTTCAACGAGACGATGCATGTCGAGCTGCGCGAGGCGCTCGACGTCGCCGAAGGCGATGCCGCGATCCGCGCGCTGCTCCTCACCGGTGCGGGGAGAGGCTTCTGCGCGGGGCAGGATCTGGGCGACCGCAACGTGGCGGCGGATCAGGAGCTCGACCTGGGGGCCACGATCGAGGCCTACTACAACCCGCTGGTCCGTCGCCTGCGCGCGCTGGAGAAGCCGGTGATCTGCGCCGTCAACGGGGTGGCGGCGGGTGCCGGCGCCAACCTTGCGCTGGCCTGCGACATCGTGCTGGCCGCGCGTTCTGCCAGGTTCATCCAGGCGTTCTGCCGGATCGGTCTCGTGCCCGATTCGGGCGGCACCTACTTCCTGCCGCGGCTGGTGGGCGAGGCGCGCGCCCGGGCTCTGGCACTGACCGGCGAGGCGGTGACCGCGGAGCAGGCGGCCGCATGGGGTCTGATCTGGCAGGTGGTCGACGATGACCGTCTCCAGGCCGAGGCCGAGACGTTGGCCCGACGACTGGCGGAGGGGCCGACCAAAGGTTTGGGCCTGATCAAGCGGGCGCTCAACCGCTCGCTCGAGCACACGCTCCACCAGCAGCTCGATCTCGAGCGCGATCTTCAGCGCCAGGCCGGCGCCACACGCGACTATCGCGAGGGCGTGGCGGCCTTTCTGGCCAAGCGGCCGGCCGTGTTCCGCGGCGAGTAGGACGGCGAAAGGCGCGCATGGCCCGGCCGCGGGCACAGGACTACGAGACCAAGCGCCGGGCGATCCGCGAGGCGGCGGCGGCGCTGTTCGCGGCGCACGGCTTCGACGGCAGCTCGATGAGCGACCTGGCCCTGCGCTGCGCGACGACGAAGTCCGGCCTGTACCATTACTATGCGAGCAAAGAGGAGATTCTGTTCGACATCCTGGACGAGCATCTCGGCACGGTGCGCCGGATCGTGCTCGAGGCGGCGGCGGAGGGGCAGGGCCGCCCGCCGGCCGAGCGTCTGGAGCTGATCCTCGCCCGACTGCTCGCCGCCTATGCCAGCGCCGGCCACCAGCACAAGGTTCAGCTCAACGAGCTGGGCCGCCTGCCCGAGGCGCAGCGCGCCGCCATCGTGAGCATGGAGCGGGACGTCGTGCAGGTGGTCGCGGACACGCTGGCCGAGATCAACCCGAACCTCGCGCGCGAGCGCGGCCTCCTGAAGCCGGTGACCATGTCGCTGTTCGGCATGGTCAACTGGCACTACACGTGGTTCCGCGAAGGCGGCCCGCTGAGCCGGGCAGACTACGCCAGGCTCGCGACCCGCTTGTTCCTGGACGGCGCGTGCTCTCTGGCGCCTCCGCCGGGCAACCGTTGATGTGGAGGCGGTAGCGCCCGCCGCTCATTTGTGCGATACAAGGAGATGCCACTCTGGTCGCATTGCGACCGCACGGTGCCATGCGCGTCGCCTCGAGTTGAGCAGCCCAAGAAATTGCACGACAGGGGAACGCCGTCATGCGAGGGATGTTCACCACCATCGTCGATTTTCTTTACGCGCTTTCCTACCACATCAGCATTCTGAGATCGGCCGACATTGCGGCCGAGGACTTTGTGGCGCGGCATCTGCACGGCGGCGCCCGCTACAAGGAGCCGAAGCGGCTCAATCGCCACGAGTTCCAGATGTTCTCGCAATCGGGGGCGGACGGCATCATCGCGGAGATCTTCCGCCGGGTGGGCCAGAGCAACTCCACCTTCGCGGAATTCGGAGTCGGTAATGGTCTGGAGAACAACACCACGGCCCTGCTCCTGCAGGGCTGGTCGGGCACCTGGATCGAGGCGTCCAAGCGCAGGAACCGGGAGATCGGCAGGGCGCTGAAGCCCTTGATCGACGTCGGGAAGCTCGACGTGCTGGAACGGTTCGTCACGCGGGAGAACATCGTCGATCACTTCGACAGCCGTAACATCCCCCTCGATCTGGATCTGCTGTCGATCGACATCGACGGCAACGACTACTGGGTGTGGGAGGCGCTGCTGGCGAAGTATCGGCCGCGGGTCGTCGTCATCGAGTACAACGCCTTGCTCGGCCCCTCGGCGTCCTGGGTGATGGAGTACGACCCCGCACACACTCGGGAGTCGATCATCGTGACCTCGTACTACGGCGCGAGCCTCAAGGCGCTGGAGCTGCTCGGCCGGAGCCGGGGCTACAATCTCGTCGGGTGCGATTTCCTGGGCGTGAACGCCTTCTTCGTCCGCGACGATCTCGTCAAGGACCGGTTCTGCGCGCCCTACACCGCTGAGCATCACTTCGAGCCCAACCGCCTGTTCCTGTATCGGCGCAACGGCCCGCCGCGCAAGATCGGCAGGTTCGTGACCGTCGGCGAGCAGCCGGCCTACCTCGAGGCGGCCGCCTGAGCGTCGGCGGCGGGCTAGAGGTACCGGTCGAGCACGTCGACCGTCGAGCCGACCCCGATCCGGTCGTAGTGCTCGGCGAGCCAGCGCGCCGCGAACTCCCGCCCGTCGTCGCGCAGATGGGTGAGGAATTCCCAGTCGGCGTTGAGCTTGCTCATCACCGAGAGCTTGCGCATCACCGCGTCGGCGGTGATCGCGTGGATGAACATCCGCTTCATCGTCCGGCCGCAGATCGCACCCTCGTCGATGAGCTGGCTGACGAAGGCGATCGCCCGCATCTCGCGCATCAGCGAGCTGTTGAACGAGATCTCGTTGATCCGGTTCATGATCTCGGTGGCGCTGCGCGGGATCTCCGGCCGCTCCAGCGGATTGATGTGCACGACCACGACGTCGGGGCTGTCGCAGTGGTAGATCAGCGGGAAGATGGCGGGATTGCCCATGTAGCCGCCGTCCCAGTAGGCCTCGCCGTCGATCTCCACCGCCTGGAACATGAAGGGCAGGCAGGCCGAGGCCATCACCGCGTCGGCGGTGATCTCCTCGTTGCTGAACAGCTTGACCTTGCCGGTGCGCACGTTCGTCGCCGAGAGGAACAGCTTGACCGGCGACCGCTGCCGCAGCCGGTCGAAATCGACCGACTGCTCGAGCACGTGCCGCAGCGGATTGTAG
>JBGAKU010000265.1:0-7601 GCA_044224255.1 Geminicoccaceae bacterium
GAGAATTGGGCAGCACCACTGGGCAGCGCGCCGGCGTGCGCAGGGCCTTGCCGTCCAGAAGAACGGACCAGCCTTGTTCGACCGGCCCGCTCGAAACCTCTCGGTAGATCCGCTTCACCACATCCCCAAGACGCAAGGTCCGTGTCTCGTGGATGTGGCGGCTGCGGGTCAGTTTGCCAACGCTCCCATCGGCTCGCCCAAGCGCCAGGGCGTTCTCGCCCGGACCCGAGACGCCGGCAGTGAACACCGCGTCCCCGAAGCCGGCGCCCGGCGGTGGCGAGATCGGAGCGGAGCCATCGGGTGTATGTGCCGGGCAGCATATCTTCCCCGACATGCTGTCGCGACGGCAGCTCGTGGCGGGCGAATCGCCGGATACTTGCACGGACTGGCCTCCCCCCGGAACGACGCCAAGAATGTTCTTTGGCGTGAGGCCCGCCACGCGCTCCGTCGCAATCTCCGTGAAGAGACCGAGCGGCACGGATTTAATGGTAGGAGTTGTGCCGCAGGGAGCTGTCGGTGCCCCGGAGGAAGACCTCCAACCGATTGTCGCCGAGGGGAACCGCTGCCGGCCGGCCCCTAGCGGCACCGCCGAGGTCGACAAACGGCCCCCAGCTCGCTCCGTCGAACCGCTTGTCGAGCAATCCGCCGGCCGCGCCCGGTGCCAGGCACGCGATCCGACCGGCACCGCCCGTCGGCAGGCAAGATGGCGGACCCGACAGGGTGCCGCTCAGGCTCGACCAGGAACCCCAAGCCGCACCGTTGCTCGTCACGGTGTGCAGAGCATCGTCCGTACCGCGGCCGAAGCAGCGGGTCCTCGTGCCGACGTAGACGCACGACAAAGGCGAGCGCAGTTCTCCGCCGACATTGACCCAGGCTCTCCAGACACCGCCGACCCGGCGCCTGACCCGCATCTGGTTGCCAGCGTCACGGACGAAGCAGTCGATGTCGGCGCCGCGGGCGTAGCAGCTCGGCCGGTCCGCCACGCTGCCGCCCAACGATCGGGGCGTGGCCCAGGAGCTGCCATTGTAGCGGACCTGCCAGAGCTTTCGGTCACTGCCCTGCGCGAAGCACTCGGTGGTGCTACCAACGGCCAGACAGGACGGCTGCCCGCGCAAGGAGCCGCCGCGGGAAACCCAGCCGCTCCAGCCGCTTGCCGCGAACGTCGACTGCTGGAGCTCCCCGCTGCTTGCGACGATGAAGCAGGTTAGGCCCGCAGCAGTACGGATGCAGCTCGGCGGATTGGCGGTCGCCCCGCCGAGATCGGCCCATGCGCTCCACGCGATGCCATTCCAGCTGGACCAAGCAATGCGACTGCTGGAGCGGGCCACCCAGCAGTCGATCTGGCTGTCGCTCGTGGCGAGGCACTCAGGGGGTGCGGCGACATCGGCGGTCAATGTCTCCCAATCGTGCCAGCTCGGCATGCCTCCGCCGCCTCCGCCGCCGCCGCCACCGCCGCCGGTGCGGAAGTTCGCCACCCTGCAGGCGGAGGTGTTGAGGGCGCGGGTATTGTCTCTCACAGCGGACGTGCCGAGGGGGACCCCGTCGCGCGACTTGGTCGGATTGGACCAGTTGTTGAGACGGGCACAGCCGGACGGGCAGTCATAGGACATGATCGTGCGCCAGCGGCCGGGCTCGTAGTAGAAGCCGTGGCCGTAGGCAAACGGGGTCGTGCCGGGATCGATCTGCGGATTGTGGCGTGCGCCCTGGATGTGGCCGATCTCATGAGCAAAGGAGTAATAGCCCGTGGCGCAGTCCTGGGCGACGACGCCAAAGGCACTCTCCGCCCCGGGATAGAGCCACCCGACGCCGCAGTAGTTGCCGCGGCCGGTCAGCAGGACCGCGACGTCGGCCGCGTACTGGTCGCGCAGGCCGTGCATCTCGTCCGCGAAGCCGTCCCCCTTCGCGGTGAACCGATTGAGGTCGGTGCCGAGATCGCCCGAGTCCGTGTAGCCGGTCTGATAGCGGTGGACGATGTTGACCCGCGTCGCGACGCCGCTGGCCGCATAGCCCTGATTGGTCTCGTCTATCGCCAGCTGGATGAGGCTGTCGATGTCGCCCGCCTGGGCCTTGGCGCTCGCCGTGTAGGCGACCAGGAGATTGTAGGTGCCGCAATCGTCATCGCCTAGCGCACCGTCTCGCTGCTGCCCGTCCTGGGCCGGGGCTACGGGCGGACGGTCGAAGCCGGGCGGGTGCTCGGGCGGCATGCGGTTCGAATCGAGCCTGATCAGTGCCGACAGCCCCCCGCCCAAGGGGCGGATCTGATACACCTCGCCGCCCGAGCGGATCGTCCCAACGACCGTATCGCCATTCACGACCAGGGTGGCGTCGCTGACGTCACGGGGGTTCACGCCCAGCGGCGCGGGGCCTCGCCCATGCCAGGTGAAGGCGCGCGGCCCACGCTCCGTCAGGCCCCGCCGCTCGAGCGCAACCGGCGTGCCGGCACCAAGGACCAGATCGATCGGGTCCGGATGCGTCAGCCGGTCGGTCGCCACGCGCACGATCGTGACCGACGCCACACGCTCCGCTCGATACTGCGCCAGCTTGGCCGCCTGTTGCGCATCGAGTGCCGGGTCGACTGCCCGCGTCTGGTCGAACAGGGTAGACCGGCCGGACGTGGTGCCTTGAGCCGAGGCCGGGGGCACCGAGAGCAGGGAGCAAAGGGCTGCCGCGGAGGCGAGCGCGACCGCCCGCCGACCTGTATGGATCGTCACGTTTTCTACCTTAGATTGTTTGCTCGGCGATATTTTCTACCGTGGAGTGCTTATGTCAACCCGCACGGGAGTAAAGATTCTCGACGCGTAACGCACAGATCGGCGCATCTGCATCCAATATGTATTAGCCAGGCTTTGGTATTGACTGGCTCGAATGGGCGTAGCGCCTGTATGCCGACTGCGCTTCGAGTCGAACGCCCCCGTGGGACGGCGTCTCAGCCCAGAAGCTCCTCAACTTGCTGGAAATGGTCGATCACGCGGATGGCGCCGGCAGCGGCGAGCTCTGCGGCCGGATGGTTGCCCCAGCTGACACCGACCGGCAGCGCGCCCGCGGCGCGGGCCATCAGAATGTCGTAGGTCGTGTCGCCGATCAGCATGGTGGCGGCGGCGTCCATACCCGTCTCGGCCATTGCCGCCCGAAGCATGGCCGGGTGCGGCTTGCTGGGATGGAGATCAGCAGTCTGCAGGGTGACGAAGTGGCTCTCGAGCCCGTGATGCTCGAGCACGGAGCGGAGGCCGCGCATCGCCTTGCCGGTGGCGACGCCGAGCAGGAGATCACGGGCGAGCAGCGCGTCGAGGAGCTCGCGCGCACCCGGAAACAGCGGCTCGTGGAACTCGGGCCGTGCCCGGTACTCCTGGAATGCCATCTTGTAGCGCTCGGCCAGCCGGGGGGCTGCCGCCGGGTCCGGCTCGGCCATCAGCTCCAGCACGGCCTCGACCAGCGACAGGCCGACGATCCGGCGGACCGCCTCGGCCGTCGGCACGGCGAGACCCTCGGCGAGGAACGCCGCCTGGGCGCAGGCGACGATGGTCGCTTGGCTGTCGACGAGGGTGCCGTCGCAGTCGAACACGATCAGCCGGACGGGCTTCGCGGCCATCACTCGGGCCACTCGGCCAGGGTGGCACCGGGCAGCTCGGGCTCGTAGAGGCCGAGCCAGCGCAGGCCGTCGCGGAACGGAGGCGGCGGGTCGGCCGACAGGCGCAGCCGGCCCTTGCCCGGGCCGGGCAGCTCGAGCTCGCGGGCGTGCAGCATCAGGGCCTTGGGGGCGCCGGTCGGGTGCGCCGCCTTGCCGCCATACTTGCCGTCGCCGACGATCGGGCACCCGATCAGGGCGGCGTGCGCACGCAGCTGATGGGTGCGGCCGGTGAGCGGCATCAGCGCGGTCCAGGCGGCGACCTTGCCGGCGCGGGCGAGGACCATGAAGCGGGTGCGGGCGTTGCGGCCCGCATTGTCCGGGTCGTCCTCATGCGCACGGTGGCGCATCTTCTCCTGGCCGGACGGGCCCTCCTTGGCCAGCGGCAGGTCGATCAGGCCGACATTGCGCTCGGGGCCCTTGAGCAGCAGCGCCCAGTAGAGCTTGCGCACCCGGTGCTGCTGGAAGGCGAAGGACAGCTCGCGCGCCGCGGCGGCCGTGCGCGCCACGACCAGCAGGCCCGAGGTGTCGCGGTCCAGGCGGTGGACCAGCTTCGGCCGCTCCCCCTTGCGGGCCAGCGCGTCGAGCAGGCCGTCGACATGCCGCACCGTGCCGCTGCCGCCCTGCACGGCGAGGCCGGCGGGCTTGTTCAGCGCGATCAGCCGCTCGTCCTCGTAGACGACGAGGCCGCGGACGAAGGCGGCGTCCTCCGGCCGGAGCCGGCGCGGGGCCGCCTTGGGTGCGGGCTCGGGCAGCTCGCCCAGCGGCGGCACGCGCACGACCTGTCCCGGCGCCAGGCGGGCGCTGGCCTCGATCCGTTTGCCGTCGAGCCGGAACTGGCCGGTGCGGCACAGCTTCTGGAGCTGGCCGAAGCCAAGCGTTGGATAGTGCGCCTTGGCCCAGCGGTCGAGCCGCCAGCCCTCCTCCTCGGCGCGCACGGTGACATGATTGATCTGACTCATGAGGCGATCCCGTAGACGCCGACCGGTGCGGAAAAGCCGCGCAAGGAGAAGCGGCCGAGCGACTGCAGCGGCGTCTCGACCAGGGCGGCGAAGCTCTCGGTCACCAAGAGCGGGCGCTCCAGCTCCTTGGTCAGCGGCTCCAGCCTCGCGGTCAGATTGACCGCGGGGCCGACCGCGGTGAAGTCGAGCCGGTCGCCGGCGCCGATATTGCCGTAGCTGACCTCGCCAACATGCAGCGCCATCCCACAGCGCGCGGGCGGCGACGCGTCCAGGCCGGCCAGCGCATCGAGCGCCGCCCGTGCCGCGCCGAGCGCTGCCTCGCAAACCGAGCGGCGCGTGCCGGCTGCAAATGGGAAGATCGCGAGCAACCCGTCGCCGATCAGCTTGAGGACCTCGCCGCCCGCGGCCTCGACCGCCGGCACGATGCAACCGAACACCGCATTCAACCGCCCGATCATATGTTCGGGCGATGCCTCGTTGCTGAAAGCCGTGAACCCACGCAGATCACTCACCATGATCGCAGCCGCTATTCGCTCCACGTCCCCGGGCCGGATGGCGCCCTTGAGGATGCGCTCCCCGCTGGCATGCCCGACATAGGTGTCCAGAAGCGTCATGCCCAGCCTGCGCAGGGCCATGATCTCGATCACCCGGGCGAACGGCCGTTGGATGGCGGCAAGCATCGCGAGATCGCGCTCGGCGAACCCACCCGGCCGCCGGGTCGCCCAGCTCACGGCATGGATCTCGCCGTGGCTGAACCGGACCGGCTGCATCAGATAGTCGACATAGCCATCGGCGCGCAGCTCCGCGAGGACGGATGATTCCTCCTGGCCAGCCGGCATGGTGAGGTCACAGCGCAGGCTGCTGCCGGTACGCTTCACCTGTTGCGCCGGGCTGTTCTGGTAGCGGAGCTCGAAGGCGAGGTCGCGCGGGGCAGGCCGAACCTCGATCGGCCGGTCCGGCAGCCAGCGCGACGAGAAGCCGAGGAACTGCGGGTGCAGCACCTCGACGAACAGGCCGGCACGGTCCAGCGGCATCCCGTCCGCGCGCAGGCGGCGGCAGAGCTGGTCCATCAGATCCGGGGGCCGGTCGGCGGAAGGGGCGCCGTCGAGCAGCCAGTCGACCAGATCGCTCACGCCTCGCCCTGCCCCGACCTCTCCCGGCGCAGCCGGTCCAGCCGCGCCACCCGCTCGGCCAGCTCGGTCTCGAACCCCTGGTCCGTGGGCTCAAAGAACCGCAGACGTGCCATCCCGTCCGGGAAATAGTCCTGGCCGGAGAACCGGTCGGGCGCGTCGTGGTCGTACGCGTAGCCCTGGCCGTAGCCCAGCCGCTTCATCAGGCGGGTCGGCGCGTTCCGGATGTGCATGGGCGGGGGTAGCGAGCCGTGCTCCCGGGCGGCAGCCTGCGCTGCGCCGTAGGCGAGATAGGCGGCATTCGACTTGGGCGCCAGGGCCAGATAGAGCGTGGCCTCGGCCAAGGCCAGCTCGCCCTCGGGCGTGCCCAGCTGCTCGTAGGTCTCGGCGGCCGCACGGGTCAAGACCAGCGCCTGCGGGTCCGCCAGCCCGATGTCCTCGACCGCCATCCGCACCAGCCGCCGGGCCAGGTAGCGCGGGTCCTCCCCGCCCTGCAGCATCCGGGCGAGCCAGTAGAGCGCGGCGTCGGGGTCGGAGCCGCGCACCGATTTGTGGAGCGCGCTGATCAGGTTGTAGTGCGATTCCTGGCCCTTGTCGTAGAGCGGCAGGCGGCGCTGCAGATGCTCGGCCAGGGCCTCGGGGCCGAGCGCCGGCTCGGGCGGCAGGTCGGCCAGCATCTCGACCAGGTTGAGCAGGTAGCGGCCGTCGCCGTCAGCAAGCTCGGCCAGCCGGCCGCGGGCGAACTCGTCGAGCGGCAGGGCATGGCCGAGCTCGGCCTCGGCGCGGGCAAGCAGGGTGAGCAGCGCCGCCCCGGACAGCCGCTCCAGCACCAGCACGTGGCAGCGCGAGACCAGGGCCGGGGTGAGCGCGAAGGACGGGTTCTCGGTGGTGGCGCCGATCAGCGTCACCGTGCCGTCCTCGACCTCGTGCAGCAGCCCGTCCTGCTGGGTGCGGTTGAAGCGGTGGATCTCGTCGATGAACAGGATCGGCCGCCGCCCGCGCGCCCGCTGCTTCCTGGCCTCCTCGAAGCTCTTCCGGAGGTCGGCCACGCCGGCCATCACCGCCGAGAGCGCCATCAGGGGCTCGTGCGCCTCCCTGGCCAGGAGCCGTGCTAAGGTCGTCTTCCCGCAGCCGGGCGGCCCCCACAGGATCAAGGAGGCCAGCCGCCCCCGCTCCAGCATCCGCGCCAGCGGCGCCTCGGGCCGCAGGAGCTGCTCCTGCCCGACCAGCCCGGCCAGCGCGGTCGGCCGCAGCCGGTCGGCCAGCGGCCGGTCGGCCGCGGCGCGCGGGGCGGCGGGCTCGGGCTCGATCGCGGCGAACAGGTCCGGCATGGCCGCAGTCTAGCAGCGCCGGGCGGCCCGGTCTGCGGCGGCGTGGCGGCGGCGGGCGTGAGGATGGCGGGCAGCCGGTGGCATGGCGTAACTGCTTGATACGGCATGATAAATCTCCCGGCTGGCCGATCCGGCCTGGGTTCGTGTGTGCACGGAATCGACGGCGTGCAGCGGGCGGCAGGGTCCATTTCGCACGGCACACCCTCGCGTCGTCTGGGTTCGCGCGTGCCATCGGCTGGCGGCGCGGTGAGCCGCGCGCGTTCAAGTTCGCGCGTGCGCGTCCTCGAGGGCGCAGGGCGGTTCACCGGCCCGGCGATGCCTGATCCGTCGGGTTCGCGCGTGCTCGTTCTGGATGCTTCTAGGAATTCGTTCGTGCATTTTTCGGGAGCCGTCGCGCTCGGGTTCGGCTGTGTCGTGCGGCCGCGACCAGCGGCGCAGCGGCCCACGGCGAGCGAAGCTGCAGCCGCTTCCTGGGTTCGGCCGTGTCCTCGCGGAACTCGATCATACAGAAGGCGCATCGGCGGCCCTGACGTAGAGCAAGGGACATAGATCC
>JBGAKU010000266.1:0-5873 GCA_044224255.1 Geminicoccaceae bacterium
GCGGTTCAGCCCGACCCGATACCGATCGGCGCGCTCGCACGCCATGTCCAGCTCGTCATGAGCGACCGGTCGGATCGAACCAAGGGGACGGATTTCCAGGTGCTCTCGCCCAAGACCTGGAGGCTCTACGACCTGGGGGCCAAGCACGCCTTCCTGCGGGCGGGCCTGGGCTGGGGCGGGATGCCGATCGACCTCGTCGAGACCGATCTGGCGAACGGCACCTTGGTTCTGCTGTCGATCGAGGGCAAAGAGAAAAGCGTCTGGGTCTCGATGTCCGCGATCTATCGGACGGACACCCCACCTGGCCCGGCCGGTCGCTGGCTGATCGAGCGCCTCAAGCGGAGCGCATAGCGAGCGCCTGCTCCCTGCCGCCGCCTACGCATCCCACATGCCGCGCAGCTCCGCAGCGACGTCCACGCGCGGAAGGGGCGGCGAGGCCGGGCGGTCAGGCTGGGCCGCAGGCCAGGCCGCATGGTCGAAGTAGTGCAGGATGGCGTTGGGCAGAAAGCGGCTGCGGGCGGCGCGGACATGCCGGTCGCCGTGGCGGTGCTGGCCGGTGACGTAGAAGCGCTCGGGCTGCAGCAGCTCGAGCTGGTCGCGAGCACGGGTCATGGCGACATAGAGCAGCCGCCGCTCCTCCTCGATGCTCTCCGGGCGGTCGGTGGCGAGATCCGAGGGGATGCAGCCGTCGACCAGATTGAGCACGAACACCGCCTTCCATTCCTGGCCCTTGGCCGAATGGATGGTCGACAGGACCAGCCAGTCCTCGTCCTTGAGCGGCGGCCCGGCGGCATCGCCGGTCGCCGCAGGCGGATCGAGCGTCAGATCGGTCAGGAAGCGCTGCCGGCTCGGTGCGGTGGCGGCGAGCCGCTCGAGCTGGTCGAGATCGCCGCGACGCGCCGTCGGCAGGTCGTAGCGTTCCTCCAGCAGCGGATCGTAGAAGCTGCGGACGAGCCCGAGCTGCGCCGGCCAGGCGGTGCGTGCGAGCGCGGCCAGGAGCGCCGCGAGCCGTGGCCAATGCTCGGCCGCCGCCTGGGGTGCGGGCAGCTCACCGAGGCGGCCCGGCCGTCCAGCGAGGGCGCCGAGCGTCCGCCGTGCCGTGGCCGGCCCCACCCCGGGCAGGAGCTGCAGGGTGCGGAAGGCGGCGACCTCGTCCGCCGGGTTCTCGACCCAGCGGAGGATCGCGAGCACGTCGCGGACATGCGCCGCCTCGAAGAAGCGCAGCCCGCCGAACTTGACGTAAGGCACGTTGCGGCGCGCCAGCTCGAGCTCCAGGGCAGCGCTGTGGCTCGCCGTGCGGAACAGGACCGCCTGGTCGCGCAGGCGCAGCCCGTCTTCCCGGTTGGCCAGGACCGCCGTCGCGACCGCCGCCGCCTGGACGAGGTCGTCGCGCACCATGGTCAGCCGGGGGCGGCGCAGGGAGCGGCGGTCGGAAGCCAGCTCCTTGCGGAAGCCCTCGCGGGCCAGCCCGATCACGGCGTTGGCCGCGGCCAGGATCGGCTGGGTCGAGCGGTAGTTGCGGGTCAGCATCACCCGCTCCGCGGCGAAGGCCTGCTCGAAGGCCAGCATGTTGCGGACCGTGGCGGCACGAAAGGCGTAGATCGCCTGGGCGTCGTCGCCGACCACCGTCACCCCCAGCCCGTCGGGCTTCAGCGCCTTCAGGATCGCGGCCTGGATGGCGTTGGTGTCCTGATACTCGTCGACCAGGACGTGATCGAAGCGCGCGCCGATCGCCGCCGCGATCGCGGGCACCCGGGCCATGCGCTCCCACCACAGGAGCAGGTCGTCATAGTCCAGCACGCCCTGGCGCTGCTTCGCCGCGACATAGCCGGAGAACAGCCGCTTCAGCTCGCCTGCCCATTCTGCGCACCAGGGGAACCCGTGGCACAGGACCTCGTCGAGCGCAGCCGAGGCGTTGACCGCGTAGGAGTAGATCGCGAGGCAGGTGCCCTTCTGCGGGAAGCGGCGATCGGTGCGGGCCAGGCCCTGCTCGCCGCGCACGAGGTCGAGCAGATCGGCCGAATCGCTGCGGTCGAGGATCGTGAAGCCCGGCGCCAGGCCGATGGCGTCGGCATGCTCGCGCAAGAGCCGCGCGCCGACGGCGTGGAACGTCCCCGCCCAGTGCAGGCGGCCGGCGAACCTGGCACCCTCGCCCAGCACGGCCGCGCAGATGCGCTCCGCCCGGCCGACCATGGTCTCCGCCGCGCGCCGGCTGAAGGTCAGGAGCAGGATGCGCTCCGGCTCAGCCCCCTTCAGCACCAGATGCGCCACGCGATGGGCGAGCGTCGTGGTCTTGCCGGTGCCGGCGCCGGCCAGCACCAGCAGCGCCGGGCCCGGGCGCAGGGGACCGTCTGGCGGCACGCCGTGACAGACGGCGAGACGCTGCTCCGCATTGAGGTCGGCGAGGTGGGCGTCGGCGGCCATTGCGGCCTGCGTAGCCGCTGCATGGGCCCTTGCGAAGGGGTGGGGTTGTGCCGGGCCACGGCGGGCTCTAGCTGAGGCCCGGGCCGCGCGGCCCCAGGAGGGCCGAGATGCAAGCGGACGAGGGCTACCAGCCCGACGGTGCCTATGCCTGGCGGCGGCTGGTGGTGTCGCTCGCGATCGCCACGATCAGTGGGGTCGGCCTGTGGTCAGCCGTGGTAGCCCTGCCGGTCATCCAGGCCGAGTTCGGTCTCGACCGGGGCGGCGCTTCCGTCCCCTACACCGCCACCCTGATCGGCTTTGCTCTGGGCGGGGTCGCCATGGGTCGGCTCGCCGACCGCTTCGGCATCCGCATCCCGCTCCTGCTCGGGGGCGCCGTACTCGGCCTGGGCTATGTGGCGGCCGCGGCCGCTCAGTCCTACTGGCAGTTCGTGCTCGCCCAGGCGGTGCTGATCGGGATGCTGGGCAGCTCCGCCTCGTTCGGCCCTTTGGTCGCGGACGTCTCGCATTGGTTCGTGCGCCGGCGCGGCATCGCCGTCGCCATCGCCGCCAGCGGCAACTATCTCGCCGGCACCTTCTGGCCGCCGCTGCTGCAGTGGGGCTTCGCCGAGCTCGGCTGGCGGACCACGCATGTCCTGCTCGGCCTGTTCTGCCTCGCTACCATGCTGCCGCTGGCGATGTTGTTGGGGCGGCGGCCCCGGTTCGCCGAGCATGGCGCCACGTCCACCGGTCCAGGCATGGTCTCCTCGGTCTCGCCCGCCACCCTGCAGGCGATCCTGGTCCTCGCCGGCCTCGCCTGCTGCGTGGCCATGTCGATGCCGCAGGTGCATCTGGTCGCCTACTGCGCCGACCTTGGCTACGGCCCGGCGCGCGGTGCGGAGATGCTGTCCCTGATGCTGGGCCTGGGCGTGGTCAGCCGGCTGCTCTCCGGCTGGATCGCCGATCATATCGGCGGCACCGGCACGCTGGTGCTCGGCTCGGCGCTGCAGTGCCTCGCCCTCCTGTTCTACCTGCCGTTCGATGGGCTGACCTCGCTCTATCTGGTCTCCGCCCTGTTCGGCCTGTCGCAGGGCGGGATCGTGCCGAGCTACGCCCTGATCGTCCGCGACCGCTTCCCGGCGCGCGAGGCCGGCACGCGGGTAAGCCTGGTCCTCACCGCCACGACCCTGGGGATGGCGCTCGGCGGCTGGCTGTCCGGCGTGATCCACGACGTCACCGGCTCCTATGCCGCCGCCTTCCTCAACGGCATCGTCTGGAACCTGCTGAACCTCTCGATCGCCTGCTGGCTGCTGCTCGAGGGTCGGCAGAGACGCCGCCGGGCGCTGGCGGCGGCCTAGGATCGCTCCGGCTGTGATGCCGCGCACTTTGCGCTTGGCCGTCGCAGGCGCATCATCCGCGTGCTCGGGGCCGGGAAGAAGGCCCCTTCGCGGAGGACCAGCCGATGCCGTCGACCGCCTTTTCCGAGTCCCTTCCCTTCGTGCTCAGGTGGGAAGGTGGCTATGTCAACCATCCGAACGATCCGGGTGGGGCTACCAACAAGGGCGTGACGCAGAAGGTCTATGACGGCTGGCGGGCGCGCCAGGGTCAGCCGGCGCGTGACGTCCGGCAGATCGACGACGACGAGGTCGCGGAAATCTACGAGGGCGACTACTGGCTGCCGCCGCGCTGCGATGCCCTGCAGCGGCAGCTCGACCTCGTGCACTTCGACACCGCCGTCAACATGGGCGTCGGCCGGGCGGTGAAGCTGCTGCAGGCGAGCCTGGGCTGCGGGGTGGACGGCGCGTTCGGTCCCGCGACCCGCGAGGCGGCGGAAAGCTGCGACCTCGGCACGGCGGTGAGCGGCTACTGCCAGGCGCGCGAGGACTTCTACCGGCAGCTCGCCGCGCAGAACCCGAAGCTCGCCGTGTTCCTCAAGGGCTGGCTGAACCGGCTGAACGCCCTGCGCGCGGAGGTCGGCCTGCCGGGCTACGAGGCGGCGGTGAAGCTGGACTTCGGCGACACCGACTACATCGCCGCGGTGCCCGACGATGTCGGGGACGATCTGCTGCCGCGCTGAGCGTCACAGCCACCAGACCCCGATCAGGATCGTCACGATGGTCAGGGGTGCTCCGACCTTGAAGTACTCCCAGAACCCGATCGTGACGCCGTAGCGCCGGGCGCGCTGGACCACGATCAGGTTGGCGACCGAGCCCAGGAGCGTGAAGTTGCCGGCCAGGGTCGAGGCCATGGCGATGGTCAGCCAGGCCTGCTGCTGGTCGGGCAGGGTCGCGACGAAGGGCTTGAGGACGAGCACGGCGGGGACGTTGCTGACCAGGTTGGACAAGGCGGCGGTGACGAGGCTGAGCATCGGCACCTCGTCCAGCCGCAGGCCGCCGACGGCGGCGATCACCTCGGGCGACATCACCGCCGCGTCGAAGCCGGCCACCACGACGAACAGTCCGGCGAACATCAACAGCAGCGGTAGGTCGATCTCGCGATAGACCTTCTCCGGCTTGATCCGGCGGGTCAGCAGCAGGAGGGCGCCGGCGACGATGGCGGCCTCGGCGGGCGGTACGCCGAGCAGGAAGGCCGCGACCATGCCGGCGGTCGCGAGCGTCGCCTTGGTCACCAGAGGCCGGTGCGCCCGGCGTGGCCGCCAGCCGCCCTCGATCCCGCCCGCGGCCCAGAACTCGCGGCGGTAGCAGGCCGCGATCATGACCGTGGTGACGGTGAGCCCGAGCAGCGCCACCGGGGCCAAGCTGAGCAGGAACGTGGTGTAGGGGATGCCCGACAGGCTCCCGATCATCATGTTCTGCGGGTTGCCGGTGATCGTGGCGACGCTGCCGACGTTCGAGGCCATCGCCACCGCGAGCAGATAGGGGCGGGGATCGCGGCGCAGGCGCGTGACCAGCTCGAGCACGAGCGGGGCGAGGACGAGGCAGATCGCGTCGTTGACCAGGAAGGCCGACAGGATGCCGGCACTCCAGACCACGCCGATCAGCAGGACCAGCGGGTGGCGGGCGCGGGCGGCCACCCAGCCATTGACCAAGCTGAAGAACCCCGACAGGCGAAGATTGCCCACAAGGATCATCATGCCCAGCAGCAGCGTGATCGTGTCGTCGTCGATCGCCTCGTAGGCGGCCTCGGTGGTCAGCGCACCCACCGCCACCATCAGGCTGCCGCCGAGCAGCGCCGCACCGGCGCGGTCGAGGCGCGAGCCCGGCAGCCGGCCGATCGCGAGCACGAGGTAGGTCGAGGCGAAGACCGCGATCGCGGCCGCGCGCGGCAGATCGCTCGCCGCCATGTCGAGCGCTGCCCGCCCATCCACCGGGCCGACGAGCGGCCGTGCCACGGCCAGGACGGCGAGTGCCACGAGGAGCAGCAGGGCGGCCGCCGGCCCGAGCCGGGAGTCGGCCGAGGCCGTGCGCCGATCGCTCACTGCCGCGTCAGGCCCGCACCCGCGCAGGCATCGA
>JBGAKU010000266.1:5914-7833 GCA_044224255.1 Geminicoccaceae bacterium
GCGATGCCCTTCCACGAGGTCGACATCACCGGCCAGTCCTCCATGTGCGGCACATGGTGGAAGCCCATCGAGTACCAGGTGACGATGTCGGTGTCGTGGATCGGCCGGTTCTGCTGCACCCAGGCCGCGAGCCCGTCCGAGCCGTCGCTCTGGAACGCGTACTCGCCGCCGGCATAGCGCTCGCCGGGCGCATAGGGCGTGTTCCAGAAGGTGTACTCGATGAAGGCGTTGCGCTTGGCCGGCGGGTCGGCGGCGAAGTCGAACGGGCTGTAGGCGACGCTGTTCTCGGGCAGGATCATGTAGCCCGGATGATGGCCGAGGCCGCTGTCCACGCCGTGGTTCATGACGTGGTACATGGCCGGGTGCATGGGATCGACCCGGAACCGCGCCGCCAGCTCGGTCATCGCCACCTCGTCCTTGGGCACCCACCAGCTGCGCCGCGGCAGGTCCTTGGGCGCCTCCTCGGGGACCAGGGCGGTGCGCACGAAGCTGTTCTTCTGGCCGTCGACGTCGAAGTCGAGCCGGTAGTTGAAGTAGTGGTCGTGGTTGGGGGCGACGAGATTGGGGGCGATCAGCGTGCCGTAGCGGGTGTCGGCGGCGGCGGTGGGGTCGCTCATCGAGGTGGCGGCCACGCCCTTGACGATGTCGAGCCCGGTGGCGCCGACCATGATCCGGATCATGCCGTTCTGCTGGAACACATAGTCCATCAGATAGTCGTAATTGCCGACCTCGGAGGCCGAGCGGACGACCAGCTCGGTCCAGGGCCATTCCTCGGCGGGCACCGGCTTCGTCGGGGGCCTGGCGAAGATCTCGTAGTGGCGCCAGGCGGGATCGCCGATGCTGCGCTCGAAGATGCACACCGCATCCGGGATCTCGGCCGGCTGGCCATTGTCCTGCGGCACCACCGCCGGCAGGAAGGTGGCGTAGGCCGGGCAGTCGACCCCCTTGCGCAGGGGCGAGAGGAAGATGCCGAAGCCGTACTCGCCGCTGTCCATGTAGGTGCGCCAGTACCAGCCCTGGTCGGGGTCCATGTAGGGGACGAACACCTCCGACAGATGCGCCTGGTAGAGCACCGAGCGCCAGCGGTCGCCGTCCCTGGCCTCGATCTGCGACAGGACCACGCCCGGCCGCTTGTCGACGCGCAGCCGGAACCGCCACAGGTCCCAGCTCACCAGGCCGCCGTCGAGGGTGAAGTTCGGGCCCTTGGGCTGCGCGAGCTCGGCCGGGTTGGCGATCGCGCGGAGCGCGCCGGCGCGGGCCTCGTTCTCGGCGTCCGTGTAGCCCCAGGCATCGGCCGGCACCGGGCGGACGCCGGTGTCGACCACCCGCACGACCTCCTTCTTGTTGAGGTCGATGACGGCGAACAGGCCCTCGATCGGCTTGGCGTAGAAGTTGGAGCCCGAGGGGCTGACCAGGCACGGCACCTTCATCAGCCGCCGCCCCTGCTCCTCCGGATCGCCGAAGGCGCCGGCAGTGAGCGGAATGCAGAGCACCTGCTCTTTGCTCAGGCCGCGCTTTTTCAGCCCCGCCTGCATCTCGGGGTTGGCCAGCGCCACGTCCATCGCACCCAGGAACTCCCCGAGCAGGAGCATGGTCTCGCCCGTGGCCGGCGCCCAGCTCACCACCTTCTTGGCCGCCAGGTCGACCTCGCCCTCGAAGGTGCCGGCCGCCTCCTTGACGTTGACCGTCACCGCCCGCGGCTCGGGCTGCCCCGGCTGCCAGGCCAGCACCGCCGCCTTGTCCGGCTCCTTGAGCTCGACCAGGGGGAAGCGGGCATCGTCGGTGGTCTTGCCCGCTTCCTTGAGGATCGCGACCGTCTCGCTCATCTCGGCCGCGGTCAGCCCGTCCAGGGGATGCGCGCCCGCCGCCGCCCCCGCCAGCAGCAGCGCCATGCCGCCCGCGCCGCCGATCCAGTGCCG
>JBGAKU010000267.1:0-7481 GCA_044224255.1 Geminicoccaceae bacterium
GGCACCGGCACCGCCGGGGCGACGCTGCGCCTCTATCTCGAGCGGTTCGAGCCCGATCCGCAGCGGCACGACCTGGACACGCAGAGCACGCTCGCCTCGCTGATCGAGACCGCCGAGCAGGTGGCCGAGATCCGCGAGCGGACCGGCCGCGCGGCACCCAGCGTGATCACGTGACCGTCCGGGCATGGCATGGCGGCCACATTCGGTCCGCCAGAATCGGGGACCGGGGGGATCTCGCGGCGCTGGGCGTTTGCGGCAACTAAGCTGCAAGTAGTTGCAGGGCTAATGCCTTGCGCGCCGACCGGCCAGCGCTACATCGAGATCGTCCGACGACGGAATGGTCACTTGAGAGTTCCGACCGCCCTCTTGCTCGCGATGCTCCTGTGCGCCGTCGGCACCGACCGGCAGGCGTGGGCAGGGCCGGCGCCGGCGATCGCCGAGGTGGCGGTCGTGGCCGGCCGGGAGGGCGATCCCGTCCTCAACGCGGTCTACGCCGAGCGCGGGTTCCTGCCGCTGTGGGTCGGCGACGCGCGGGCGAGCGCGAGGCGCGAGATGCTCGTGGCCCTGCTTGCCGGCGACCCGTGGGCAGCACCCCTGCTGCCCGCCCCTACCGCACAGGTCGGTGCCGCGGCCGTGGACGTCGCGACCACGCGGTCGGCACTCGACTATCTTGCACGCCGCAGCGGCGGCGGGCCGCTCGAAGCCGTGGACGCCATCCGGGCGATGCACCGGCTGGAGACCGCGACGTCCCGCGAGCCCTTGGCGGTGGCCCTGCTCGGGCTCGATCTGGTGCGGGACCTCGGCGGCTGGCGGCGCATCGGCACCCTGCCCGGCCCGTTGCCGACCGTGCCGCCGGCCACCGTGGCCAGCCCCGAGCTGGACGTCGCCCCTGCGCTGCCGCGCCGCACGGCCCTGCCCGAGCCCTCCTCGTTGCGTCGCAGGCTGGTCCAGGCCGGCGACCTGCCGGTCGAGGCGCTGACCGGACCCGAGTCCGACCCGGCCCTCACGGCCGCGATCCGGGCGTTCCAGGAGCGCCACGGCCTGATCCCCGACGGCGTGGTCGGCCAGCGCACCCTGGCGACTCTCAACGCGCCGCTCGCGGACCAGATCGCGACCGTGCGCCTCAATCTCGCCCGCGGCACGCCCGACCGGACCCTGCTCGAACGCTATGTCGAGGTCGACGTGCCGGGCTCCGAGCTGCGGGTCGTCGATCGGGGCCGCACCGTCCTGCGCTCGCGCGCGATCGTCGGCGACAGGGACAACGCCACCCCGATCTTCGACGACCTGATCCGCTTCGTCGAGATCAACCCCTCTTGGTACGTGCCCGCGAGCATCGTGCCCGAGCTCCTGGAGAAGGAGGCGAAGAAGCCCGGCTATCTCGCCACCAACGGGTTCGAGTGGCGCGGCGGCGGGAGCACGCTCGTGCAGAAGCCGGGGCCGGCCAATGCGCTCGGTCGGATCAAGTTCCTGTTTCCCAACCATCACGCCGTCTACCTGCACGACACACCGCAGCGCAGCCTGTTCGTGCGCAGCCGGCGCAGCCTGAGCCACGGCTGCGTGCGGGTGGAGAAGCCCGACGAGTTGGCGCTGATCCTGCTCGGCGGTCAGGGTTGGGACCTGGCCGGCCTGCGGGCCGCCTATGCTGCGCCGCGGACGTTGCGGATCGAGCTCGCGCGGCCCGTGCCCGTGTTCCTCGACTACCGGACGGCGTTCGTCGACGAGCGCGGCCGGCTCAATCTGCGGCCCGATCTCTACGGCTATGATCGCGCCGGGATCACGCTGTTTGACGGCAAGGCACCGCCGCCCCGGCCCTATCTCGCGGCGGACACGACCCAGCCGCCCGTCACCCCCCGCACCTCGATCCCTATGCCGTCCCTACGGCCGGCCTCCTAGCCCGTTCGCTCAGCCCAGCACCGAGAAGCTGCTCTCCCGGTTCACTGCCCGCAGGCGGGAGAAGGCGCCGAGGTCGATCTCGAGGCTGGTATAGCGGCCCTTGTGTCGCAGCGGCTCGCGGTCATGGTCGTGGCCGGCCTCGCAGGCCAGGATCAGCTCGGCCATGAGCACGCCAGCGAGCGGTGCGTTCTTGAACTGGTTCCCGCTGGTGCCGACGGCCATGTAGTAGCCCGGCAGGCTGGAGCGGTCGTAGACCGGGATCCAGTCATCGGACACGTCGTAGAGCGCCACGATCCCCTGGGCCTGCTGCGGGATCGGCAGGGTCGGGATCCGCAGCGCCGCCCGATAGACCTGGGCCGTCCACTGCTCGGTGAGCTCGCGGTTGTAGTCGTCCGCATCGACCCATTCGAGCGTGTCGCACGCAGGTTCCAGGCTGCCGATCATCAGCTTGTTGCCGGTGTCCGAGCGCCAATAGCAGCCGACATCGCCGTCGGCGCTGACCAGCGGGCGGCGATCGAAATCCACGCCCGGCGGCGCCGGCACCCAGGCGACCTCCTGGCGCAGCGGCCGGGTGCGCACCGACATCTCCGCCTCGACACCCGCCATACGGTTGACCACGCCCGAGTGCGGGCCGGCGACGTTGACCACGATGCCGGTGTCGATCTCCTCACCACCAGCCAGGGTCACCCCGGCCACGCGTCCGTCCTGCCGCCGGATCGCGGCCACCGGCGCCCTGAAGCGGAAGCGCCCGCCGGCCGCCTCCGCCGCCTGCTGCAGGTTGCGCGCGGCGAGCTGCGGGTCGTTGACGTAGCCGCAGGTCGGGAACAGCACGGCTCCGGCGATCTCGCCCTCGCTATCGCCGAACGCGGGGTCGTCCGGCCGCCGCGGCGGCGCGTAGCGCTGTGTGTCGTAGTAGGGCAGCTCCGCGCGCAGCCGTGCGGCGTCCCAGTCCTCGAACGGCACGCCGAGCTCGGCCATGCGCGCGCAGACCGGCCGCAGCTCCTGATTGTCCTCGGTCTTGATCACGACCGAGCCGCACTCCTGGAACCGAGCGAGGCTGCCATCGTCGGGCAGGCCCAGATGCTCGGCCCAGTGGCGCCAGTAGTGATAGCCCTCATAGGCCAGGGCGATACCCTGGCGGGTCGAGTAGTAGACGCGGATCACGGCGGCGGAGGCGCTGGTCGAGCCGTAGCCGGCTGCCGGCAGGGCATCGACATTGAGCGTCCGCACGCCACGCCGCGTCAGCTCCAGACCGACCGCGGCGCCGATGACGCCTGCTCCGATGATCACGGCATCGTACCGCTCAGCCATCCGTCCCTCGCTCCGCGCAACTCATCCCGTTGCTTGCTCGCTATCCGATCCTGACACAACATTCAGTTGCCGCTTGGGGACGAGTGCCGCGAACGGTCGATGCGGGGAGAATCGAAGGATGCGCAAACGCGGCGTCGCCATTTGCCTTGCCGTCTTCGTCGCCATCCTCGCGGCCGGCCAAGCAGCCGCGGCCGGGCCGGCCGAATCCGTGCGCACGGCATCTCGGCAGCCCGTGGCGTGCAAGGATCTGCGCACCCTGCGCGAGCTGCGCACACAGCTGCAGTCGGCGCGGAATCCGCGGACCGGCAACACATTGTACTATGTCGTGATCGGCGACGCCGCGAAGAGCGATGAGCTGTTGATCTTCTTCAACGGCACCGGCGGCATCCTGCCCGACTGGCCGGTGCAGATGCTGACCAACAGGCGCCACAGCCCCAAGATCGTCGAGACCCTGGCCTATGTCCCGAGCGAGAACGGGCCGATCTCGCTCTGTCACGACTATCGTCTGGTGCTGTTCGACTATCCGGGCGTGGGCCGCAGCCCTTTGCTCGGCGACGTGACGGCGGACGAGGTGGCCAACGACGTCGACGCCATGCTGGAGGACATCGATGCGACCTATCGCATCCCGACCGACAAGGTAGACGCGATCGGCTGGTCGCTCGGTACCCTGCTCGCGCTCAAGTTCGCGCTGCTCTCGCCCGCCGTCCGGCCGGACCGCAGGATCGGCGATCTCGTGCTGATCGCGACCAGGCCCGGGGGCAACCTCGACGGCACCACCGGCAACAATCAGGCCGATTGCGTGGTCACGCTGTTCGATACGCTGAAGACGCGCAGCATCTGGACGCAGCAGCCTGGCCTGAAGCGGACGATCGACGCCGATCTGGCTCAGCTCACCTTCCCCTTCGCCGACCAGCCGCCCTACAACAAGCCCAGCAGCGGCTGCACGGCCAGCGTCGACCGGAGCACCGGCACGGTCGACCTGAGCGTCGCTCTCGATTGCCCCAAAGGCAGCATCTGCCACAGCACGCTGATCGACGAGGCCGTCAACCGCGACACGCCGCCCTGGCTGCTCACCCGGGGCGTCGACTATCGCCTCTATCTCCAGCAGCGCGAGCTCGCGAACGACTGGACCTTGGGCTACTGCCCGACCGCCGGACGGCATTTCAACTCGACCGGATGCCGGTTCGCCCCCGGCCAGACGCCGGAGATGGCCATCACCAATGGCGGTGTCTGCATCACGGAATCCGACCCACCCAACCTGCCGGTCTCCCGTCGTTGCGCCAAGCTCAAGATCGACGGCCGGATCACCGTGCTCAACGGGCCGGAGGACCTCTACATCCAATGGACCTATGGCCGGGCGCTCGTGGAGGCCTATCAGCGGGCCCACGGCACCGGAACGGCCCGCCTCGTGACCTATCGTGGCTCTGGCGGCGCCGGGCACGGCATTCTGATGCAGCATCCGCGTTGGACGCAGAAGAACATCCACGCGGCGTTGGGCGACGGCTAGCAGGCTGGGCACCAACTGTCGAAAATCCGCAACGTCACGTCCTACTGGGTGTGCGCGGGTCGCGCGCACACGTTGACGCAGCCGATCGGGCTCCGCATGGTCCGCTGCCGCGACCCCCCTCGAGGAGCCTGATCGGATGGGTGCTTTCAAGGACGCGCATGGCGGTGCGTTGCGGAATCTCTATCTCGACGCCGATGCCGCCGAGGCGGTCAAGCGTGGATCCGGCGGGCGGAAGTCCTGGGACCTCACCGATCGCCAGCTCTGCGATCTCGAGCTCCTGATGAACGGCGGCTTCTCGCCGCTCGACGGGTTCCTGGGCCGGGTCGACTACGAGTCGGTGCTGACGGACATGCGCCTCGCCAGCGGCGTCCTGTGGCCGATCCCGATCACGCTCGACGTGACGCCGGCCTTCGCGGACAAGATCGAGATCGGCGAGACGATCGACCTGCGCGATCGCGAGGGGGTGCTCAACGCCACGCTCACGGTCACCGACAAGTGGCAGCCCGACAAGCGCGCCGAGGCGATCGCCGTGTTCGGCGCCGACGACACCACCCACCCGGCCGTGCGCTACCTGCACGACCATGCCGGCAGCGTCTATCTCGGCGGCAAGGTGCAGGGCATCGAGGCGCCGATGCACTACGACTTCAAGCATCTGCGCGACACGCCGCAGGAGCTGCGCGACCGGTTCCGCAAGCTGGGCTGGCGCCGGGTGATCGCGTTCCAGACCCGCAATCCGATGCATCGCGCCCATCAGGAGCTGACCTTCCGCGCCGCCCAGGCCGCAGAGGCCAACCTCCTGATCCAGCCGGTCGTCGGCATGACCAAGCCCGGCGACGTCGACCATTTCACCCGCGTGCGCTGCTACGAGAAGCTGATCGGCCACTATCCGGAGCAGACCACCGCGCTGAGCCTACTGCCACTGGCCATGCGCATGGGCGGCCCGCGCGAGGCGATCTGGCATGCGATCATCCGCAAGAACTACGGTTGCACCCACCTGATCGTCGGCCGCGACCATGCCGGCCCCGGCCACGACAGCGCGGGCAAGCCGTTCTATGGCCCCTACGAGGCCCAGGAGCTGTTCGCGCAGCACCAGGACGAGCTCGACATCACCATGGTCCCGTTCCCGAACCTGGTCTACTCCGAGAGCCGGGTACAGTACGTGGCCGAGGACAAGATCGAGCCCGAGGAGAAGGTGCTGTCGCTGTCGGGCACCGAGCTGCGGCGCCGCCTGCAGGAAGGCCTCGACATCCCCGAATGGTTCTCGTTCCCGGAGGTGGTCGACGAGCTGCGCCGGACGCACCCGCCGCGCCACAGACAGGGCTTCACCGTCTTCTTCACGGGCCTGTCGGGCTCGGGCAAGTCGACCATCGCCAACGCGCTGCTGGTCAAGCTCCTGGAGCTGGGCGGACGGCCGGTGACCCTGCTCGACGGCGACCACGTCCGCAAGCACCTGTCCTCGGAGCTCGGCTTCTCGCGCGAGCACCGCGATCTCAACATCCTCCGCATCGGCTATGTCGCCAGCGAGATCACCAAGAACGGCGGCATCGCGATCTGCGCCCCGATCGCGCCCTATGCCGCGACCCGGCGCAAGGTGCGCGACCTGATCGAGCCGATGGGCGGCTTCCTCGAGATCCACGTCGCGACCTCGCTCGAGGTCTGCGAGCAACGCGACCGCAAGGGGCTCTACGCCAAGGCACGCGCCGGGATCATCAAGGAGTTCACCGGCATCTCCGATCCCTACGAGGCGCCGGAGGAGCCGGAGATGCGTATCGACACCGGCGAGCTCACGCCCGACCTGGCTGCGCATCGCATCCTGATCAAGCTCGAGAGCCTGGGCTTCATCAAGTAGGGAGGAAAAGGCCGAGGGGACGCACCGCGCCCCCTCGCGCACCGCCGGGTCAGTTTGGTGGGATCGCAGCTTCAGGCCTGATATGCTCATGGCCGCGAGCACCATGACCAGAGCGGCGAATTTGGAACACGTCGTCAGGCTGCACATCGAGAAGCTGCCCGAAGGTTTCTACCTCGCCACCAGCGACGACGTTCAGGGGCTGGTCGCCCAAGGCCGGACGATCAACGAGACCATCGAGATCGCCCGCGACGTCGCCCGGCGCCTGATCGAGGCGCAAAGCGATGGGTGCCGCCGTCCGGCTTCACACCCACTCAATCGTGCCAAGTGAGGCTAACGTGCGCGAGTGGGGCCGGATCGGAAGCTCCGGCACCGTGCGCGCTGACTGGTTCGGGACGGAAGAGGAAGCACGGGCGGCGAACGAAACGATGATCCTCCGGAAGAGCCGCCGCGGCTATCGCCACACCGCCGCATGAAGGGGCACCCCGTATTTGCCTTACGCCCTCAAGGGCCGAAGATCCGGCGCACCGGCGGGACGGATGCGCCAGAGACGAACTATCCTATATCTTCAAATAAAGTGGACGAATACAATGCTCCAAATTAATGCACTTCGGCTTCCCAGCAAATTACCTCATCCAAAAGCGATAAAATCATTCAATGACAATAATCATAGCTATGAGCCTGAATTTTGGGAATTCCAATACGAATTATATCGCTATCTTAGAGGAGCCGAAGATGCCGTCATAATATCTCGCTATAAATCCATCGTTCGAAATATGAACTCCATCATAAATCCAGATCGTCATGTTATCCCGATTCATTCATTTTTAAGTTCTTGGTACTGGTATCGAAAAGAACATCAGACACGACTTGAGTTTCATACTCGTAATTTAAGACTTCCTGTCGATCCGCCTGATATTGACC
>JBGAKU010000268.1:0-7473 GCA_044224255.1 Geminicoccaceae bacterium
AGGAGATCGCCGCCCGCTTCTTCATCGCGCCGGCGCTGGTGAAGCAGCGGCTGCGCCTGGCCTCTGTCTCCGAAAAGCTCCTCGGGATCTATGCCGAGGACGGCATGACCCTGGAGCAGCTCATGGCCTTCACGGTCACCACAGACCATGACCGCCAGGAGCAGGTCTGGGAGGCACTGCAGCAGTCCTACAACAAGGAACCGTATCTCATTCGCCGCCAGCTCACCGAGAGCGCCGTGCGCGCGTCGGACCGCCGTGCGCAGTTTGTCGGTCTCGATGCCTACGAGGCAGCGGGCGGCGTGGTCCTGCGCGACTTGTTCGAGGAGGACGGAGGCGGCTGGCTGCAGGATGTAGCCCTGCTCGATCGCCTGGCCACCGAGAAGCTGGCGGCCGAGGCCGAGAAGGTCGCGGCCGAAGGCTGGAAGTGGATCGACGTGGCCGTCGACTTCCGGTACGGCCATGCGCAGCATCTTCGGCGGCTCGACGGCGTAGTGGTCGAGCTCGCGCCCGACGAACAGGCGACGTTCGACGCTCTGACCGCCGAGCAGGTCAAGCTCGAAGGCGAGTACGAAGGCGCCGACGAGCTGCCGGACCAGGTCGACGCGCGGCTGGGCGAGATCGAGGAAGCGCTTGCCGCCTTCGACAACCGTCCGGTTCGCTACGAACCGGACGGGATCGCGTGTGCCGGTGTGTTCGTCAGCATCGATGCCGACGGACGCCTTGCGGCCGATCGCGGCTATGTCCGACCGGAAGATGAGCCGGTGACGGCGGGCAGCGAAGATCCGGCAAGAAGCGAGATCGGCGGGTCGGATGAGATAGCCCCTGTCGCTCCCGCCCAGCGTACCGTCATCACCATCACCGGCGACCAGGCGGACGACGACGGCGACGATGACGCCATTAAGCCGTTGCCGGAACGGCTCGTGAGCGAGCTGACAGCTCACCGCACCCTGGCGCTGCGGGATGCGGTGGCGAACAACCCGCAGGTCGCCATCACGGCGCTGCTGCACAAGCTTTGCCTCGACACATTCCAGCACAACGCGCCCGGCGCGTGCCTGGAGGCCTCGGTGCGGCACGTGTTCTTCCCCGTCCAGGCGGCCGATTTGAAGGACAGCCGCTCCGCCCGGGCGGTCGCCGAACGCCATGAGGCCTGGAAGGCGGAGCTGCCCAACGACTACCACGAGCTGTGGGACTGGCTCGCCGTCCTCGACGACAATCGCCGCGCCGCGCTGCTGGCGCATTGCGTGTCGTTCGGGGTTAACGCTCTCTATGAGAAGGGTGACCGCTACGGCGGGCCGGGCGTCTCGGCGCACGGCGTGCAGCAACGGATCGCCCAGGCCGACCGCCTCGCCCGTGCCGTCCACCTCGACATGGTAGAGGCCGGATGGCGGCCGACGGTCGACAACTATCTCGGCCGCGTCACCAAGCCCCGCATCCTCGAGGCGGTGCGGGAGGCCAAGGGCGACCAGGCAGCACAGCTCATCGACCACCTGAAGAAGGCGGAGATGGCGAAGGAGGCCGAGCGGCTGCTCGACGGCACGGGCTGGCTGCCCGAACCGCTGCGGCTCGCCGATAGTGAGGACGTGTCGGACACACCCGCCGAGTCGGCCGAGGAGCTTCCCGCTTTCCTTGCCGACGGCGAAGGGCAAGATTCCTTGACGGACGAGGCCGAGCCGCCGGCCATTGCCGCCGAATAACGCGAACACCGCGGGGGTGGCCTCGGCCGTCCTGCGTTCTCGCCGCCAATCGTTGGATAAGCCCGGCCGCCGTGCCGGGCTTTTTCCTTGGAGGGATTCCTCACGTTCGAGGCGCAAGGGGAGAGGGAGAGGACGGCCGGGACGGGTTTGAGCCGGCGGGATCCAGAGAGAGCGCCTTCCGGCTCGGACCGTTCCCGCTCTCCCGAGGTCTCTTCCATGTCGAATGTCTCCCTCTCGGCGGCGGCCACACCGTTACGCTCGCTCGCCGGCGCTCCTGCGGATCCGTCCGCCGGCATTGTCGCAGCAGCACACCTTCTTCTCCCTCATCTCGAGCGTGGTAGCCGCATCGATGCGGTTGCCCTGCGCGCCGCCATGGAGCACGCCTTCGGCGGCTCCGATGCGGCCGGCGCCTGGGACTGGAAGTCCGCCTACGACGCCTGCGAGGCGGCGACCGTGCTGTTCATGCGCAAGTTCGGCCCGGCCATTCGGGCACGGGCGGGGTCACCGGCTGCCGAGTTGTCTATGCTCGGCAGGATCGCAGCGCTTCTTCCCACCCATACGCGCCGATCGGAGGAGAGCCAGGCGCTGCAGCAATTCTCGACGCCGCTCGCGCTTGGGTTTGTCGCCGCCAGCGCCGCTGCGATCACGCCGGGCGACCTCGTTCTCGAGCCCTCGGCAGGCACGGGCCTGCTCGCCATCTTCGCCGAGCTCGCGGGCAGCGGACTGGCCCTGAACGAGCTGGCGGAGACTCGCGCTGCTTTGCTCGGGCGGCTGTTTCCCACTGCCGTGACGACACGTCACGACGCGGCTCACATCCACGACCATCTCGACGATGCCGTGCACCCGAGCGTCGTGCTGATGAATCCGCCATTCTCGGTTGCGGCGCATGTCGACGGCACCGTGGCGGACGCAGCGCTTCGGCATGTCTCCTCGGCGTTTGCGCGCCTCGCCGACGGCGGGCGCCTGGTCGCGATCACCGGCGCCAGCCTCTCTCCGGACCATCCGTCGTGGCGCGAGGCCTTCGTCCGCTTCCAGGAACGCGGCCGTGTCGTGTTCAGCGCTGCCGTCGATGGTCGCGTTTATGCCCGCCATGGCACCGCGGTCGAGACCCGGCTGACGGTCATCGATCGCGTGCCTGCCGACGATCCGAGATCGCTTCCGGCATCACCGGGCATGGCACCTGATGTCGTGACGCTCCTTCAGTGGGTGACGTCCCATGTTCCGGCGCGCTTGCCTCTTCATGGCACCGCGCTTGCTTCATCCGTCCCTCCCGCCACGGTCGTGTCGCGTCGGAAGCCCGCCCGGCAGCCGCGCGCCGTTGCCGGCGATTCGCTTGAACGAGTGGGTACGGAGCTCGCTTACGAGACCGTGGACTGGAAGCCGGCCGAGGGTGGCAGCCTTACCGAGGCGCTGTACGAAGGGTACGAGCTGCAGTCGATCCGGATTGCCGGTGCGCAGCCGCATCCGACTCGGCTCGTGCAGTCGGCAGCGATGGCGTCCGTCGCGCCGCCCAAACCCAGTTATCGCCCACGGCTCCCGGCCAAGGTCATTACCGACGGTCTCCTGTCCGACGCGCAGCTGGAGAGCGTCATCTATGCCGGCGAGGCGCAGAGCGGTCATCTCGCGGGTTCGTGGGTGGTCGACGAGACTTTCGATGTCGTGTCGGCGGCACCCGACGACGCACCCAACGCTGTGCGCTTCCGGCGGGGCTGGATGCTGGGCGACGGCACCGGCGCCGGCAAGGGCCGCCAGGTTGCCGGCATCCTATTGGACAACTGGCTGCAGGGCCGCAAACGCGCGGTGTGGGTGTCGAAGTCCGACAAATTGATCGAGGACGCCCAGCGCGACTGGTCGGCCCTGGGGATGGAGCGCTTGCTGGTCACGCCGCTCGCCCGCTTCCGCCAGGGCACGCCGATCCGCCTGGAGCAGGGCATCCTTTTTGCCACCTACGCCACGCTACGGACCGACGCGCGCGAGGAAAGAGTTTCGCGGGTCCGCCAGATCGTCGATTGGCTGGGATCGGACTTCGATGGAGTGATCGTGTTCGACGAAAGCCATGCCATGGCCAATGCAGCAGGTGGCAAGGGCGAGCGCGGCGACCAGGCCCCGTCCCAGCAGGGCCGTGCCGGGCTGCGTCTGCAGCATGCGCTGCCCAATGCTCGGGTCGTCTATGTGTCCGCCACCGGGGCCACCACTGTGCACAATCTCGCTTACGCGCAGCGGCTCGGACTATGGGGCGGCGAGGACTTTCCGTTCGCCACACGCGCCGAGTTCGTGCAGGCGATTGAGGCCGGTGGCGTAGCGGCAATGGAGGTTCTTGCTCGCGACCTCAAGGCGCTTGGCCTCTACGCGGCACGATCCCTGTCCTACGAGGGCGTGGAGTACGAGTTGGTCGAGCATGCGCTGTCGCGCGAGCAGATCCGCATCTACGATGCCTATGCCGGCGCCTTCCAGGTCATCCACAACAACCTCGACGCCGCCCTTCAGGCCGCCAACGTCACCGGCGCGCGCGGCACGCTCAATGCCCAGGCGAAGTCCGCGGCACGCTCGGCTTTCGAATCCGCCAAGCAGCGCTTCTTCTCGCACCTGATCACCTCGATGAAGACGCCAACGCTGATCTGCGCGATCGAGCGAGATCTCGAGGGGGGACATGCTGCCGTCATTCAGATCGTCTCCACTGGCGAAGCGCTTATGGAGCGTCGGCTTTCCGACATTCCGACCGAGGAGTGGGGCGACGTGCAAGTCGACATCACACCGCGCGAGTACGTGCTCGATTATCTCGCGCACAGCTTCCCGACCCAACTGTTCGAGCCCTTCACGGACGGCGACGGAAATCTCTCTTCACGGCCGGTCTTTCGTGACGGCCAGCCCGTGCAGTGCCGCGACGCCGTCGACCGGCGTAACCGCCTGGTCGAGCGGCTGGCCTCGCTCGCCCCCGTACAGGGTGCGCTCGACCAGATCGTGCAGCGCTTCGGTACCGGCTTGGTCGCCGAAGTGACCGGCCGATCGCGGCGGATCGTCCGGAAGGGCGACCGGCTCTGCGTCGAGAACCGGGCAGGTTCCGCTAATCTCGCTGAGGCGCAGGCCTTCATGGACGACGCGAAGCGCATCCTGGTGTTCAGCGATGCCGGCGGTACCGGCCGTTCCTACCATGCCGACCTTTCAGCCCGGAACCAGCGGCTGCGGGTCCACTACCTGCTGGAGTCAGGCTGGAAGGCGGACACAGCCATCCAGGGGCTGGGGCGCAGCAACCGCACCAACCAGGCACAGCCGCCCCTGTTCCGGCCGATCGCCACCAACGTGAAGGCCGAGAAGCGCTTCCTATCGACCATTGCCCGGCGTCTCGACACGCTGGGTGCCATCACCAAGGGACAGCGCCAGACGGGTGGTCAGGGCCTGTTCCGGGCCGACGACAATCTCGAATCGCCCTACGGACGGGCGGCGCTGCGCCAACTCTACCTGTTGCTGTTCTCCGGCAAGGTCGAGGGCTGCTCGCTGGAGGCCTTCCAGGCAGCCACCGGACTGCATCTCACGGACCAGGACGGCAGTCTGCGCGAGGAGCTGCCGCCGATCACGACCTTCCTCAATCGCCTGCTGGCCCTCACCATCGACCTGCAAGACACGCTGTTCGGCGTGTTCGAGGATCTGCTGCGGGCGAAGATCGAGGGAGCGCAGGCATCCGGGACCTACGATGTCGGCGTCGAGACGCTGACTGCTGAGAGCCTGACGGTGACGAAGCGCGAAGTGGTCCATGTCCATCCGACGAGCGGCGCCGAGACGCAGGTATTCACTGTCCGCCGTCGGGAGCGCAATCAGCCGCTTGCCTTGGTCGAGGCACTGGACAGAACCAGCGATCCGCGTGCGGTCCTGCTCGTGAATGCGCAGTCCGGCCGGGCGGCCGTACAGGTCCCGACGCCCAGCGTCATGCTGGACGATGGCGAGGTCGAACGCCGCGTCCGCCTGCTGCGGCCGATGGAGCGGACCGCCCTTTCGGTAGCGGCCCTCGAGCAGTCGCACTGGCAACGGTCGGATCGAGCGGCGTTTGCCCAAGCCTGGACACGGGAACTCGCCGAGATACCGCCTTTCACGGAGAGCGAGCTCCATATCGTCACGGGGCTACTGCTGCCGATCTGGAAGCGCCTGCCGGACGAGTCCATGCGGGTCTACCGCCTGCAGACCGATGCCGGCGAGCGTGTCATTGGCCGGCTGGTCTCGCCGGGCTGGGTGGCGCAAGCCGTCTGCGCCGATGGCGTGAGCATCGCGCCAGCGGATGCCTGGACCGCCGTGCTTGATGGTCGGACCATCCTCGAACTCCAGGACGGGCTGTCGCTTCGCCGCGCCAAGGTCATGGGCCTGTTCCGGGTGGAACTCTTCGGCTTCACGGACGGCATGGTCGATCGCCTGAAAGCGATGGGGCTGATGTCCGAGATCATCGCCTGGAAGCTGCGGCTATTCGTGCCAACCGGCGCCAATGGTCCGAAGATTCTGACGGCGTTGATGGAACGCTACCCGATCGTGCGCATCGCCGATAGGGCAGCGGCATGAGGAGGTAGTCATGCCCTCCCATGCCGCGGACCTGGCTCGCCGCCTCGCGCGCAATGCCGAGGCGGTATGTCGTCACTACCTCTCCAACGGCCGTCGCGAGGGCCGCTATTGGCTCGTCGGCGATGTCGCCAACAACAAGGGCCGCAGCCTGTTCGTGCGCCTGAGCGGTCCGGATCATGGCAAGGGCGCTGCCGGAAAGTGGACCGATGCCTCCTCGGGGCAGCATGGCGATCTTCTGGACCTGATCGCCCTCAATTGCGGGTTCGACCGCCTGCGCGATACCCTGCACGAGGCACGGGCATTCCTCGCGTTGCCACCGGACCAGATCGCCCCTCGGCAGGAACGTCTTCCCGCCCCACGCGGTTCGCCTGAGTCCGCCCGGCGTCTCTATGCCATGTCCCGGCCGATCACGGGCACCTTGGCTCAAGCCTACCTGCACAGTCGCGGAATCACGACCGTGGCTCACGATGACCCACTACGCTTCCATCCACGCTGCTACTACCGGCCCGACGAGGACAGCCCGACCGAGACCTGGCCGGCAGTGATCGCCGCTGTCACCGATCTTGGTGGCACGGTCACCGGCGCACACCGTACCTGGCTCGATCCCTCCGGACGCGACAAGGCGCCGATCGCTTCACCGCGACGGGCCATGGGGCACCTTCTCGGGCACGGAGTTCGCTTCGGCATGGCCGCCGACGTCATGGCCGCCGGGGAGGGGATCGAGACCATGCTGTCCCTGCGCATGATCCTGCCGACTCTGCCGATGGTCGCCGCACTCTCGGCCAACCACCTCGCCGCCCTGCTGCTTCCCCCGACGCTGCGCCGTCTCTATGTCGCTCACGATTCCGACCCGGCCGGTAATGCTGCGATGGCCACGCTGTGCAATCGCGCCGACGCCGCCGGGATCGAGTCGTTGGCCCTGTCGCCGTGCTCCGACGACTTCAATGACGATCTCCGCCGCCTGGGAATCGAAGGGCTCCGGGCATCGGTGCACCGGCAGCTCGTCCCGCAGGACGTGGTTCGCTTCTTGGCCTCTGCCGTGACGGGATGAGCACAGCGAATCGATTCGTGCTCGGTCGCTCTTCTGCCCTTCGGACCGGACGGGAGCGCGCTCCGGCCTTCTAGAGGGGCGATCGGACGGCAGGCAGCCCGGTCCCGCAACGGCGGGCCTGGGGCTTTCTTCCCCTGCCGGCTAAAGCCGGCATTCCTCGCGAGGCAAGAAAGCCTCGGCCCC
>JBGAKU010000269.1:0-7376 GCA_044224255.1 Geminicoccaceae bacterium
TTCGACATGGATGGCACGATCATCAACTCCGTCGCGGCGGCTGAGCGCGTGTGGGCCGCCTGGGCGGAGCGGCACGGCCTGGATGTCGCCTCCTTCCTTCCGACCATTCATGGCGTGCGCGGCATCGAGACCATCAGCCGGCTGGCGCTGCCGGGCGTCGATCCTCACGCTGAAGCGCGGGCGGTTCTGGTCGCCGAGATCGAGGATGTGGACGGCGTCGAGGCGATCGAGGGGGCGGCGGCGTTTCTCGCGTCCCTTCCGGCGGACCGGTGGGCCATCGTCACGTCTGCGCCGCGCCCACTCGCGCTGCGCCGGCTCGCCGCCGCTGGGCTGCCCACGCCGGCCGTGATGGTGACCGGCGAGGATGTCGAGCGAGGCAAGCCCGCGCCCGATTGCTTCTTGCTGGCGGCCGAGCGCTTGGGACGGCGGATCGAGGACTGCCTCGTGTTCGAAGATGCTCCGGCCGGCATCCAGGCGGCCGAGGCCGCCGGCGCGGCGGTGGCCGTCGTCACGGTCACGCACAAGCACACGCTCGACACGAACCATCCGACGATTGCCGGCTACGGCGAGCTCACCGCCGAGCTCCTGCGCAGCTGATCAGGCACCGTCAGGCTCGGCTACCGCCTTGAGCGGCAGGCAACTCACCCCGGCGTCAGTCGGGTGAGACCCTCTCGAACGTGACGTTGGCGGAGCCAAGGGCGGGCAGGTGGGAGTGCAACTCCCGGCGCAGCTCCCCGGCGACTGCCTGGGCGTCCGCGAGGGACGGTGAGCCCGGCAGGGCCACGGCCAGATCGGCGTGCAGCCGATGGCCGATCCAGCGGGTCTTCAGATCGGCCAGTCCCGCTATGCCGGGCACATGCGCGACCGCGTGGTGCAGCTCCTCGGTCACGCCCGGCTCCACGCCGTCCAGCAGCCGGGTGAACACGGCGCGGCCCGACTGCCAAACGATGCCGAGGATGGCGAGCGTGATGAGAAGGCCGACGATCGGATCGGCGAGGGGGAATCCGAGCCATACGCCTGCCGCCCCCAGCACGACGGCCAGACTGGTCAACCCATCCGTCCGAGCATGATAGCCATCGGCGATCAGGGCGGCGCTCTGGATCTCGCGGCCGACCCTGATGCGGAACGCGGCCACGGCCTCGTTGCCGATGAAGCCGAGGATGCCGGCGACCGTCACCCAGCCCAGCTGCGCGATCGGCTGCGGGTCGATCAGGCGCTCGATGGCTTGCCAGCCGGCGACAACGGCGCTGACGAGAATGATGAGCACCACGATGACGCCGGCCAGATCCTCGGCCCGGCCATAACCGTAGGTGAAGGTCGGCGTCGGCTTGCGCCGCGCGAGGGCGAAGGCGACCCAGAGCGGAATGGCCGTGCCGGCGTCGCCGAAATTGTGAATGGTGTCGGCGAGCAGCGCCACAGAGCCCGAGGCCGCGACCACGATCAGCTGGAGCATGGTGGTAAGGGCCAGGATCACGAACGACCACTTCACCGCCCAGATGCCCCGCGCGGTGGTCGCGATCGAAGGATCGAGCACGCCGTGGCTGTGACCGTGATGTGAATCATCGTGGTCGTGGCCAGCATGACTAAGCTGATGGCCGTATGCGCCGAAGCCGAGCCAGTCGAGCAGCTTGGCCAGCATGACGGGTCTCACAGATACTTGGAGAGCGCCTTGAACTCGGCGAGCGCGGTTCTCGAGTCCATCTCGCCGTCGCCGACCCCATCGCCCAGGCAATGCTCGATGTGATCGTGGATCAACTCGCGCTTGGCATTGGCGATTGCGTTCTCGACGGCATGCAGTTGCTGCGCGAGGTCGAGGCAGGATCGGCCATCCTCAATCATGGTGACGACGGTGGCGAGATGACCGTGGGCACGCTTGAGGCGGCTGAGAATCGCGGGATGTGAGGCATGCTTCATGCAGCATATCCTATCCAGGGGGATAGGATGCAACAAGTGGCAATTGTCGGGGCTCCCACTCCTGCGCCGGCCGGGCGCCCCTCAGGGCGCCTTACGGTCAGCCAGGTTCTGGTTGATGCTGTTCTCCAGCTCGGTGCTGGAGGCGGCGATCAGGTCGTTGATGATCGTGTGCGCGAAATCGTCCTTGGCCTCGACGCCGGCCCGCTCGGAGATCGAGCGTTTGATCTCGACCCGGGAGGAGGCATAGCCCTGCTCGATGCCGAGACCGTCGACGATGGCGACCTTGAGCGCGAGCACGCCCGCCATCTCCCAGTTGGGCTGGGTCGCGGCGGCGATCACCCCGCGGTCGACCGGGCGCGGCTGCTCGACCAGCGTCGCTTCCTCGACGGTGGCACGGCCGAAGTCGCTGCCGCCCGCGGCGACCAGCCGGGAGCGCAGGAAGGCCTGGGCGTCCTGGGAGAGCTGCTCGGAGCGGCGCCGCGCGATGAAGCCCATGCTGGCCGGGTAGGTCGCCACGCTCGAGACGTCGATGCTGCCGACGGCGAGCCGGATCGGCGGATACTGCGCCGGATCGAAGGGGGGTGGGCTCGTGATGTTGCTGGGAGTGCACCCGGCGAGCAACGCGCCTACGGCGGCGACAAGAGCGAGGCGCCAGCAGCGCATGGTCAGTGTCTCCGCGGCGCCAGGAGCCCGCTGAGCCGGTCGCGGTCGAAGGGGTAGACCCGGCTGCAGAACTGGCAGGTGACGGTGATCCCGCCGTCCTCCTGCCGCATGCTTTCGAGATCGTCCAGCGGGAAGCTGGCCAGCATGGCCCAGACGCGCTCCTCGTCGCAGCTGCAGCCTGGCGCGAGGAGCAGTGGCGCGAACACGCGCACACCGTCCTCGTGGAACAGCCGGAACAGGAGATCGTCCGGCCGCAGGGTCGGGTCGAGCAGCTCCGCGTCGCTGGCCGTGCCGAGCAGCAGCATGGCGCGCCGCCAGTCCTCCTCGGCCTCGGGCATCCGCCGCGGGTCGGTCACCGGCAGCGCCTGCATGACGATGGCCCCGGCGTGCCAGCGGCCGCTCATCGGGTCCTGGCCGACCGCGACCCGGATGCCGGTGCGCACCTGCTCGGAGCGGTGGAAATAGTTGAGCATGCAGTCCGACAGGCTGTCGCCACCCAGCTCGACGATGCCCTGCTGCAGCTCGCCGCCGTCGCCGCGCTGGTCGATGGTCAGGGCAAGGAGACCCTTGCCCAAAAGGTCCATCGGCCGGTCGGGAGCTTGCTCGCCGATCCGTTCGGCCTCGAAGCTGGCATAGCCGCGCATCTCGCCGTCGTTGGTGCAGTCGGCCACCAACAGGCGGACCGGCCCGTCGGCGCGGATCTGCAGGCTGAAGCGCCCGGCGAACTTCAGGCCGCCGGCGAGCGCGCCGGCGAGCACCAGGAGCTGGCCCAGGAGGTCGGAGACCGGCGGCGGATAGGCGTGCGCCCTGAGGACATAGTCCACCGTCTCGCCGAGCCGGACGAAGCGGCCGCGAAGCTGCGACCGCTCCAGCTGGAAGGGGCGCAGCAGATCGACGTTGGGCGGTGCCGTCCGGCTCATTCCCGCAAGCACCACTCCAGGATCGCCTTCTGGACGTGCAGGCGGTTCTCGGCGGCGTCGAACACGACCGACTGGGGGCCGTCGATCACCGCTGGGGTGACCTCCTCGCCGCGGTGTGCCGGCAGGCAGTGCAGGAACAGGGCATTCGCCGCCGCCTGGCCCATCAGCGCCTCGTCGACCCGGAACGGCTCGAGCAGGTGGCAGCGTCGCTCGGTGTCCGCCTGACCCATCGACACCCAGGTGTCCGCGAACACGGCATCCACACCGGAGACCGCGGCGATCGGATCGTTGCCCGCGCTGACCCGTCCCTGGCGCTCGGCCGCCCAGGCGAGCAGCGCGGGGTCGGGCGCCAGCTCCGGCGGCGTGGCGACGTTGAGCCTGAAGCCGAGCCGGACCGCGGCATGGACCAGCGAGGTCAGCACATTGTTGCCGTCGCCGACCCAGGCCAGCGTCTTGCCGGCGATCGGCCCGCGATGCTCCTCGATCGTCTGCATGTCCGCCATGATCTGGCAGGGGTGCGAGCGGTCGGTGAGCCCGTTGACGATCGGCACGGTGGCATGCTCGGCGAGCTCCAGCACCTTCTCGTGCGCGTCGGTGCGGATGACGATCGCATCGACATAGCGCGAGAGCACACGCGCCGTGTCGCCGATGCTCTCGCCGCGGCCGAGCTGCATGTCGCGGGTGCTGAGCACGATCGCGTCGCCGCCGAGCTGCCTGGCCGCGACCTCGAACGAGACGCGCGTCCGGGTCGACGGCTTCTCGAAGATCATCGCCAGCGTCCGCCCGGCCATCGGGCGGGCGGGATCGCCTTCCTTGAACGCGGCGGCGCGGGTCAGGATCGCCCGCAGCTCGGTGCCGTCGAGCGCGTCGAGGTCGAGGAAGCTCCGGCTCACCTCGGGTGATCCCGGCAGGCGGCGGCGATCAGGTCGCAGCCATGGCCGAGCTCGTCCTCGGTGACGGTCAGGGGCGGGAGCAGGCGGACGACCTCCTCCGCAGCCGGTGCCGTGACCATGCCCAGGCCCTGCAGCGCCTTGATGAAGTCGGCGCTGTCGCGGTGCAGCCGGATCCCGGCGAGCAGGCCGAGCCCGCGCACCTCGGCGATGACGTCGGGATGCTCCGCCGCGATCGCGTCCAGCCGCGCGCGCAGGAAGCGCCCGCGCTCGGCCACGCGCTCGAGGAAGCCGCCCTCGAACATCACGTCGAGCACGGCGTTGGCGACCGCACTGGCGAGAGGGTTGCCGCCGAAGGTCGAGCCGTGCGCGCCGGGGGTCATGCCCGAGGCCGCGTGCGCGGTGGCGAGGAAAGCACCCACCGGGAAGCCGCCGCCCAGGCCCTTGGCGATGGCGGCGATGTCGGGCCGGACGCCGACCTGCTCGCAGGCAAGGCGGGCCGCAGCCGGATGCCGCCTTCGCCCTGGATCGGCTCGACCATGATCGCCGCGGTCGCGGGCCCGATCGCGGCGCGGACCGCGTCCAGATCGCCGAACGGCACGATGTCGAAGCCCGGCAGCAGCGGATCGAGGCCCTCGACCAGCTTCTTGCCGCCGGCCGCCGAGACGCCGGCGAAGGTCCGGCCGTGGAACGCGCCCTCGAAGCTGACGATGCGATGCCGCTCCGGTGTGCCTTTGGCCCAGAAATGCCGGCGCACCGTCTTGATCGCACCCTCGATCGCCTCGGCCCCCGAGTTGCAGACGAACACGGTCTCGGCGAAGGTCGCCGCGACCAGCCGGTCGGCGAGGCGCTGCAGCTCGGGGATGTGGAACAGGTTCGAGACGTGCCACAGCCGCCCCGCCTGCTCGGTGAGCGCCGCCACGAGGTGCGGGTGAGCGTGGCCCAGCCCGGTCACCGCGATGCCCGAGCAGAAATCCAGCATGCGCCGGCCGTCGGTGGTCCACAGCCAGGCACCCTCGCCTCGCGCGAAGGCGAGATCGTAGCGCCGATAGACGGGCAACAGCGAGGAGATCGCCGAGTGGTCCATGCGTGCGGTCCGTGCGCGGGGAAACGGCGCGTTTGCCGTAACACCCCCGGCCTGTCAATCAAAGCCGGCCGGCGCGCTCAATAGTCGTAGCGCCATTGCAGGCCGACGCCGGTTTGCGCCTGGTCGGTCACCGTGGTTCCGACGGACAAATTGGGGGTCAGGTCGACCTTCACCCGGGCCGTGTTCGTGCCGGTGGTCACGCTGCGCTCGGCCTCGAGATAGACCTGATCGGTGACGTACTTGCCGACGCGCGCGCTCGTGTCCTGGGTGGTCTCGCCGCTCTCGTCGGTGCTCTCGGTGCTCTGCACGTCGAGGGTGTCGAGGCCGATCGCGCGCCGCGCCTTGGTGAACGCGCTGCTGACGAAGCCCTCGCCGCGCAGGTCGTCGAGCGCCGCGGCCAGGCGCAGACCCTGCATCGGCGTGATGCGCGCGACCGAGGTGCCGAACAGCAGGTTCGAGAGGATCTCGTCCTGGGGGAGCTGGGGGTCGCTGCTGAGGGTGATCTTCGGGTCCGTCGCCGGCCCCAGGGCGGTCACGGTCACGGTGATGTTGGTGGCGGTCGCGGTGGCAGCCAGATCGATCATCGGCACCGGCGGCCGGCTGCCGACGAAGGTGATCGCACCCCGCTCGATCTCGAAACGCTGGTCGAGCAGATCGAGAAAGCCGCGGCGGATGTCGAGCTGGCCCTCGACCAGCGGGTCGGCGAGATCGCCCTTGAGCGCGATCTTCCCGCTCCACTCCGAATCCAGGCCGCGGCCGCGCACGAACAGCCGGGCCGGCGCATCCAGGTTGACGTCGAAGGCGACGTCGAGCGGCGGCCCGCTCCCGGACGGTTGCTCGACGGGAACGCCGCCGCGCACCTCCGTCACCTCCATCACCGGCACGCTCGGGCCGACCGCATCGGGGATCTGGAAGTCGCCGCGGTCGAGAGTGAGATTGGCGCGCGCCAGGATGCTGCTCGGGTTGCCGGTGGCGGAGGCCGTGCCCGAGAGCACGACCACGCCCAGCGTGTTGTCGAGCAGCCGGGCGCGCGTGGCATCGAGCGAGAGTTCGAATGCCAGCTCACCGCCCGCGAGCAGCCGGACCGCCCCCTGGCCGCGCAGCGTGCCGCCGGTGGGATCGGCGGCGCTGAGGCTCTCGATCGTCAGCCGGTCGCCGTCCGCCCGGGCACGCAACGCGATCTTGCCCAGGCGCAGGCCGCTGGCGAGGTCCTGCAGGCTGCCGTCGTCGAGCGTCATCGTCCCGCCGAGTTGCGGTCGCACGAGCGTGCCGGCGAGATCGAGGCTGGTCGCCAGAACGCCGGCCACCTGGGTGCCGTCCAGGGCGGCGAGACGCGCCACGGTCGGCAGGTCCACCGGGCCGGCCAGCCGGCCGGTCAAGGGTGCGTTCTCGGCCAGGGCGAAGGCGGGAGGATCGAGGCTGAAGCGTGCCGGTACGGTGGCCGCGAGCGTCAAAGGCTGCGCGCCGAGACCGGTGACCGCGAGATCGGCCTGCAGCCCGCCGCCGGACAGCCGGCCGCGGAGGCTGGCGTCGACGGTGGTCGGCGCCGCGGGGTCCAGGGCCGCCTTCGCCAGATCGGCGGTCAGGGTGACGTCGGGTGCCTTGCGCGTGCCGCCCAGAGTCACCTGTGCCGCGCCCGTGCCGGTGAGCTGGGGTGCCCCGAAGCGCTCGAGGGTGCGCAAGGACAGGCGCGCGAGCGCCAGCTCGCCCCGCACCTGACTGTCGCCCAGCGCCAGATTGCCGCTGAGGCGAGCGGGACCCAGCGCGAGATCGAGCTGGTCGAGGTCGATGCGCCGGCCCTCGATGGTGACCGTCGCCGGCGCGCCGAGACGCAGCGTCTCGCCCGCCAGCTTGCCGTCGAGCCGGCTGAGCTGGATGCGTTGCCGCGGCCCGAGCGGCTCG
>JBGAKU010000270.1:0-7380 GCA_044224255.1 Geminicoccaceae bacterium
GATGGCGCGCCGGATCAGGCCGTCATGGGCCAGCCGATTGAGGCCGCGCTCCTTGCCATCGCCCGGGGCTGCGGCAAACAGGAGACCAAGGCCGCGCGGCGCGCCGGTCTCGAGGAACCGCTGCTCCAGGGCCACGAAGATGGCGTCGGGGGTGCCGACGCCGACGAAGCCGGAGGTGGCGATCATGTCGCCGGGGCGGATGATCGCTACGGCCTCCGCCGCGGTCACGACCTTGTCGCGCATCGGCCGCCCTCCCGCTCAGCCGTCGCGCTGGGCCAGCCAGTCGACGATGCCCTTGCCGACGATGCCTTGCGACCGGCCCGAGACGAACACGCCGATGTGGCCGCCGGGCAGGCCGAGCTCGGTATAGTCCGTGGTCCCGACCTTGCCAGAAAGCGCGCGCGAGGTCGGCGGCGGGATGATGTGGTCGTCCTGGGCAAAGATGTTGAGCACCGGCATGGCGACCTCGTGCAGGTCGACCCTGCGCCCGCCGAGCTCGAGCTCGCCCTTGATCAGCTTGTTGTCCTGGTAGAGGTCCTTCAGCCACTGCTTGGCCGCCTCGCCGGCATGGTGCGGGCGGTCGGCCAGCCACTTCTCCATGCGCAGATAGTTGAGGAGCTTCGCCTCGTCGTCGACCACCTCGAGCAGGTCGAGATTGTACTTGGTGATGCTGCGGATCGGGGTGAGCATGGAGAACACCGCCCCCATGAACTCACCGGGCAAGACACCCCAGACCTCGATCATCCGGTCGACGTCCTGGGCGGTCAGGCTGCGCGTCCAGACATTGATGAAGCCGTGCTCGAGCCTGGCCTCGTCCTGGTCGGCGTGGAAGTCGAGCGGGGTGATGGTCAGCACCAGGTTCTTGACCTTGGCCGGCTCGAGCGCCGCATAGGCGAGCGTGAACACCCCGCCCTCGCAGATGCCGAGCAGGCTCACCGCCTCGGCCTTGGTCTCACGCCGCACGGCCTCGACGCAGTCGTCGAGATAGCCCTGCACATAGTCGTCGATGGTCAGGTAGCGGTCCGCCCGGCTCGCATTGCCCCAGTCGACTACCCAGACGTCGACCCCCTGCTCGAGCAGGTTGCGGATCAGCGAGCGGTCCTCCTGCAGGTCGGTCATGGTGTAGCGGCCGATCAGGCTGTAGACGATCAGCAGCGGTGTCTGCACCTTCCGCGCCGCCAGCGGCCGGTAGCGGTGAAGCGTGACCTTGTCGGTGCGGAACAGCTCGTCCTTGGGCGTGGTGGCGATCTGGACGTCCTCGTCCTTGACCGCCCCCAGCTTGTGGACCGCGGCCGCCACCTTGGTGTTGAAGCTCGCCGCCGCGCGCATCAGCTCGGCCGTGCCGGCCATGGGCATCCCCTTCATCCCTCGGCCCTCCCGGTCGCGGCCCGCCTGGGCTTGCCGCCCGCGCGCGGTGCCGCCTTGGCCTTCTCGAGCGCTCGGACCCGACGCTTGAGCTCCTGGACCGAGCGGTGCACCTCGTCGATCTCGCTGCGGGTCGGCAGGCCTGCCGGCTCGACCAGCCCCTCGATCAGCGCGCGCTCGCCGAGCAGGAAGTCCATGCCCTGGCGCAACAGCTCGCCTTGCGCCTTAAGGAACCGCTCCGAGCGATGCGTCTCGAGCAGGGTGCGGTTGGCGATGTCGAGCCAGAGCTTGAGCGCGTCCTCGGGCTGCCTGGGTGCCGTGCCGGCGGCGGCCAGCCGGTTGAGCTCGGCGGTGAAGCGCTGGTTGGCCTCGGCCCAGGCGCCGGCGACCACCGCCTCGTAGGTCCGCGCCGCCTGCTGCACCTGCAGCCACAGCTCCAGCACCTTGGCCATGCGCCGCTCGAGGACGCCGAGATCGGCGAAGCGCGGCCCCTCGGTCAGCTTGCGGATGGTCTCGCCGACCTGGCTGCCGCCGACCAGCGCCAGCGACATGGGGTCGAGGAACCGGCCCAGCGTCTCGCCGGCGATCTTGCCGGGCTCGGCCATGCCTGGCATGGCGGCACCGAGCGAGCCGCCGAGCGCCAGCCAGGAGCGCCAAAGCTCGGCCAAGGCCGCCGCGTCCTCGCCCGTGCCGTCCTCGCCGGTGCCGAGCTCGGTCAGGCTGCCGGCGAGCCGGCTCTGCCCGTCCAGCCACGACTTGGCCAGCTCCGCCTGCTGCTCGAACAGCTCGCGGCTGCGGCGCGCGAACTCCTCCCAGGGCGTGACGCTCATCCTCGGCTCCTCACAGCGTGACGATCTGGCGGATCGCCGTGCCGTCGTGCAAGCGGTCGAAGCCAAGATTGATGTCGTCCAGCGTCAGCGTCCCGCTCATCAGCCGGTCGACCGGCAGGCGGCCGCGCCGGTAGAGCTGGATGAAGCGCGGGATGTCGCGCGACGGCACGGCGGTGCCGATATAGCTGCCCTTGAGCGTGCGCTCCTCGGCCACCAGGCTCACCGCCGCCGCGCGCCCGACAGGAGCGTGCCGGCGCCGTTCGCGGCCGCACCCGGCTCGCACAAGGCGGGCCGGCCCTCGGCACAGGGGCCGCAATGGCCGCAGGAGGGCACGAACACGCAGACCACGTGATCGCCGCGGGCGAGGTCGTCCACCCCCGGCCCGAGCGCCTCGACGATGCCGGCCGCCTCGTGCCCGAGCGCCATCGGCACGGGCCGCGGCCGGTCGCCGTTGATCACCGACAGATCCGAATGGCACAGACCCGCCGCCTTGATCCGCACCAGCACCTCGCCCGGCCCGGGCGGATCGAGCGCGAGCTCCTCGATCCGCAGCGGTCGCGAGCCGGCATAGGGTGCCTCGGCCCCCATCGCCCCGAGCACCGCCGCCCTCGTTCTCATGGCATCGGCCCCACGAACAGCTTGTCGATCTGCATCTCACGGAAGCTGTAGGGGATGCCGCCGACCCCCAGGCCCGACTGCCGCAGCCCGGCGAACGGCATCCAGTCGATCCTAAACGCGGTGTGGTCGTTGAGCATCACGGCCGAGGCGTCCAGCCGTGCATAGGCTTGTATCGCCGTGGCATGGTCGCGCGTGAACACCCCCGCCTGCTCGTGCCGGGTCAACACGAGCTCGATGCTCGAGCGCTGCCACCAGCAGATTCGATCCCTTCCTCATCCCTCCAGTCCCCTCGCTACCCCGGTCACATGCAACCCCTGCGCCAGCACCATGCCCGCAGCACCAGCTGCGCGTGGACGCCTCGACCGGCTGCAGCTCGCGCCTCGATCCTGCAACCACACCTGTCGCCCACCTGTCGGCGCTCCCAGAAGGCTTGCCCTATTCCTCCTTGATCTTGGCCTGCGCGATGATCTGGCCGAACTTGGCGGTCTCGGCGTCGACGAAGCTCGCGAGCTCGGGCGGCGTGCCGGCAGGGGCGAACAGGCCGAACCAGCTCACCACACTTGGACCACCAGGCTGACCGGCGCGAGATCGTGCTGTGGATCGTAGCTCATCTTCCTCAAATGCGGATTGACCGCGATCTCGCCGGCTGCGGACAGCAGCAAGGTATGGCCATCGGGATCCGCCCGCGTCACGCTGGGTACCGATCATCCCGCTCGCACCCGGCCCATTGTCCACGATGACCGACTGACCCAGCGTCGCCTGCAGGTCCTCGGCCAGAACCCACGCCACGCCATCGACCCCGCCGCCCGCCGTGCAGGGCACGAGGATGGTGATGGAGACGGAAAGGCGTCCTGGGCGGCGATCCGCGCGACCGCATCTTGCCAACCGCCCCGCCTTGGCCGAGCCTGCGCGCGGTCCCGGCGGTGGGTGGCAATTGGACATCGAGCATCTTCTCGCCCACTACGGCTACCTCGCCCTGATCTTCGGCAGCTTCGCCGACGGCACGCCGGTCATGCTGTTCGGCGGCTTCGCCGCGCATCGCGGCTGGCTGAGCCTGCCCTTGGTGATTCTCGCCGGTGCGGCCGGCAGCTTCCTCGCCGGTGCAGCCTGGTTCCTCGCCGCCCGCCAGATCGGCAGCCGCCTGCTCGACCTGCGCCCGGCCTGGGCGGCGCAGGTGGCACGCATCCGGCCGCGGCTGCAGCGCTGGGACGCGCCGGTGATCCTGGGCGTGCGCTTCCTGCCCGGCCTGTCCGTGGGCGGCCTGCTCGCTGCCGGCCTCTACGGCGTGCCGGTCGCCCGCTTCATGGCGCTGAACGCGGTCGCCGCCCTGGGCTGGGCCACAGCCTATGGCAGCCTCGGCTATCTGCTCGGCCGCGCCCTCCCGCATCTTCTCGGTGAGATCGAGCGCTACGAGCGCCCCGTGGCCCTCCTGCTGCTCGCTGCTGCTGCCCTTTGGATCGCCGTCGTCCAGTTCCGCCGCTGGCGCCGGGGCGGGGCGACCAGCCATGGCTGAGCGGCGCCGGCGCCTGCGCCGGATGTGGCATGCGCTTGCGGCCGTCCTGCTGGTCTGGTTCGTGCTCGCCTACTTCCTGCTGCCCTGGGCCTGGTGGCTGGTCGAGCGCGGCCGGCACCCGGAGGCGGCGGGCCTGCCGGTGCGGACCGCCAACGCCGACGGCATCCCGGGAGGCCCGGTCAACGTCGCCCTGATCGGCACGCGCGAGGAGCTGATCGGCGCCATGCTCGCCGCCGGCTGGTATCCCGCCGACCCGATCACCTTCCGCTCCTCGATCGGCATCGCCGCCAGCGTGCTGCTCGGCCGCCCTGACCCCGACGCGCCCGTGAGCCCGCTCTATCTGTTCGGCCGCAAGCAGGACCTCGCCTTCGAGGAGGAGGTCGGCCGCAGCGCCGACCACCGGCACCATGTCCGCTGGTGGCGGACCGACCGGACCGAGCAGGGCCGCCCATTCTGGCTGGGTGCCGCGAGCTACGACGAGGACAGCGGTCTCAGCCACCTCACCGGCCAGATCACCCACCACATCGCACCCGACGTCGACGCCGAGCGCGACCGGCTGATGGTCGGCCTCGCCGCCGCGGGCCTGCTCACCGACCGGTTCCAGCTCCCCGGCATGGGCCCGACCACCAACGCCCACAATGCCGGCGGCGACCGCTTCTTCACCGACGGCATGATCGACGTCGGCGTGCTGGAGGTGGGGGAGAAGGCGCCGGAATAGGCCCGGCCCGCCACGATGGCGGCCATGGGCCGGCTTCCGGTGAGCGCCGTCTGCCGCTGATCTCTGCTGTGCAGCGAACACCAAACGCCGGGGAGCCAAGTGTCGGCGGTGGCCGCTCGTCTCTTTTCCGCTAGGCTGCATCCCACAGCCGTGTCCGGCCGTATCGCACCTGTACCCTTTGCCTCCGGCGGCGGATCCGCCCCGCAGGCAGCGTTGGGAGAGGAGCGACGATGCGAAAGGCTTCATCGAGATTTGGCGGATCGGTGGCTTGCGGCGCGATCGGCCTTGCGGCCGTGCAGGTGCTCCTGGCGAACCAGGCTGGGGCCGTGCCCGGGCTGCAGCGCTTTGCCAGGACGTCCGTCTCCGACTCCAGCACCAGCAAGACGGTCGCGGCCAACTGCCCCGTGGGCAAGCGCGTGCTTGGCGGCGGCGGTACGGTCATCGGCGGTCGTGGTCAGGTGATCCTGGAGCGGCTGGAGCCCATGCAGATCGCCACCAACGATCGCTTCGTGGTCGGTGCGCGTGAGGATGGCACCGGCTTCTCGGGCAACTGGCGGCTGACTGCCTATGCGCTGTGCGCCGACCCGATTCCGCTCTACGGCATCCTCCCTCGACCTCGGGCAGCCCGAGCTCGAATTCCCCGCAGAACACGCCTCGTTCTGTATCGGACAACCCCTGATCGGCTTTGGCGGGCGCATCAACGGCGGCGCCGGGCAGGTTCACTTGACCAGCCTGGTACGCGACGCCAACGGCTTCGCTGCGATCGCCGCGCGAGGATGCCAACGGCTTTGACGGCGCCTGGACCGTCACCACCTACGCCGTCTGCGCCACCCTCCCCGCTCCGGCCAACCTCGCCGCGGTATCCGCCACCACCTCGGCGAGCTCGGTGAGCAAGTCCGCCACCGCCAGCTGTCCCGCCGGCACCCGGGTCCACAGCGCCGGTGGCCAGCTGAGGCCCGCGGGCTCCGGCGCGATTGATCCCAGCCTCGTCATCGACAAGATCGCGATCGATTCGGAGCTTCGCAGCGTCACGGTGCGAGCCGTCGAGGACGAGACCGGCACGGCGGCCAACTGGTCCGTCAGGGCACTCGCGCTCTGCGGGCCATAGCGGCGCGTGGGTGGTCGCGCTCGACGCCGCGTCCTCGTGCACCCTTGGTCATGACGGTGCCCTGGATCAAGACGGTATCATTCGAATGACATGCCGACAATCTCGCCGCGCCGGCACGGGCAACAGACCAAGTAATTTTCATTGCGGCTATTCATTCATTTCATCCGGTGAAAGACATACCGGCCGATAGGTCGCCCTCAGTTTCGAAAGGCCGATCTGGCGAAAGGTGATTCTAGCAATCAATGGAATTGCCGCCGCATTGACCGTATCTGCGAGCGACCTCGCGGCCGACGATACAACGATGCCGAGGATGCGGTTCTTCATGATGGCCGTCCAGGTCGGATGGAGGGGATCGGCCTTCGACACCGTCGTTCCCGGCCCTGGCCTGTCTGCGGCGCGCGAGCTGATCATCGCCGATTGCATCGGCGCGAAGGCAAGATCGTGTCGAGGAGTGCGGTCAGGTTGCCGCGCCGCCGTGGCGGCTGGGCGGGCGCCGCCTCTACCCGGTTGCGAGAAGCGGCCGAGGTCGGCAGGACGCCAGGGAGACGGGCGGAGAAGCGGCGGATGGCGGCCTCCAAGCGGCGGCATCTCGCCGACGAGGCGATCCTCCGAGCCTGGCGGCTGGGCATCAGGGAGGAGGTCGGCGATGGAGGCATGGTGCAGGCTGGTCTGGCGCCGGCCAGAGGCGATCCAGGCGCTGCGCATGACGGCGTCCAGCCTTGCCGCTTTCGCTCTCGCCACGCTCCTCCATCTGCCGCAGGGCTTCTGGGCGGTGATCACGGCGCTGATCGTCACCCAGGCCAATGTCGGCGGCTCGCTCAAGGCGGCCTTCGATCGCTTCGTCGGCTCGGTGTGCGGTGCCATCTATGGCGGGGCCGTCGCCTTCGCGATCCCGCACGAGCACGGGATGACGCGCGCGGTGGCTCTCGTGATCGCCGTGGCGCCCCTCTCGGTCCTCGCGGCCCGCTCGGCAGGGTTTCGCGTCGCGCCGATCACGGCGATCATCGTGCTGCTCGGCGCCGCCGGCGCCACCCTGGGTCCGCTCGGCTTCGCCGCCGATAGGATTCTCGAGATCGGGCTCGGCTGCGCGGTCGGCCTGCTGGCCTCGGTCCTGATTGTACCGGCCCGGGCCTCCCGCTCGCTTCTCGACACGGCTGCCCTGGTCGCGCGGCTGCTGGCCAAGCAGCTCGAGATGCTGGCGATGCCCGACGGCGCCTCGTCCGGGGAT
>JBGAKU010000271.1:0-7451 GCA_044224255.1 Geminicoccaceae bacterium
CGACAGGACACCGCGGATCGCCTCGGCATTGTGCGCAGGGTCGTCGCCCTTCAGATCCTCGGGCCGCGCGCGGGGCAGGCCGGCCTCCTCGGGCGTGACCTCGAACCGACGCACCCGCTGGCCGTCCCACTCTGCGACCGTGGTCGGCCCGGTCGTGGTCAGCTCGTCGAGCCCGTCGCTGCCATGCACCACCCAAGCGAAGCGCGAGCCGAGCCGACCCAGCACCTCGGCCAGGGGCTCTACCCATTGGACCGCGAACACGCCCATGAGCTGCCGCTCGACCCCCGCCGGATTGGCGAGCGGCCCGAGCAGATTGAAGATCGTGCGCGTGCCGAGCTCGACGCGCGGGCCAGCGACATGGCGCATGGCGCCATGGTGGCGCGGCGCCATCATGAAGCCGATCCCGGCCTCGCGGATCGCCTGCTCGACCAGCGGGAACTCGGCGTCGATGTTCACGCCGAGCTGGGTCAGCACCTCGGCCGAGCCCGATTTGGAGGACAGCCCGCGATTGCCGTGCTTGGCGACCGGCACGCCGGCGCCGGCGACGACGATCGCGGCGGCGGTGGAGATGTTGTAGGTCCCCGCCCCGTCGCCACCCGTGCCGCAGGTGTCGATGGCACCCTCGGGTGCGTTGATGCGGGCCATGCGCTCGCGCAGGCTGCGCGCTCCGGCGGTGATCTCCTCCACCGTCTCGCCGCGCACGCGCAGGGCCATCAGCAGGCCGGCGATCTGCGCCGGCGTGGCGTTGCCGGTCATCATCAGGCCGAAGGCATCCGCGGCCTCGGCCTCGCTCAGCGCCTTGCCCCCGGCGACTTTGGCGATCAGCTCCTTGAAACGCTGGAGATCCGCGGTCACGCGTGGCCCCCGACCTGCGCCAGGACAAGGAAGTTCTTGAGCATCTGGTGGCCGTGCTCGGTCTCGATGCTCTCGGGGTGGAACTGCACGCCGTGGATCGGCAGCGTGGCGTGGCGAATGCCCATGATGCTGCCGTCGGCGGTACGCGCGTTGACCACCAGCTCCTCGGGCATGGTCTCGGGCCGCGCCACCAAAGAGTGGTAGCGCGTCGCCGCGAACGGGCTCGGCAGCTCGGCGAACACACCGGTGCCGTCATGCTCGATCGGGCTGAGCTTGCCGTGCATGACCTTGGTCGCACGTCCGATCGTGGCGCCGAAGGCCTGGGCGATCGCCTGGTGGCCGAGGCAGACGCCGAGCACCGGGAACCGCCCGGCCGCGGCGCGCACCAGCGGTAGCGTGATGCCGGCGCGGTCGGGGTCGCAGGGACCCGGCGAGATCACGATTGCATCGGGAGAGAGGGCGATTGCGTCCTGCACGCTGATCGCGTCGTTGCGGTGCACGATGGTTTCGGCGCCCAGCTCGCCCAGATAGTGGACGAGATTGTACGTGAAACTGTCGTAATTGTCGATGAGGAGGAGCATGTTCCGGCCCGAGCAGGCAAAGCGCAGTGCGGTCATATCATGCCGGATCGAGTGGGGAAACCGCGGCAAGTCAACGGCGACGGGTTGCGGTCCCGGGCGCACGACGGCATGTAGGGCGGTAGCGTCCGCTGTTGTGTCGCTGGTGGGCGTACCCAGATCGATGATATCGAGATGGCAAGGCGGTGGAGGGCAGCCCATTGGTCGGCTCGGGTCAATCCCGGGACAGGCGGACACGTGACCGGTCGCGTGATGCGCGGCGGCTGGTCCGGCGCGTCCGCCGCGCGCTGACCTGGCGGAGCATCGCTGCGGCGGCCCTCATTCTCGTCTCCTTCACGATCGTGACGGCATCGCTGACGGGACCGCAGTCGCGCGGCACCAAGTTTCGCACCGATCCCGTCCTGCGCGCGATGGGAGTGCCGGAGGAAGGGCCGGACATCGCATTCGAGTCGGTCGCGGCCGTGCCCAGCCTGTCGGTCAGCCCGCGTTTCGTCCTGCCGCTCGTGCGGGCCGAGAGCAAGCGGACCCTGGCGCCATTGCCGCCGCCCGAGCCGGTCGTGGCCGCCGTCGTGCCCGAGGAACGGGTGCCCGAGGCACCTCCCTCGAGGAAGGAGGCCGTCCCACCCGCGGCGCCGCAGCCGGCGCCGGTCGTGACGGCACCGAGCGAGGAGGCCCTGGAGCCGCCGCCCCCGCAGGTGTCGGCGGTGCCGCCGCGGGTCGCGTTCAAGCCCGCGACCGTGCCGCTGACCACCGCGATCGTGATGACCCCGGTCCTGCCGCAGCAACCGCCGCCGGCTCTCGATGGGGCGCCGGAGCTCGCCATCGTGATCGACGACCTCGGACCGGCGGTCGTCCTGTCCGAGCGCGCGACGCGGCTGCCGCGGCCGGTGACTCTGGCCTTCCTGCCCTATGCCGACGGCCTGCCGGCGATGACCGCCGCGGCGAAGGCGCACGGGCACGAGGTGTTCGTGCATCTGCCGATGGAGCCGATGGGTTCGCCCAATCCGGGCCCGAACGCGATCACGGTGGACCTGTCGCCGAACGATCTGGACGAGCGTCTGGCCTGGGCGTTCGACCGGATCCCGCTGGCGACGGGCGTGAACAACCACATGGGCAGCCGGGCCACCTCCGATCCCGCGACGATGCTGCGGGTGCTGCAGGAGGTACGCCGGCGCGGCCTCAGCTTCGTCGACAGCCGGACCTCGCCCATGTCGGTCGGCGACGGCCTCGCCGCCCAGCTCGGCATTCCGCACGCGGCGCGTGACGTGTTCATCGACAACAACCCGACCCCCGGCGCCATCCAGCAAATGCTGGGGGCCGCGGAGCGGCTCGCCAGGAAGCGTGGCTACGCGCTCGCGATCGGCCACCCGCATCCGGCGACGCTCGCCGTCCTCGAGCGCTGGCTGCCCGAGGCGGAGAGGCGCGGGCTGCGCATCGTGCGCGCGCAGGACCTCATCGCGCAGCTGAGCTGCCGCGAGGCCGAACCTCTGCAGGTCGCCGCCTGCGTCGGCCCCGACTGCCCGCCGCTGCCCTGCTGAGCAAGCGGCGGCTGTAGCTCAGGGCATCGGGAAGCGAACGAACACGTCACCGGTATCGTTGGAGTCGCCCGGCACGAGGTTGCTGGCGAAGGACTCGAAGGCGACGAGGCGCCCATCGGCCGAGACCGACGCGGAATAGCTCTCGCGGTTCGCCTGCCTGCCGCCCGGGCCGAGGCTGACACGGCGGGTGGTGTTCGCCTGTCGGTCGCGCACGAACACGTCGAATGTGCCGTTCGTGTCGTTCGGCACAAGGTTGTGTGCGGAGGACATGAAGGCGATGAAGCTCCCGTCGGCCGAGATCGCTGCGGATAAGCTTTCACCGTTCGCTTGCCTGCCGCCCGGGCCGAGGCTGACGCGGCGCGTGGTGCCCGTCTGCCGATCGTGCACGAACAGATCCGTCGTGCCGTTGGTGTCGCCGGGCACCAGATTGGTGGCGAACGACTCGAAAGCGACGAAGCGCCCGTCGCCCGAGATCGAGGCGAAATAGCTGTCCCCATCGGCCTGGACACCGCTCGGGCCAAGGCTGATGCGGCGGGTGGCGCTCGTTTGCCGATCGCGCACGAAGATGTCGTACGCGCCGTTGGTGTCGCTGAGCACGAGATCGCCTGCGCCTGAATGGAACGCGACGAAACGGCCGTTTGCCGAGATCGAGGGGGAATAGCTGACGTCGTTGGCCTGCGCGCCGCCCGGCTGAGTCCAGCGCTGCGTCGTCCTGGCCTGCTGGTTGCGCACGAAGACCTGGTCACCCCGTTCGTCGCCGGGGACCAGATCGCTGGCCAGGGGCGATTGAAGGTAAATGCTCGCGGCCGTCGGCCGATGGCGGGATTCCGTTGTCGCCACTGTCCTGCCTGGCCGCCTGGGAGCGCGATGCTGCCGCGCCTGCTTGCCGATCGCGTACGTCCGTCAGACCGTTGGTGTCGCCAGGGACCAAGTTGCTGGCTCGCGACTGGAAGGCGGTGTAGCGACCATTGGCCGAGATCGAGGGGAAGCGACTTTCCGCGTCACCTTGCGTGGCACCCGGGCCCAGGCTGAGCCGGCTCGTCCTACCTGCCTGCCGGTCGCGCAGGAATACGTCGTAGGCATTGTTGGTGTCGCCAGCGACCAGAGTGCTAGCGAAGGACTCGAAAGCGACGAAGCGGCCCGAGGCCGAGACCGACGGAGCGTAGCTCCCGCTGTTTCCCCTTGCGCCGCCGGGGCCGACACTGACGAGCTCGGTGACGCTATCGCCCAGGGCGGGCATCGCGGCCACAGCCACCAATCCGATTGCCCAGGTGAGCGTCCGAAGCCTGCCAGACAACTGCTCAGTCGTCGCCAGGCCGCCGCATCGACCATCATGACAGTATGATCCATCGCTGCTTGACGTCCGCGCATACGTCATCGAGCATAACCTTTATTCGCAGCAAGAATATCGATAATATGCGGATCAGTGTAAAAAGTCGAGAATCGCCAACGAGCAGCTCACACCTATTGGCTAGGTCATGTCGCGGCGTGTCAGCATCGGCGCCGCGGTGCGTTCATGTGATCACAAATCAGCGCCCGCCGCTGGCGAAGCGGACCGCCTCCTCGGCGGCGCGGATCAGGGCGCGGGCCTTGTTGCAGCTCTCCTGATACTCGGCCTCGGGGTCGCTGTCGGCGACCACGCCGCCGCCCGCCTGGACGTACATTCGGCCGTCCTTGACCAGGGCGGTGCGCAGGGCGATGCAGGTGTCCATGGTGCCGTCAGCGGCGAAGTAGCCCACGGCACCGGCATAGAAGCCGCGCCGCTCCGGCTCGAGCTCGTCGATGATCTCCATCGCTCGCACCTTGGGAGCGCCGCTGACCGTCCCGGCCGGGAAGCCCGCCATCAGGGCGTCCAGCGCATCGCAGTTCGGGCGGATCTTGCCCTCGACGTTGGAGACGATGTGCATGACGTGCGAGTAGTATTCGACCTTCATCTTCTCGGTGACCCGCACGGTGCCGATCTGGGCGACGCGCCCGACATCGTTGCGGCCGAGATCGAGCAGCATGAGATGCTCGGCAAGCTCCTTGGGGTCGGCCATCAGGTCCTGCGCCAACGCCTCGTCCTCGGCCTTGTCGACGCCGCGGCGGCGCGTGCCGGCGATCGGACGGACGGTGACCGTCCCGTCGCGCAGCCGGACCAGGATCTCCGGGCTCGAGCCGACCAGCGCGTAGTCGCCGAGGTCGAGGAAGAACAGGAACGGCGAGGGGTTGAGGCGGCGCAGGGCGCGGTAGAGCGAGAACGGTGGCAGGCGAAACTCGAAGTCGAAACGCTGCGACGGCACGACCTGGAAGATGTCGCCGGCACGGATGTACTCCTTCGCCCGCTCCACCATCTCATGGTACTGCTCGCGGGTGACGTTCGCCTTCGGCTCCGGCGCCGGGCTGGCCATCCGGATCGGCTCGTGGCTGATCCCGCGGTTGAACTCGGCGATTGCGTCGCCGAGTCGCTCGCGGGCCTGCGCATAGACCTGGCGGGCCGGGGCGTCGCCGGGCCAGACCGGCGTCACCAGCGTGATCTTGTCCTCGATGTGGTCGAACAACGCCACCACGGTCGGGCGCATGAACACCGCATCGGGCAGCCCCAAGCGATCCGGGTTCTCGTCCGGCAGACGCTCCACCAATCGGACCATGTCGTAGCTCATCTGGCCGAACAGGCCGGCCGCCATCAGCGGCAGATCCTCCGGCAGGTCGATCTGGCTCTCGGCGATGATCCGGCGCAGGCTCTCGAGCGACGGCTCGGGGCAGGGCTCGAACGCCTCGCGATCGTAGCGCGCACGGCGGTTGATCTCGGCGCGATCGCCCCGGCAACGCCAGATCAGGTCGGGCTTGATGCCTAGAATGGAGTAGCGCCCGCGCACGGCGCCGCCGGTCACGCTCTCCAAGAGAAAGCTGTAGGGGCGACCGTCGGCGAGCTTGAGCAGGGCCGAGACGGGGGTTTCGAGATCGGCCACGAGCGAGGCCGAAATGACCTGCGCGCGCCCCTCGGCATAGCCGCCGGCGAAGGTGTCGAAGTCCGGATGCGCTTCCATGCTAGGCTGCCCGCGGCGTGCTCACTGGGACAGCTGCTCCATGAGCGTCGCCAGCGTGGACTGGTTGACGGAAACCGGATAGCGCGCGCGCAGGGCCGTCTCGTAGGCGCCGAGCAGCTCGGCGCGCATGGAGTCGGCGACGGCGTCTCGCGTCGCGTTCAGCATCTGGTCGTCGATCGTCGCCGGGATCACCTCCTCGACGGCGAGGATCGCGGCACCGTCCGGCACCTCGACCACCTGTGCAGCGACCTCGTCCGCGGACGTAGCGAACATGGCAGCGACAGCCGCGGCGCTGAGGCCCTGCTGGGCGCCGTCGTCGGTCCGCAGGAGCGGCGTCACCTCGACCAGCCGGCTGTCGGCGTTGGCCTTGGCCAGCTCGTCCAACGAGGCGGGGCCAGAGGCAGAGGCGCGAAGCTCCTCCGCTCGCGCCTTGGCCTTGGCCTTCTGCTGTTCCGTGCGCCAGGCCTGCGCGACCTGATCGCGCACCTCGCTCAGCGGCCGCGCGTGGGCCGGCTCGACCTTGTCGACCCGATATACGTAGTAGCGGCCGTCCGCGGTCTGCTCGAGCAGGGAGGTCTCACCGGCATTGGCGGCGAAGACCTGGGCCAGGATGTCCGACGTGAGCCGGTCCGCGGCGAGCCGCTCGCGGGCCGGGTTGTGGCCGGTGCGGTCGATGTTCTCGAGTTTGGCCGCCTCGAAGCCCTGCTTGCTCGCCGCCTCGTCGAGCGGCGTTCCGGCAGCGAGCTCGTCGTCGAGCCGGTTGGCGACGTCGGGCAGCTGGTTGGTGGCACGCTCCAGGCCGAGCTCGCGGCGCAGCTCCTCGGCGACCTCGTCGAACGGCTCGACCTGCTCGGGGATGAGCTCCTCGGTCCGCAGCAGATGCCAGCCGAAGGGCGACTGCACCGGCGCGCTGACCTCACCCTGCGGCAGGGCGAAGGCGGCGGTGTCGAGCGCCTCGGGCAGATCGCCCTTGGCCAACGGGCCGAGCTCGGAGCGCTCGACCTTGTCCGAGGACAGCTCGACGGCGGCCTGGATGAAGCTCGCGCCTGCGGCGACGCGCTCCGCCGCGCGCTTGATGGTCGCCTCATCAGGCGCCAGGAGCTGCTCGATCTTGCGCTGCTCTGGCTTGCGATACTGCTCGGAACGCGCGTCGTAGGCTGCGCGAAGATCGGCGTCAGTAACCTCGACCTCACCGAGGAGATCCTCGGGCGCCAGGGCCAGGAGGGTGATCGAGCGATATTCCGGCGCCTCGTAGGTCTTCGCATTGGTGGCAAGATAGGAGGAAAGCTCCTCCTCGCTTGGTGCGGGAATCTCGATCGTTGCCGAGTCCACGATCAGCGCCTTGCCGCGCCGCTTCTCCAGGCGCTCCTCGAGCAGCTTGCGGACCAGCAGGTCAGGCGCCTGGATCGAGCCGGTGAGCGTGTCGACCAGCTCGCCGCGCACCATGTCGC
>JBGAKU010000272.1:0-7203 GCA_044224255.1 Geminicoccaceae bacterium
ACCTCGGCCTCGTCCGACACATGGACATAGCGCATCCGGCTGGTGTCGATGACCATGCACCCGTCGGCTACCGAGTAGCCCGCCGTGCTGTGCCCACCCGAGCGGCACCGGACGGCGAGGTCGAGCCGGCGCGCGAAGGTGAGCGACTGCCGCACGTCACCAGGCGTCTCGCAATAGACCACCAGCCGCGGTTTGCGCACGAAGGCCGGGTTGGCTTGCTGGCTCGCCAGGTCGTAGTCGGCGTCGCCGGGAACCACGACTTGGCCGTGGATCGCTCGCTCCAGCGCTAAGACGTCGCCCGTGGCGAGCGCACCCGACGGCCGGTTCGCCCAGGCGTGGATCCGCTCCTCCTTCTCAATGACACGCCGGCTCGTCCGGTAGCCCATGCCAACGCCCTCCCTTGGGCGCAGCCGAGCACCGAAGGCAGGTGCGATCAACCCATGATCGAAAGGCGCGCCGCGAGGTCAGGTCGCGCGCCAGAAGATCGGGACGTAGTCGTAGCCGTCGCCGACGCGCGCGATGTGGCCAGTGGCCGGGAACGGGAAGTGGAAGCCCGCCACCTCCAGCCGATCGCTCGCCGCCATGTCGAGCAGCCGCAGCCGGGTCGCGGTGGCCTGCTCGCCGTCCATGTCGAACACCGCCTGCCAGGTCGGGTGGCGGACGAACAGCTCGGGCTTGTTCGTGGTGTCCGACCAGATCAGGAGCCGTCGGTCGCCGTCGCTGACCAGGAACACCATGTGCCCGGGCGTGTGGCCCGGCGCCGCCATGGCACGGATGCCGGGAACCACCTCCTGGCCGTCGCCGAACAGCACGACCTCCCTGGCGACCGGCCCGAACACGCGGCGCACATTCTCGAACGCCGGCCGCATCCCCTCGGGCGCCCGGCTCATCGCGCCGTCGTCCATCCAGAACGCCCACTCGGCCGCGGGCGCCATGAGCGTCGCGTTGGGAAACGCGGCACTGCCGTCCTTCCAGCGCAGGCCGCTGATATGGTCGCCGTGGAAATGGCTGATCAGCACCGTGTCGACCATGCCCGGCTCGATGCCGGCGGCCGCGAGGTTGCGGCGGACCTGGCCGGCCGTGGGTGGTGCGAACTCGCCGAGGCCGGCGTCGATCAGCACCGTGTGCTGCGAGGTGCGCACCAGCGTCGGCGTGAACGGGATGACGATCTCGTCGGTCGGCTGGAACGCCGCGTCGAGCGCCGCCTGGACATCGGCGAGCTTCGCGTTGCGGACGAAGCCGTCATCCAGAGGGCGCACGGCGACGCCATCATGGACCCGGATCACCTCGATCCCGCCCACCTTCAGCCGGTAGAACGCGGGTGGCTGGCCACCCGCTGCCGGCTCGGCGGCGACCGACACCATCCCTGGAGTGAGCATCGCTGTCGCACCTGTCGCGATAAGCCCTGTCGCGAGCGCCCGCCTGCGATCGAGCATTGCCTTCTCCTACCTTCGCCGCATCCTGCCATGTTGGCGCAGGCCGCATGGTCGCCCAGGTCCCGGCGGGATCGCGATCGCGTGAGCAGAATCAGAAGCGCTCGCCGACGAGCTCCTCGCTCCTGGCCCAGAGCGCCTTCGCGTTCTCCGGGTCGAGCGCATACGGTCGAACGCCCCCGCTCGTCACCGTGATCGGTCCGTCGGTGACGAGCGTGGTGACGTGGCAGTCCTCGCAATAGCGCCCGTCCACCTCGTCCGCCGCGGCGACCACGCCGGCCCAGAGGCTGGTCGCGGCACCCTGCGCGATGGTCTTGAAGTGGTAGGGCGGCAGCCCCTGTGCCGCCAGCTCGGCATCGATGCTGGCGACGAGCTGATCGAGGGCTTCCGGATCGAGGTGACGGGAAAGCTCGGTCTTGATGCCGCCGGGGTGGACGGCCGTGGCGCGCACGCCCCGGTCGCGATGCCGACGATCGAACTCGACCGCGAACAGGACATTGGCGGTCTTGGCGCGCCCATAGCCGACCCAAGGGTCATAGGGCGTACGCTCGAAATTCGGGTCGGCCAGGTCGACGTTGGCGCGCCGGTGGCCCGCCGAGCTGAGATTCACGAGCCGGGCGCCGGCCGGCATCAGGGGAGCGATGCGATTGACGAGCACGAAGTGCCCAAGGTGATTCGTGCCGAACTGCAGCTCGAAGCCATCGGCTGTGCGGCTGTAGGGCGGAGCCATCACGCCCGCATTGGCGATCACCAGATCCAGGGGCTCGCCCTTGGCACGCAGCCCGTCGGCGCAGGCGCGCACGCTGGCGAGCGAACCGAGGTCGAGCTCCACCAGCTCCACGCCACGCGCACCCGCGGCGGCAAGCGCCGCCTCGGCCTTGGCGAGATCGCGCGCCGCGCCCACCACCCGCGCACCGTGCGCCACGAGAGCCCGGGCCGTTTCGACGCCGAGGCCGGCCGAGACGCCGGTCACGAGGACCCGTTTGCCGCCGAGGTCGACACCTGCCAGCACCTCGTCCGTGGTCGAGGTCGCACCGAACGTCTGGGTCACGCTGGTCTCCACCGATAGTCTTCGCTTGTCGTGGTGCTGCCTGTTCGATACTCGAGAAGAGGAGAGCGCCTCCGCTTTCATATATGGAGGCATCCTCCGGTTATCAAGGGAGGTGCATGAGCCCGAAGACCGTGCCCGATGCCACCCCGCGCAAGCCCCGCGCCGACGCCCTGCGCAATCGCCGCCGCATCGTCGACGCGGCCAAGCTGGCGTTCGCGCAGCGGGGTACGGCGGCGAGCCTCGAGGAGATCGCTCGCGCGGCCGGCGTCGGAATCGGCACGCTCTATCGCCACTTCCCGACCCGCGACGCGCTGGTCGAGCAGGTCTACCGCGACGAGGCGCGGCAACTGGCCGAGGCGGCGCGACGGTTGGGCGAGGAATCGCCCCCCCTGGAGGCGCTGCGCCGGTGGCTCCTCCTCTTCGTCGACCATCTCGTCACCAAGCAGAGCATGGCCGAGCTGCTGAACGGTCTCGCCGACGGGCCGGCCGACCTCTACGCCTCCTCGGCGGCCCTGGTACGGGACGCGATCACGTCGCTGGTGGAGCGCGCCGTGGCGAGCGGCGTCGCCCGCGTCGAGGTCGAGCCGCTCGACCTGCTGCGGGCGCTGGCCGGCGTGGCCAAGATCAGCAGCGGGGCGAGCTGGGCGGACAATGCGCGCAATTTCGTCGACATCTTGATCGGCGGCATCCGCACTGAACCGCCCGCGGCGTGACGTGTGGACGACTGCTCAGTCGGTCCGTTCGCCGTCCCAGTACTTCCGGATACCCGACATGTCGAAGATCCCGTCCTCCCGGCGCAGGGCATCGACGGCCATCTTGTTCGAGGCCGGATAGACGCAGACCTCACTCGGGTTGCGCTCCCCGATCATCAGGTAGCTGCAGGGGCCAGCGCCGCTGTTCAGGAAGGAATGGCCGACCTTCACGCCGGCGGGAAAGCAGACATAGTCGCCGGGTCTCATCTCGAGGCGCTCGTCACCCAACAGCAGCGTCACCTCCCCTTCGAGGATCAGCGCATGCTCCTCCTCGAGCATGTGATAGTGCAACGGGGCCAAGCGCTTTCCCGGTGCGGGCGACTCGATCAGCATGCCGACATGATAGGCCCGGCCGACGGCGGCATAGGTCAGGTGTCGCGCCCGGCCGCCGAACCGGGCGCCGATGTTCGTGTCTTCCCACGGCACGTCGGCGGAGGAGATCGGCGGCTTCGGCTCCGCGGCCGGGCCGGCGCTGTCCTCCGCCTCCGGCGGCGGCGTCTGCCCGGCCGGCAGACCGGTGTCCTCGCCGTCCCAGTAGCCCCGCCTCGCGGCGAGATCGTAGATCGCGCGCCTGCCCAGCCCACGCACCAGCACCTTGCTCGAATCGGTATAGACCACGACCTCGTTCGGGTTGCGCTCGCCCACGATCACGTAGCGGCAGGGTGCGGTGCCCTCGTTGATCAGGCAGTGCCCGGCCCGCTGCCCGGCCGGAAAGCAGACATAGTCGCCCGCCTGCATCGGGTGGCGTTGCGCCCCGAGGCGCACGGTGAGCGCACCCTCGAGGATGTAGAGGTGCTCCTCCTCGAGCAGGTGATAGTGCGCCGGCGCGCTCTGCATGCCCGGCGGCAGCTCCTCGATCGCGACGCCGACATGATAGCCCGTGCAGCCGACGGCCAGCGGCAGGTGCCGCCAGCGCAGACCGAAGCGGGGTACGTCGGACCATTCGGTCCAAGGGATGTCCGCGGTCGCGATCGGCCTCGGCGAGGCGGCCATGTCGGGAAGCATGTGGCGGCGACCTCCGTTGCGATCGAATCCCCGGCAGCTCATGCTTGACGATAGGATGGAAGCGACCGCCTTCAACCTCGGCCGACGCGAATCGAAGCCGCTGCCGACATCCGAGTGCCGGGCGAAGGTCGGTCCGGCTGAACTCGTCGCCCCTGAACAGCAGCGGGGCGTCCAGATGGCGGGCCGGGGCGTAGGCGAACAGGGCGCCGAAGCTCAGCACCGCGGGCGGCCGGTTGCGGCCCTTACTGAAGCGGCGGTCGCCCTCCTCGGCCTGCCGTGCCTGCGTGAGGTCGAGCGTGACGACCTCCACCGAGAACAGCTCCAGGAACGTCCACACCGGCGAGCTCGCGCGGCGCTTGCGCGCGCGCACCACGCGCAGCAGCTCGACGAGGCTCCCGGCCGAGATGACCGGGGTGCTGCGCAGCAGGAGGTCGCGGAACCGATCGGGCTCCGGCTCGGCCATCAGAGTGGCGACTACCGCTGAGGTGTCGACGACCAGGCTCACCGCACCGGATCGCCGTTCTCGTCGTAGAGGTCCTTGTCGGTGAACCCTGGCGCCAGGTCGGGCTCCGCGTCCAACCCGGCGAGGAACTCGTCGATCCGTCGCCGTTGCACCTCCTCCTCGTCCCGCAGCTCCCGCAACCGGCGCGCCAGCGCCTCGCGCACCGCGTCGGCCACGGTGGAGCACCGCAGCGTCGCGACCTGGCCATGCTACCGCCGCAGAGCATCATCGTCGGAACGGGATCACGCGGCGTTCGGTGAACCGAAAGCCCTCGTCTGGCACCAGATAGGACAGGTGATCGCAGACGAAGGCACCGGACGGCCCGCGGTCGCCGCCGATATCGCGCACCAATTCCTGGGTCATCTCGACCGAGACGAACTCCGCGATGGTCATGTGTGCCCAGAATGGATGGGCACGCGGCCCTGCGCCCGCGAAGACCTCGCACGACTCGAGCGCGCAACGAATCCGGTCGAGCTCGTCTTGCGGCTCGATGGCGAGCGCGGCGCCGGGCTTCGGTAGGAACGGGACGAGCGGGCCGTAGCGGATCGGGAAGGGAGCGAAGTCCTGCGCGACCTGCTCGAGCTCGCCCCACAGGCGCTCATCCGGCTCCCTCTGCAGTGGGACGGTGAGGCTGATGTGCGCCGGCGCAATCGCATCCGAGCGCGGGTCGTACCGTGCCCGCAGCAGGTCGATCTCCGCGCGCACCGGAGCGGGCGGCAGGAGCACCACCACGCCAAGCCGGTACGGCCTTTGCCAGTCGGACCACGCATCCGTGCGCGCGTATGGCGATGCCATCCGGACCTCCCGTGCGGCGCTCGTGGGCCGAGGCTTGAACAATCCTGCCCCCAGGCGCCGAAGAGAGTGATGGTGCCCGAGGTCTCTCATGCATAGACTGTGATGAAGTCGACCCGTGCCGCTTCCCTTTGAGGCGACGGCGGGGGGGCACGGAGAGCCAATTGCGTAGGGTGCGGTCCAAAGTGGTTGTTTGAGTGTGGTTCCCGAATTCCGCTCCGTATCGTGGAGCTGGAGCCAGGAGGAAAGACGATGCTCGACGCGAAGAAGCTGCTGGGGCACCTGTTCGAGGCGGGAGATCCAGCTCAAGACGGCGCAAAATTCCGTACCCGAGCAGACATCCAAAGACACCTGGGCGACGATCCCTTCGCCTCGCTTCGCGCGATCGCCAGATCGATCGCCGAGAATCTGGGGCTGGCCACCGACGAGGAACAGGCCCGCGCCATGCTGCTGGTGCGCGCGATGATCGCCGCTGCCAAGGCAGATGGGGAGGTGGATCCCGACGAGCGGGCGCGGATCGTCGCCAGGCTGAAGACGGTCGGTGCCGAAGACAATGCACTGCGCTTTGTCGAGGAGGAATTGGCGAAGCCCGTCGATCTGTACTCGATCACGGCCGAGGTCAGGGACGCAGCCACCGCCGCGGAAGTGTATGCGGCCTCTCTGGCGGCAATCCAGACGGACACCGAGGCTGAACGCAAATATTTGGACAATCTAGCCCTGCGCCTCGGCCTGGATCGAGACGCCGTTGATGGCCTCCATAGGAGACTTGGCTCCGAGGGCGCCCGTCCCAATTAGCCTCCAAAGGCTCAGCGTACCGATCAGCCCTGTCGCGCCGGCTACAGGCGCGGCATTGCGCATCCAGCAGCATCCGCTCCGGGCTCTCGATGCACTCCTTGACGCCGAGAACGCTCCGCTTTGCCGAGGTGCATCGGCCGAATAGGTCAACGTCCGGTAGGACGACCTGGGGCGGCTGACCGAACAGTTAATTGGATAGGGCGTCCCCGGAATTCTGGCGTCCATGACCAGAGAGAGCTCGAGCCGGAGGCCCACTGCGCCAAGAGGCGCTGCATCATTCCCCAAAGACGTCAGCATTCCTCGACGTGACCGGAGGAGGTCGGCTGCCGTAAGCTGGAGATCGGCCGAACCTGTCGTAAGCGGCACGAGGAGCACCAGGATGACGATTGCCGGTGGTTGTCATTGCGGCGCCATCCGCTACTCGATCGAGGGCAACGCCCTCACCCATGCACTGTGCCATTGCACCGACTGCCGCCGCCACGCCGGGGCGCCGATGGTCGGCTGGACGATGTACAAGGAGGCGCAGGTTACCATCACCAAAGGCGCGCCCAAGACCTACACCTCCTCTGCCCACGGCCGCCGGCAATTCTGCGGCGAGTGCGGCACCGGCCTATTCTACACCAACGCCGAAATCCTACCCGGCATCATCGACGTCCAGAGCGCCACCTACGACGATCCGAACGCGGTGCCGGCCCGGGTCCAGATCCAGCTCGCCGAGCGCATCGAGTGGATGAAGGATGCCCATACGCTGCCCGGGTTCGAGCGCTATCCGCCGCAGGGGTAGTGGAAATCGGCACGGCAGACGGTCGAGCAGGATCGGCAGCTCGAATGCTCGCTGGGAGATCAGAGCCCCAGCGCTATTGGCCTCTCGAC
>JBGAKU010000273.1:0-7160 GCA_044224255.1 Geminicoccaceae bacterium
CCTGCCGGCCGGCGTGGCCGTGAGCCCGAGGATCGCCGCCGCCGCTCGTGCGCACGCCGCCGTGCCGATCCCGCCCGACGCCGACGGGCTCCGGGCCCGGTTCGTCCTGATCTACCATCCGCACCTGCTGGCACTGCCACGGCCGGCCGGCGAGGCAGGCGAGGTGCGAGGCGACGGTCTCGATGGTCTCGCCGGCGCCGCGGAACTCCGCGGCCAGCACGAGGTCGAAATCGTAGCGCCGGACCGTCGCGGCCATGTCGGCGGGTTGCCCCCCGGTAGCAGGCAGAGAGGCCTTCTTCTACTATTGGAAGAATATTGTCAAACCTGATCGCGTATTCGGTGATCGCCGCCGTTAACCGACCGTTCGCATCTCCGCGGTAGGTTTGCGTCAGATCCGCAAACCCTTGACCGACGGTGCCTCCCATGAAGAAAATGCACCTTCTGATTGCCGCCCTGCATGCCAGCGCCCTTGCGCTGACGGCGGGCGCGAGCCTCGCGCAGGCGCAGGACCCGCAGGAGGTTCGTGCCTACATGGAGGCGCTGCGCGCCGGCACCGCCGAGGCCATGGCGCGGTTCCTCACTCTGTATCCGAGCTCGCCGCTGCCGGGCAGCGAGATGGGCGCCTCGATCGCCGCCGGCATCGGTCAGCCGACCGCGGCCGTGACCGATGGCACCGGTGCGCCGGCGGATTCGGGCGGGGCCGGCAGTGAGAGTGTGGATTCCGGTGTGGGCATGGGCGGCGGCCAGTCTGACACCCGCGACCATGGCTGGCGCGGCGACGACGCCGACCGCAGCAGCCGGATCGAGGTCCAGGACGGGATCTACTGAGGCCGCGTCCGGTCGAGGCTCGCCGTGAGATAGCGCGTGGCGCGGTGGTCGGACGGTTCGGGCGTCGGGCCGGCAAGCTCCTGCCACGTCAGGCTGCCCTGCGCGCCCTCCACGCGCTGCCACGCATAGTCCAGCGTACGCAGGGCCGCGACGTCGCGGCGGAGATTGTCCAGAACCAGGGTGCCGCGGTCGGTCTCGACCGTGAGCACGGCATGCAGCTCGCCCCTGGGCAGGATCGCGGTGGCGAGACGCATCGCCCCGGCCGGTAGGCCGGCGGCCTGCAGCCGGGCCCGCTTGGCCAGCGCATAGTCCTCGCAATCGCCCGCTGCGACGTCGGCACGCCAGAGATCGCGGCCGGGTGGCTCAGGCCGGGGCTCGATCGACGCGTTCACCTCGCGTTGCACGCGCGCGAGCAGATCGAGCAGCAAAGGGGTCGTCGTCAGGATCGCGGCCTGCCGCGCGCTAGCGCAGCGGCCGAGATCGGCCATGCACCAGTTGAGCCAGCCCGCCGGTCCGGAAACGAGCCGGCCCGTCCGCAGCTCGTCCAGCCGGCCGTACGGGGTCTGCGAGCGAGCCACCCCCGCATCCGCGAGCGTGAGTAGGGCGACCAGGAGCGCAACAAGGCATTTGCCGCCGGACATGCCGTCATCCCGTGACGCGATCGGCCGTGTCCGGCAGAGCTAATGAATCGTGAACGGCGACACTTGGTTAACCGGCGGTTAAGCGCAGCCGGATATGGGCCGGCAGTGGCGGCGCTCGAAACGCAGAACGGCCCCGCCGGGGCGGGGCCGTCACGCGTTCAGCCGAAGCGGGCCGTGCTCAGAGATCGTAGTAGAGGAAGAACTCGTAGGGGTGCGGCCGCAGCCGGATCGGGTCGACCTCGGACGAGCGCTTGTAGTCGACGTAGGTCGAGATCAGGTCGGCCGTGAACACCTCGCCCTCGAGCAGGAACTCGTGGTCGGCCTCCAGCGCGGCGAGGCTGTCCTGGAGCGAGCCGGGGACCTGCTTGATCTCGGCCGCCTCCTCCGGCGGCAGGTCGTAGATGTTCTTGTCGACCGGATCGCCGGGGTCGATCTTGTTGCGGATCCCGTCCAGGCCGGCCATCAGCATGGCGGCGAAGGCCAGATAGGGGTTGCAGGACGGGTCGGGGCAGCGGAACTCGACCCGCTTGGCCTTCGGGCTGTCGCTGTACATCGGGATGCGGCAGGCGGCCGAGCGGTTGCGCAGCGACCAGGCTAGGTTCACCGGCGCCTCGTAGCCCGGCACCAGGCGGCGGTAGCTGTTGGTGGTCGGCGCCGCGAAGGCGAGGATCGCCGGCGCGTGGCGCAGCAGGCCGCCGATGTACCATTTGCACATCTGCGACAGGCCGGCATAGCCCGACTCGTCCGCGAACAGCGGCTTGCCCGCCTTCCAGATCGACTGGTGGCAGTGCATGCCCGAGCCGTTATCGCCGTAGAGCGGCTTCGGCATGAAGGTCGCGGTCTTGCCGTTCTTCGCCGCCACGTTCCTGACGACGTATTTGTACTTCATCTGGTGGTCGGCCATCGCCAGCAGCGAATCGAACCGCATGTCGATCTCGCACTGGCCGGCGGTCGCCACCTCGTGGTGCTGGCATTCGACCGTGAGCCCGATCTGGATCATGGTCAGCGCCATCTCGGCGCGCAGATCCTGCAGCGTGTCGTTCGGTGGGCAGGGGAAGTAGCCCTCCTTCGGCCGGATCTTGTAGCCGAGGTTGGGGCCCTCGTCGCGGTTGGTGTTCCAGTGCCCCTCCCGCGAATCGACGCTGTAGCTCGAATACTGCTGGCCGGTACCGTACTGGACATTGTCGAAGACGAAGAACTCGGCCTCGGGTCCGAAGAAGGCGGTGTCGCCGATGCCCGAGGACTTCAGGTACGCCTCGGCCTTCTTGGCCACGCCGCGCGGGTCGCGGCTGTAGAACTCCTTGGTCACCGGGTCCCGGATGTCGGCGATCATGACCAGGGTCTTGTGGGCCATGAACGGGTCGATGAACGCGGTGGTCGGGTCCGGCTGCAGCAGCATGTCGGACTCGTTGATCACCTTGAAACCGCGGATCGAGGAGCCGTCGAAGCCCAGCCCCTCGTCGATCGCGTCCTGCGAGAACACCTGCGTCGGATACGAGGTGTGCTGCCACATGCCGGGCATATCGGTGAACCGGATGTCCACCATCTGGACCCCGTGCTCCTTGATCGCCTTCATGACGTCCTTGGACGTCTTGCAATCCAACATCATCGGGATTGGCCCCCCACTGTCGAAAACGGCCCGCGAGAAGCATTCTCACAGGCCGTATCCCCGTCACATTGCGCGCCGCAACGTGGTGGAACTGACGCGCTGCGTCAACTCGCGGCGATGTCAGAGCGCGTCGGCGCCGCGCTCTCCGGTCCGGATGCGGATGGCGTCGTCGATCGTCGAGATGAACACCTTGCCGTCGCCGATCCGATCGGTCTTGGCGGCCTGCTGGATCGCCTCGACCGCCCGATCGACCAACGAGTCCTCGACCACCAGCTCGAGCTTCACCTTCGGCAGGAAATCGACCACGTACTCTGCACCGCGATAGAGCTCGGTATGGCCCTTCTGCCGGCCGAAGCCCTTGACCTCGGTCACCGTCATGCCCTTGAGGCCGACCTCCTGCAGCGCCTCTTTCACCTCATCGAGCTTGAACGGCTTGATGACGGCTTCGATCTTCTTCATGAAGCTCCGTTCTCCGATTGCGGTCGGCGCGGACGTCGCCGAGGGTGCTGCCCGATCGTAGCAGGGACCATGCCAAGGCCAAAGACGATTGCTATGCGCAGCCTGGCGGCTGCCTGATCACGAAACGGGCAGCGCCCATGCCCAGAATCCGGGCATCCTGCCCGCCGGATAGGCGATCCTGCTGCTGTCTCATGCCGCGCTGCATCATTCGGCGCCAATGTTGGCCCGATAATGACGGCCCCGGACCGAAGTCCGGGGCGTCCATTCGCAGACCACGACCGGCCGGGCTCAGGCGGCCGCCGACACCTTGCCGACGGTCGGCACGGCGGAGATCGTCTTCAGGATCTGCGAGGCGATCTGGTACGGGTCGCCCTGCGAGTTCGGGCGGCGATCCTCGAGATAGCCGCGATAGCCGTTGCGCACGAAGCTGTGCGGCACGCGGATCGAGGCGCCACGGTCGGCCACGCCGTAGCTGAAGGTGTGGATCGACTGGGTCTCGTGGTGGCCGGTGAGCCGCATGTGGTTGTCCGGGCCATAGACGGCGATGTGATCCTCGCGTGCGGCTTCGAACGCCGCCATCATCGCCTCGAAATACTCCTTGCCGCCGACCTCGCGCATGAAGCTGGTCGAGAAGTTGCAGTGCATGCCCGAGCCGTTCCAGTCGGTGTCACCGAGCGGCTTGCAATGATACTCGACGTCGATGCTGTACTTCTCGGTCAGGCGCTCGAGCAGGTAGCGCGCCAGCCACATCTCGTCGGCAGCCCGCCTGGAACCCTTGCCGAAGATCTGGAACTCCCACTGGCCCTTCGCCACCTCGGCGTTGATGCCCTCGTGGTTGAGGCCGGCGGCGAGGCACAGGTCGAGATGCTCCTCGACGATCTGGCGCGCCACGTTGCCGACCTTCGCATAGCCGACGCCGGTGTAGTAGGGGCCCTGCGGCGCCGGGTAGCCATGCTCGGGAAAGCCGAGCGGCCGGCCGTTCTGGTACAGGAAGTACTCCTGCTCGAAGCCGAACCAGGCGCCTTCGTCGTCGAGGATGGTGGCGCGCTTGTTCGACGCGTGCGGGGTCTCTCCATCCGGCATCATCACCTCGCACAGCACCAGGGCGCCGTTGGTGCGCGCGGCGTCGGGCACGATGCGGACCGGCTTGAGCACGCAGTCGGAGCTGCGCCCCTCGGCCTGGCGGGTCGAGCTGCCGTCGAAGCCCCAGAGCGGCAGTTGCTCGAGGGTCGGGAAGTCCGCGAACTCCTTGATCTGCGTCTTGCCGCGCAGATTGGGGGTCGGCGTGTAGCCGTCGAGCCAGATGTACTCCAGCTTGTACTTGGTCATGGTTGGCCTTCTCGCAGTATGGTGCCGCGACCGTTGGACGTGTGCCCAACGGCGGGCCGAACGACATCGGTCCGCTCGCCGCCGGCGGCTGTGCGCCACCATGCATTTCGCATGCCAGATTTCCCGGACCGCACCATCCCGGCCGGGGCAGCGCGAATCTTGCTCAAATGTTCGGCAGAATAGAGCAGAGTCGCGAGGGCTGACCAAAGAAGATGCACAAAAATTCGGCGCAAAGGCCAATGTTGTTGCTTAAATCCGGTGCAAACCCTGCTATATAGCCGGTCCACCTGCCGTGCCGGAGCAAGGCCAGCGGAGAGACGGCAATGACGACGACCATGACCGGGGCGCAGCGCCCCACCGCCAAGATCTACCAGTTTCCCGTCCCCAAGCGGGCGCAGACCCCCGAGAGCCTCGAGGCGGCCCGGATCAGGGCCGCGCTCGCGATGCCGCGCGCGGCTGCCGCGGCGTTGGGCAGCGCCTGGTACCACGAGGTGGCGATCGGCGAGGACGAGCCCCGGCTCGGCGCCTAATCCGTTGCTCCGGTCCGGGGGCGGGCCGCCGCCCCGAGGCGGCGGCCGCGCCTCAGTGGGCCGCCTTGACGCGCCCGGGTGTTTGCGCCATTAGGGCGGCCCTCGGACGGCACAATCGTGCCGGCTGCTGGTGGCGGGCGTAGCTCAGTTGGTTAGAGCGCCAGGTTGTGGCCCTGGAGGCCGCCGGTTCAAATCCGGTCGCTCGCCCCACCTTCACCTTTCAGATCCGCATTCTGTCGCCGGCGCGGCCCGCGCCGTCGCGCGGCGTTGACCCGGCGGTCAGTCCGCCTACTCCTCTGGTAGTACTCTGAAGTAAGAAAACGCAATAGTACTACTTCCTACTGTCGTTTGACATGCTCTGTGGTTGATGCGAGCCAGTTGCCGACGGCACGGGAGCAATGATCCCGGGGCCGGGACCAGCCGGCAATTCTCACCTCCGGCGCGCCCGGCCGAGCCCGTGACACCAGAAGGGGCATCACCGATGGCGAGCCTTCAGGCCCGGGACGGGCGCGCGGACATGGAGCCGCTTCGGCCTAGGCCGGCACAGCGACGGGTCAAGTCGATCGAGCTGCTGGCCGACATCGGGCGCTTCCTGCTGGTGGCCTTCCTGCTGACGGCTGTGCTGGCCACCGCCTGGTGGCCGTCGCCGACGCGACGAACCCTCGCGACCCCGCCCGACGACGGGTCCTGGCTGCCCGGCGACGTCTGAACCCAACTTGTCCAACCCATTGCGGAGGAGCGGCCTCATGCTGCCGAACCTGTTCATCCTCGGCGCCGAGCCGGTGAGCATCACGCTGATGCGGCGCTACCTGGCGCAGCATCCGCAGATCTTCGTGCCGCGCACGACGAACCCAAGCTACTTTACCTTCGCCGGCGGGGTGCCGGAGCAGCGCGGGCCGGCGCTTGCCCTCGCCGGCGGTCGCTCGCGGCGGATATTGCGGCGTGCGATCAACGACGACGCCGTGACCACGGCCGAGGCCTATCGCCGGCTCTATCGCCACGCCGGCCGCCGGCCGGTCCGCGCCGATCTCTCGAGCACGCATCTGGACAGCTTGGCTGCGGCCGCCCGCATCCGCGGCTGCGTGCCCAAGGCGAAACTCGTCGCGGTCCTGCGCAACCCGGTCGATCGTGCCTACGCCCGATTCACGGCGATGCGGGCCGACGGGCTCGAGCCCAGCGCGAGTTTCGCAGATGCGCTCGCCGCCGAGCCCGGGCGGCAGCTCCAGGGCTGGTCGAACGCCTGGCTCTATGCGCGCGGCGGATATTACCATCGCCAGCTCGAGCCCTATGTGCGCTATTTCGGCCGCGAGCGGCTGCACGTCGTGCTGTACGAGGACCTGCTGCGCGAGCCCGAGGCTGAGATGCGCGGGTTGTTCCGCTTCGCCAATATCGCCAGCGATATCCCGCTGCGACCTGCCGGCGAGCGTCTATGGCCCACCAGGATCGCCACGCAGGCCCTCGGGCTCGCGCGCTCGCTGGCCGGCCATGCGCCCGCCACGCCGGAGCCCATGAGCCTGGGCATGCGCGCCATGCTCAGCGCCCGCTATGCCGAAGAGGTCGCCAAGCTCGAGGACCTGATCGGCCGCGATCTGAGCTGCTGGCGGATGCCCGCGTCTGTCGTCTGCGAGGCCGAGCCGCTGCTCGAGGCCCCGCGCCTCGCGCTCGCGGCCTAGCCGCGGGTCAGGCTGGGTCGGTGCGACGACCCGGCAACTCGGTCCTGCCGACTTGACCGCCGCGGACACCTTTCGCGGCGGTGCCTCTTTC
>JBGAKU010000274.1:0-7089 GCA_044224255.1 Geminicoccaceae bacterium
GGTATCCCGCCAGCACGGAACCGCTCCCGCGATCCCCTCAGTCGCTATTTCCGCAGCCTGCTAACACAAGGCCGATGCGTGGCGCTTGCGCACATCACGGGCTATAGTGACGTAGATGTTGGAATCAGTCGGTGTCTACGCAATGGCCACGCCAATTTGCCCCACGAGGCTCATCAGCCTGCGCTCCCACCTACCGCCATCGTGTTGACGCTCGCCACCCTCTGCGCCACCAGCCGGGTCAGGTCGTAGCTGCCGTCCGCGCGGTCCTGGATCAGTGGCACGATCGCGCCGTCGCGGGCGGCGAGCGTGCGGCGGAGGCTGTCGGCCTGGTCGGGGGGGCCGGCGAGGAGCAGGGCGTCGATGTCGGCGGTGGCGGGGTCGGCGGCGAAGGCGATGGCGGGGTGGGCGATGGTGCGGACCAGGCGGCGGCCGAGCTCGTCGTCGGGGACCAGGGCGTCGTTGTGGGTGGCGAAGGCGGCGGCGAGCTGCTCGAGCAGCGGCTGGAGGGAGGGGGCGAGGCAGGCGAGCGTGCCGCGGGGCTCGAACCACAAGCTGTTGTCCTCGCCGGTGGGGCCGGGGAGCGGGAGCTTGACGACGAGCGGGGATTCGGCGCGGTAGCGGCGGATGCGGGTCAGCAGGCGGCGAGCCTGCTCGGGCGGCAGCTCGGCAAGCTCGGGCAGCGCCTGCTCGAGCGCGCGCAGGGCGTCGAAGGCGACGGGAACGGATTCCCCATGCAGCTCGGGCGCCTTGTCGGTGCGGCACAGGCGATGGAGGTAGAGCGGGCCGCCCGCCTTGGGGCCGGTGCCGGAGAGGCCGTGGCCGCCGAAGGGCTGCACGCCGACCACGGCACCGACGATGTTGCGGTTGACGTAGAGATTGCCGGCGCGGATGCCGGCCAGGTCCTCGCTCACCTTCTCGTCGATGCGGGTGTGCAGGCCGTGGGTCAGGCCGTAGCCGGTGCCGTTGATGGCCTCGATCACCTGCGGCAGGTCGGATTCGCGGTAGCGCAGGACGTGGAGGACCGGGCCGAACACCTCGCGCTTCAGCTCGGCGAGGCCCTGGATCTCCAGCATGGTCGGCGGGACGAAGGTGCCGGAGGCGCCGTCCGCCACGGGCGTCTGATGCGACCACCTCGCCGTGCGCTTCATCCGGTCGATGTGGCCGAGCAGACCGCCCTGCGCCTCGGCGTCGATCACCGGGCCGACATCGGTCGCGAGCCGCGACGGGTCGCCGACGGCGAGCTCGTCCATCGCCCCCTTGATCATCTCGATCGTGCGCTCGGCGACGTCCTCCTGCAGGTAGAGGACGCGCAGGGCCGAGCAGCGCTGGCCGGCGCTGTCGAACGCGCTGGCGAGCACGTCGCCGACCACCTGCTCGGTGAGTGCGGTGCTGTCGACGATCATCGCGTTCTGGCCGCCGGTCTCGGCGATCAGCACGGTGTCGCCACCGCGCTCGGCGAGCTTGCGGTTGATCAGCAGCGCCACCTCGGTCGAGCCGGTGAAGACCACGCCCTGCACGCGCGGGTCGGCGACCAGCGTGGCGCCGACCGTGGCGCCGTTGCCGGGGAGGAGCTGGAGCACGCCTTCGGGCACGCCGGCGCGGTGGAACAGGCGCACGGCGGCCGTGGCGATCAGCGGGGTCTGCTCGGCGGGCTTGGCGAGCACCGTGTTGCCGGCGGCCAGGGCGGCGGCGACCTCGCCGGTGAAGATGGCGAGCGGGAAGTTCCAGGGCGCGATGCAGACGACCGGGCCAAGCCCTTTGTGGGTGCGGTTGTCGAACTCGGCCCGGATGCGGGCGGCGTAGTAGCGGCAGAAATCGACCGCCTCGCGCACCTCGCCCACGGCGTTGGGCAGGGTCTTGCCGGCCTCACGCACGGCCAGCGCGATCAGCTGGCACAGCTCCGCCTCCATGAGGTCGGCAGTGCGCTCGAGGCAGGCGGCGCGCTCGAAGGGCTCGGTGGCGGCCCAGCCGGGAGCGGCAGAAGCGGCGGCGGCAAGTGCGTGCTCGACCTCGTCGGTGGTGGCCTCGCGGACGGTGCCGATCTGGTCCGCATGGTCGGCGGGGTTGCGGACGGGAGCGCCGTTGCCGGGGTCGTAGGCGCGGCCGGCGAGCAGCGGGGCCGCGGTCCAGGGGCCGGGCGGCAGGCCCTCGTCGAGCCAGCGCAGGTCGTCCTCGCTGGCAAGGTCGAGGCCCTTCGAGTTCCGCCGCTCGGGCGCGTAGAGGTCCGCAGGCAGCGGGATCCGGCCATAGGGCGCACCGCCGTGACGCTCGGCCAGGGCGACCTGGTCGGCCGCCAGCTCGTCGACCGAGACCGCGGGGTCGACCAGCCGATTGACGAAGGAGGAGTTGGCACCGTTCTCGAGCAGGCGGCGGACGAGATAGGCGAGCAGGGTCTCGTGGGTGCCGACCGGCGCGTAGACCCGGCAGGGGCGGTTCAGCGCATCCGCACCGACCACCTCGTCGTAGAGCGTCTCGCCCATGCCGTGCAGGCACTGATACTCCCAGTCCAGGCCCCTCCCCAGCTCGTGCACGGCGGCAAGCGTGTAGGCATTGTGGGTGGCGAACTGCGGGTAGATCGCGTCCTGGGCGGCGAGCAGCTTCTTGGCACAGGCCAGATAGGCGACGTCGGTGTGGATCTTGCGGGTGTACACCGGGTAGCCCGACTGGCCGTCGACCTGGGCGCGCTTGATCTCGCTGTCCCAGTAGGCCCCCTTGACCAGGCGGACCATGAAGCGGCGGTTCGTGCGGCGAGCCGTATCGATCAGCCAGTCGAGCACGAACGGGCAGCGCTTCTGGTAGGCCTGGACGACCACGCCGATGCCGTCCCAGCCGGCGAGATCGGGATCCTCGGCGACCGCCTCGATCAGGTCCAGCGAAAGCTCGAGCCGGTCGGCCTCCTCCGCATCGATGTTGCAGCCGATGTCGTAACGGCGGGAGAGCAGCAGGAGGGATTTCAGCCGCGGCAGCAGCTCGGCCATGACGCGGTCGTGCTGGGCGCGGCTGTAGCGCGGATGCAGGGCCGAGAGCTTGACCGAGATACCCGGCCCGGCCTTGATCCCCCTGCCCTGCGACGCCCGGCCGATGGCGTGGATCGCGTGCTCGTAGGAGGTCAGGTAGCGCCGCGCGTCGGCGGCGGTCATCGCGGCCTCGCCGAGCATGTCGTAGGAGAAGCGGTAGCCGCGCGCCTCGCGCGCCGTCGCACTCTTCAGCGCCTCCTCGATCGTCTCGCCGGTGACGAACTGGCGGCCCAAAAGGCGCATGGCGAGGTCGACCGCGGTGCGGATCACCGGCTCGCCGCTGCGCCCGATCAGGCGCGTGAGTGCCGTGCCCAGGCTCCTCTCGCTGGCGGTCGAGACCAGCTTGCCGGTGATCAGCAGGCCCCAGGCGGCAGCGTTGACGAAGAGCGACGGGCTGTGGCCGAGATGGGCGCGCCAGTCGCCATGCGCGAGCTTGTCGCGGATCAGCCGGTCGGCGGTGGCGGAATCGGGCACGCGCAAGAGCGCCTCGGCGAGGCACATGAGCGCGATGCCCTCCTGGGAGGAGAGCGAGAACTCCTGCATCAGCGCGTCGACGCCGGAGGCGCCGGTCCGCTTGCCGCGCACCGCCTCGACCAGCCGGCGCGCCAGCGCCTCGACTTGCGCCACCTGCTCCGGCGGCATCCGCGCCTCGTCGATCATCCGCCGGACGCAGGCCCGCTCGTCCTCGCGCCAATGGGCGGTGATCGCGTCACGAAGCGGCGACTGCGGGCGGGCGAGCGGGGCGAAGGGCATGGCGACAACCTCACGCTGGCATTGCATCGCACAGATGGAACCCATCCGAGCCAATGGTCAACGCGGCGCCGCCCCGGCCGATCACCGACGTGCCGGACGGCATCAACGAAGCCGCACCAATCCGCTCGCGCCCGGAAGAGTCATCGGTTGACGGCTGGGCCGCCGGTCAGCTCCCGAAGATCTCGACCGGCACCCGGGAGATGATGTGCCGTACCGGCACGGTGTACTTGCGCCGCGCCTGCTCGACGATGTCCTGCCGCAGCCAGGCCGAGCGCTCCTCGGGATGGGTCGAGATCACGATCAGGTCGGGCGCGAAGCTCTGCACCGCGTCGTCGAGCGCGTGGAGCGGGCGATAGTCGCCCAAGGCACCATTGGCGTGCAGCCCCTCGCCGCGCAGGATCTCCATGACCCCGTCGAGGCGGTGCTGGGCGGCGATCACCGAGGCGTCCGGCGACCAGGCGGCACCCTGGCCGGTGTGCAGCGGGTGCGCCGGCACGCAGACGAAATATTCGGCGGTGAGCTCGTTCCTCAGCCGGCGCAGCTCGCCCAGGAGCTCGTCGGCGCCGACGGTCTCGTTGGCGACGACGAGGACGCGCGAGGCCGAGAGGGGCAGCGGGCTCGCGTCGAGCGCCGTGCCGACCGCATGCAGCGCCATGACCGGGGCCGGCTCGGCGGGCAGCGGGATGCCGGGCACCCGCCGCTTGGCCTGGAACCAGTAGGCAGCCAACACGACGCCCAGGGCGAGCAGGCTCAAGAACAGCTGCGAGCGGCTGTCCTCGCGCACGCCCATCGACACCAGCACGGCGAGCATGGCGGCAATGGTGAGCAGGGTGAGGACGGGGTAGCCCCACATCTTCACCTTCAGTTTTTCCACCGGGATCTTGGGCCGCATGACGAACTGCGAGATGCCGATCAGGAGGTAGACGAACAGGATGATCGCGCCGGAGGAGTTGAGCAGGAACAGGAACACCGTGTCGGGCGAGACATAGGCGGCGATGACGCAGAGATAGCCGATCGCGGTGGAGGACAGGATCGCTGCCATCGGCACGCCGCGGCTGTTGGTCTCGAGCAGGCGGGTGGGCGCCTCGCGCCGCGCGGCGAGCACGAACAGCATGCGCGAGGCGGTGTAGAGTCCCGAGTTCAGGCAGGACAGGACCGCGCTGAGCACCACCGCGTTCATCACGTCGGCGGCCCAACCGATGCCCATCTGCTCGAAGGCGGCGACATAGGCCGAGCCGCCGAGCTTCTCCGAGTTCCAGGGCAGGATGCAGGCGAGCAGGAAGATCGAGCCGACGAAGAAGATGCAGATGCGGACCACGACCGAGTTGACCGCGCGGGTGATCGCCCGCTCGGGTTCGGCGGATTCGGCGGCGGCGATGGTCGCGACCTCGGCCCCGACCATGGAGAAGATCACGACCACGATGCCGGAGAAGATCGCCCCCATCCCGTTGGGGAAGAAGCCGCCCTGGGCATAGAGGTTGGAGAAGTCCAGGCTCTTGCCGGGCCACAGACCCAGCACGTAGAGCGAGCCCAGGAGCAGGAAGACGCAGATCGCGGCGACCTTGATGCTGGCGAACCAATACTCGAACTCGCCGTAGGACTTCACCGAGTAGAGGTTGGTCGCGGTCATCATCAGCAGCAGCACCAGCGACATCAGCCACAAGGGGACGTCGGGCAGCCACTTCTGCAGGATGCCGGCGCCGGCCACCGCCTCGAAACCGACCACGATCACCCAGAAGTACCAGTAGAGCCAGGCGACCGAGAAGCCGGCCCAGTCGCCGAGCGCCTGGCGGGCATAGGCCGCGAACGAGCCGGTGGCGGGATTGGCGGTGGCCATCTCGCCCAGCATCCGCATGACCATGACGATCAGGATGCCGGTGATCCCGTAGGTGAGGAATGCCCCGGGACCGACATCGTTGATCACGACGCCCGAGCCGACGAACAGCCCGGCGCCGATCACGCCGCCGATCGCGATCATGGTCAGATGACGTTGCGTCAGGCCCTTGTGCAGCTCAGAGGACGAAGCCCCGGCCATCGCTATCCCCCCTCGATCCGTTTCTGTCGCCGGCCGCATGCGGATCGGCCCTGCAACACCGCAGGTTAAGCTGCTGCCCCGCAGACGGCAAGGGACACCATGCGCGCCGTGCCGCTAGAATGAGGCAGCGAGCGGGAAAGGGAGCAGCGGCGATGCAACGGGAGCGGTTGAGCTACGAGGCCGACGGCGTGACCTTGCGGAGCGAGCTGTTCGTCGGGCCTGGCACCGGACGCCGGCCGGGCGCGCTCGTGTTTCCGGAAGCCTTCGGGCTCGGCGATCATGCCCTGGGCCGTGCCGAGCGGCTCGCGGCGATGGGCTATGTGGCGCTGGCCAGCGACCTGCATGGCGACGGTCTCCTGCTCGACGAGCTGGGGCCGGCCATCGAGCGGCTGCAGCCGCTCTACGCCGAGCCTGCGAAGACGCGCGCCCGGGCCGCTGCCGGTCTCGCCGCGCTGTGCGCCCGCCCGGAGGTCGATGCGGGCCGCATCGGCGCCATCGGCTTCTGCTTCGGCGGCACGATGGCGCTGGAGCTCGCGCGCTCGGGCGCCGACATCAAGGCCGTGGTCGGCTTCCACAGCGGCCTCCGCACGGTCTCTCCCGCTGCCGCCGGGGCGATCAAGGCCAAGATCCTGGTCTGCATCGGCGCGGACGACCCCTTCATCCCAGCCGAGCAGCAGTCGGACTTCGCGGCCGAGATGCGCGCGGCCGGTGCCGACTGGCAGATGCATCTCTACGGCGGCACGGTCCACAGCTTCACGAACCCCGAGGCCGCCAGGCCTGAGTTTGCGGTCTGTGGGCAACGGCTTGAGATTGAGGTGTGAATTCAGGATGTTATAAAGGGCGCACATAAGGCGTGTGCCTACAAGCCGGCAGGGCGTGCGGCTCAGCTGACGGCGAGGATCGTCTTGGGCGGGGCGACGTCGAGCTTGTCGAGGATCCCGGCGAGCTCGGGACCGATGGCCGTGGCCTGAACGACGGTACGGCCCTCGCTGATGTAGCGGACAGCCTTGAGCCGTTCGAGCCGGCCGGCGAGCTGGATCATCAGCGCCAGCACGCACAGCTTCACATGCGCGGTGATCCGGTGCGGCATCCAGTGGAACATCGGCCGTACCGCGAGGCCGGTGGTCTTCAGCTTGCGAAAGCAGCTCTCGATGATCCACATGCCCTTGTAGCCGAGCGCGATGTCGGCCACCGCGAGCGTGTCGTCGTTGGTGGTCAGCACGAACTTGCCGTCCAGCTGCTCGGCCCGGCGGATCTTGTCCTTGTCGAGATAGGGACGGCCGT
>JBGAKU010000008.1:0-46523 GCA_044224255.1 Geminicoccaceae bacterium
GCGGGCACGGATGTCGGCGAGAATGGCCGAGACCGTATCGCGGACGTCGGTCGTCTCCTCGCGCCGCGCCTCGACCAGGGCGGCGAAGGCGGCAGCAAATCCGGCGTCCCGGGCATCCAGCCTGACCGTCACGCCGGCGCGACCTTGATCCAGTCCTCGCTGAGGTGATCGCAGGGCGTCACCTTGCAGGGCGCGACCGGGCCGAAATCGTCCAGCCGGCAGTCGATCGCGTCGGTCCACAGCTGAATGTGCGCGTCGCCCTCGAAGACGAGGTCGACGTGAATCAGGTGCTCCTTGCCGGGCTCGGTGGCGATGGTGAGCAGGCTGAGCCCTCGGTCGGGCTCGGTCGGGTCGAGCCCGCGATACTTCACGCTCGCGATACCCTCGAACACCAGTGCCGAGGGGCACTCGGTCAGTCCCTCGCATGTGGACCAGTCGGGCTGGGCCTCGCGGCGGTAGCGGAGAAACGCCGCGGCGAAGCGGTGCTCGTCCGGCGCGAACAGCATCTCGCGCACGCTCACCCGCGCGTCCTGCAGGCAGGCGGCGATGACCGCCAGATCCTCGGGGTCGGTAGCCCTGAGGCGCAGCTTGGTGGTGTCGGTCACGGCACCCTCTCGATCCTGGCGCCGACCGCGCCGAGCTTCTCCTCGAGCCGCTCATAACCGCGGTCGAGATGATAGATGCGGTTGATCTCGGTCTGCCCCTTGGCGGCGAGGGCCGCGAGGACAAGGGAGACCGAAGCCCGCAGATCGGTCGCCATGACCGGCGCGCCCTTGAGCTCCTTGACCCCGCGGACCAGCGCCGAGGCGCCGTGGACGTTGATGCGCGCCCCCAGGCGGGCGAGCTCCGGCACATGCATGAAGCGGTTCTCGAAAATGGTCTCGGTGATCATCGCCGCGCCGTCGGCGACGCTCATCAGCGCCATGAACTGGGCCTGGAGGTCGGTGGCGAAACCCGGGAAGGGGCGAGTCATCGCGTCGCTGCCCTTCAGGCCGCCCGGGGCGACCCGGGCGAGAACGCCGCCCTCGGCGGGTGCCAGCACCATCCCGGCCGCCTCCAGCACCTCCTTGGCGGCACCCAGAAAGTCGAGGCGCGCATTCTTGAGCAGGATGCTGCCGCCGGTGACTCCGGCCGCCATGGCGTAGGTGCCGGCCTCGATCCGATCCGGGATGATCGCGTGGCCGGCGCCATGCAGCGACGTCACGCCCTGGATGGTGATGTTGCTGGTGCCGGCTCCCTCGATCCGCGCCCCCATGGCGGTCAGGCAGTCGGCGAGATCGACGATCTCGGGCTCGCGGGCGGCCCCGGCGATCACGCTCTCGCCCTTGGCCAGCGCCGCCGCCATCAGCAGGTTCTCGGTGGCCCCCACCGAGGGCTGCGGCAGGCGGATCTCCGCGCCGGTGAGGCCGTTCGGAGCCTGCGCATGCACATAGCCGCCCTCGAGCTCGATCGCGGCGCCGAGCTTCTCCATGCCCATCAGATGCAGATCGATCGGTCGCGGCCCGATCGCACAGCCGCCCGGCAGAGAGACGCGCGCGGCCCCGGTGCGGGCGAGGAGCGGGCCGAGCACCAGGACCGAGGCCCGCATCTTGCGCACGAGATCGTAAGGGGCGGTCTCGCTCAGGATGCTCGGGGCGTGCAGCACCATGCGGCTCGGCTCGCCGGCGACATGGGTCGCCGAGACGCCAAGATGCTGCAGCAGCTTCTGGGTCGAGGCGATGTCGGCGAGATCGGGGACGTTCTTGAGGTCCAGCGGCTCGGCGGTGAGCAGGCTCGCGAACATGATCGGCAGGGCGGCGTTCTTCGCCCCGCTAATCTCGACGGCGCCCTCGAGCGGCACGCCGCCCTCGATCAGGATACGGTCCATGGCCGGTGGAGAGGTCCTTCTAGAGCTTGGGCAGGGTCACCCCGGTCTGGCGCATATATTTGCCGCTGCGGTCGGCATAGGAGACCTCGGGCTCACCCTCACCCTTGAGGAACAGGAACTGGCAGATGCCCTCGTTGGCGTAGACGCGCGCGGGCAAGGGCGTGGTGTTGCTGATCTCGAGCGTGACGTGACCCTCCCACTCGGGCTCGAGCGGGGTCACGTTCACGATCATGCCGCAGCGGGCATAGGTGCTCTTGCCGAGGCAGATCACCAGCACGTCGCGCGGGATGCGGAAATACTCGACCGTGCGCGCCAGCGCGAAGCTGTTGGGCGGGATCACGCAGGACTCGCCGTTGCGCTCGACGAAGCTCTGCGCGTTGAAGTGCTTGGGGTCGACCAGCGCGTTGTCGACGTTGGTGAAGATCCGGAACTCCGGCGCCACCCGCGCATCGTAGCCGTAGGAGGACAGGCCGAAGGAGATCACGCCCTCGCGGGTCTGCCGGTCCACGAACGGCTCGATCATGCCGTGATCCCGCGCCATCCCGCGGATCCACCGATCCGGCATGATCGCCATGCGCACCGCACCTCTACAGCGAAACAGTGCGCCCTTTTAGGGGATCGTTCATCCTTCCTCAACCGGCTCGGCGGGCGGCTCGGGCCGGGCGCGGCCGCGCTGCTGCGCCTTGCGGCGCTTCAGGTTGTCGCGCATCGCCTTCGCCAGCCGCTCGCGCCGGCCGTCCGCGTCACGTTGCGGCCCCGGACCCGCCTGCCCTTCGTCCCGCTCGCCCATCCCGGCAATCCACCTTGCGCCACCCCGGCCCCTGTGGCATCTAGCGCGCCTCCCCGGGCCGCCATAGCTCAGTGGTAGAGCGCACCCTTGGTAAGGGTGAGGTCGATAGTTCAATCCTATCTGGCGGCACCATCAACCCCTTGAAACTTCGACCGTTTTGGCCCTGCTGCGCGGTGCGGCAATGCAGAACGATGCACGAGCACGAGGGGCATCGGAAGAGAGTTAAGAGACACGAAACCGAAGCTGCTGGCGCCAGCCGAGCCTGACCTCCGCCACAGGCAGGCAGCATCGGCGCCGCCGTACGACTCATCGGTGGATTCCCACTCGGCAGCGCGCCGCGAAGGACCGATCTGGACACCTCTACCGCCTCGGCGGGCTATTATGCGTCTGGACCCCCAGCCCGGGCCCGATCCGATTATCCGCACAGCTCCAGATGCTCCAGGATGCGCTCGGCGACGATTTGCTCGTCGAGATCGTGGTCGCCCGCGACCCGGCTGGGTTTGGGGAGGTTGCGGAAGGAGGCGGCAGGTGCCTTGCGTAGGGCCATGCGGAGCGTGACGATCAGGGACTCGCGTGGGGTCATCGCTGGAGGCGTCGCATGTCCCAGGACCAATTCCGCCAAGCCCTCGAAGCCCTCATCGGCGAGGCCGAGGACTCCGGCCTGTCGCTGCCCGAGATGCTCGAGGTCATCGAGGACAAGACGGCGGCAATGCCGAGCGCGATGGAAAAGTAGGTGCAGTGATGAAGCGTCCTACATCACGGGCGCCGAGATCCCGGTCAATGGCGGCCAGGACGTGTATTGAGCGATGGATGGGTTCCTTCAACACATGAGGGGCGCCCGACGGGCGCCCCTCGAACTCGAAGTCACCGAAAATGCCGCCCTATGGGCCCACCTGACCCGCGCGCGTGTTCCAGTTGAATTGACTGGCCCCGGTGATGAGCTGGTTAAATCCCCAGGCCCGCCCCGTGTTTGACGGATCGATCTGTGTCGAGGAATAGTCACCCCAGCGGCACGCAGCCCTTCCGGGCGCGGCGTTGCAGCTGGTTCCCAGGCCGGTGATCGCGAAGTTGGTCGGCGAGGTCTCGACCGTATTGAACACCCAGCCAGCAGCCGAGGAGTTTGGTCCCCTGAAGATCAGATGAGCGGCTCTGCCGGCGGCGGCCTGCGACGGGCAGGTGCGCGTGGCGGTGACGAAAGCGAGCGCCGTAGGTGCGGTAGAGTTGGTATCCACCGACGCGTTGAAGAGGTGGTCGCCGTTCGCGCAGGTAGTGGTGGTCGGGGTGAAGGTGAACAGCGGCGCCGTGCCCGTCGTCGACAGCTTGTACAGCCGCCAGCGCGAGAAGCCGCCGACATTCACCGACCTGACGTTGTACAGAAGCGTGCCGATCTGCTTGGTCGCCGACACGAATCGGCCATCAACCGTGTCGAGCCGCTGCCCGTTCGGTTGCATCGCATCAGGGGGAACCGGGGCGGAGGCCACGGCAATGCTCGGCGTCGCGACCAACGTGTTGAGCCCCGTGTCCAAACGCAGTCGGGTGATGCTGTTGGCGCCCGGCGATAGGATGAACATCAAGGTGTTGCCATCACCGACCACGGCGGGCGTCAGATTGCCGATCGAGCCGGTGTTGAAGCATGTGCCCACCACCGATCCGTTGGCGTACAGGGCCAGCTTGTCGATGGAGAGCACAGTTCCATTGGAAAATGGACCCGTCGCCGTGGTGAAATTGTTCGACGTGACCACAAGCCGCCGGATGTTGTAGCCGGCGTTCGGGTAGTCGTAGAAATCGTCCTGCTGCAGCTTGCAGAACAACGCCGCGGGGCTGACCCGGCTCAACGTGAACCGGCGAAGGTTCCATGATGAGCAGGTGTTGCTCGTGGACCCAGCGATGTAGAGGAATTGATTGGTGTTGGTGCTGTCACGAGATTCGACCGTCACGAGACAACGGCCGCTCAGCCGATCGTAAAGCACTCGAGGATCGAACAGCGTCTGGGTGGTCGGAATCCCGAAGGCGCCAAAGAAGGTTCTCAGCGGGACGCGGCTGATGAGCCCGCAGGTCGCCTTGCTGTAGACGCCGATGTCGACGTTGGTCACCACGACGAGCCGGGTTGGAGCTACGGCGCCGTGGATATCGGAGGGCGCGAAGCCGGTGGCGACATTGGTGATGCATTCCTGGAAGAGCGGAAAGGGTTCCGGTGCTGCTCCACCGGCAGCAGCGCTGTCCGACGCGACCGCAGCGCCTTGTTGTTGCTTGAGCCGCGCGAGCTCGGAGTCAGGTATCGGGCTGAGCACCGGAAACGCGACCCCGGTTCCCACTCCCGCTGACCCGGCAGTGAAGTCGCCGCTGGGCATCGTGTAGGTGCTCACGCTCTGAGCAGCTTGGGTGCGGGCGGCTGCAATCGCCTCCTGCGCCATGACATTGCTCGGACCGGTGATGATGGCCCCTAGAAGGGCCAGCGATACGCTAGCGATAGAGGCGCTAGCCAGTGATACTGGTCTCGACCGAGTACCCCACATAGCGATTCTCCGATTCACAGATGTATAGCACCAATCCCGGCGCTATCCACAGGACGATGGTCATTTCTTGGTTCGCCCAGAAGCTGCAGGGAATGTCCACTTTCTTGTAGAGAAAATGGTTCTTACACCTGCATATCTTCCTGCACGAATCAAACATCTTTGATTCATCATAAGAACTCTCTTCGGCTACTGACTCTATTATACCATGAGACAAGATAAGAGGCGTGTCAATAGTATTGTTGTATTCTCTCCATCTTCTCCCCCTGGTTATATAATACTACAAAGAGCAACCTTATGGTTGGGGAAAGGCACCCCTCTGGAAATATCCGTTGAAATGCGCCAGTGGCACAGCTCGGCTCGACGGCCTCGCTCACCTCGGCATCCGCGCCAATGCGGTCCGTCCCGGCGAGATCAACGCCGTCATCCTGTCGCCGGGCACGGAGTGCATCGTCGAGCGCATGGGCGGCGGCTGCCGAGAGGCATACTGCAATTTCTGTCTAGTCGTCTTCGAGCAAGAATGATAATAATTCTCGATAGCCGAAGTTGGCATGTGGGACTACTCTTGATAGTAGCTGCATAGAAGTTTTTGTCTCCGCGATCAAGATGTTAGAGGATGGTAAATGATAATGTTGAGAAGCGCTTTGATACTGGCCGCTGGGCTGGTGCTGTCTGGCATCGCTTGGGCCGATGACAGTAATTCAGGACCTGTACTGGCTGCGCGGGCAATAGAAATTCTACCGCCCAAGCCACGATTACCCGTTACTGGCGCGCGGAAGTTCTTAGGGAAATCCGTCGTGATGTGCTACACGTGTGGCGGTAAGTACCCGGTGCAGGTCAGTCTGGAGCCCCTGGGCGGCTTCAATTTGGTGTTCGAGCGTGGCCCCAAATGCCAGGAGTCCGCTGCCTTCCGGCTGGACCAAATTCCGGTGATCTGTCGTAGCCGGTGAACTTTCCCGGCTCCTATGTCACCCGGTAAATCGCGGCTAAATCTGGCGCGAAGCGGAGAGCGATCGCGCGCGATGTCAAGAGAGGGCATGGCGCGCTCGTGTTGGATTCCCACCCGGCAGCGCACGCGAAGCAACGATCTGGACACCCCTACTGCCTCGGCGGGCTGCTATGCGCCTGGCCCCGGCCCGGGCTCGATCCGATATCCGCACAGCTCCAGGTGCTCCAGGATGCGCTCGGCGACGATCTGCTCGTCGAGATCGTCCTTGGCAAGCCTAAGGCCTGAGTGCCTAAGGATTAGATAGAACTCTAACCCCAGGCAATTTAGGGAGGATGCGTGGTATGGGCTGGATACGCGTGGTGACCGTGCTCCTGGTCGCGCTGCTGCTGGCCAGTGGCGGCGGACGGACAGCACGCGCGGAGGTGATCACCTACCGCTTGGATATGGTGGCCTCGGGCGAGATCGGGGCGCGGCGCTTCACGGACCAGCCAATCGTGCTGCTGGCCCGTGCGGACACGGACTTCGCGATCGAGATCGCCGGCCTCGGTTTCGCGATCGGCGCGATCATGAAGTTCAAGCAGCACAAGGACAACCCAACCCAGATTCCGATCCATACGCCCATAGCGCTGTTCCTGATCTCCAAGGAGCTGCAGTTGCGCCCCTACACCGTGCAGAGTCCGGGCGCGCTGGCCGCGATGCCGCAGCCGAGCGGCCGCCTGATCCTGCGCAGCTCGAAGCTCGGCCCGGGTAAGCTCCTGCAAGCTACCGATCCGACCGCGGTTACGACCGATCTCGCCGGGGCGCTGAAGCTCGTTCTCGTTCGCGACCACGTGCCCGCGACGCTGGTGATCCGCAGCATCAAGGGCAACCATGCGGTGCTACGGGCCGTGAACTAGGGCATTTCCGCGTTGAGCGGAAACGCTCTGCCTCAAGTAGGCCAAGGGCCGATAGGCCCCAGGAATGTTAGAGTATGTTCGGTCAGGCCGAACATACTCTAGATCGATATCCCCCGGAATCGAACAGGGCGAGCTTTAGCTCGCCCCGCGCGTCCGGTGGTGATCGGCTGGCCCTCTCCCGGCTCAGCGATACGAATGCCCCCTCTGGGTCGAGAGCATCGCGCTCATCAGGACGCCTCCGACCGCCACCCCAGCGAAGAACGCGAGAGCCGTAGCGGCGATGGGCTGCTCCTCGACCCGGCTCCGCAGCGCGGTGGCGCCCTCCTCCGCACGATTGGTCCAGTCCTCGGCCAGGCCATTCGCCACCTCGCGGGCATGCTTCATTCCCCGACTGCCCGCGGCAGCCGCCTCGTCGCCGAACCGAGCCGTAAGGGCGGCCACTCCACCGCGAATATCGTCGAGGCTTTGCAGGAGACGATCGACATTGTCGCTCACGTCGAGCTCGCTCTTGATGCCACGTTCAGCCATGGCTGATACTCCCTTGCTGGTCCGGTGGATGGGTGTCGCGCGGACGTCTGCGCTCAGGTGCGAGGACGACCGCAACCGACAGTGCTGCTCTTGCGGATTGCTGATCGGAGGGCGGCATCTCCGATTGCGTGTCCCAACAACGGCCACGCTCGTGGCCGGGTTCCGAGGGCCCAACGAAAGGAGCGAGCCGAAGCCCGTCCCTGGCGTCGAGGAGATGTCGGCCAAGCGAGGAGGGCGTTGACCTTCTCCGATATCGCCTCTGCCGGGTACGGCACCAGGAGCTTGGCCGGCAGCGGTCCGGGCTCCAGCCAGCGCCGCGCCGGCATCCGATCGAAGCCCTTACCGCCGCGGCGCCCGCTTCTGCAGCATGCGCTGCAACGTCCGCCGGTGCATGTTCAGTCGCCGCGCCGTCTCCGAGACGTTGCGATCGCACTGCTCGAGCACCCGCTGGATGTGCTCCCAGCGTATCCGGTCGACGGACATCGGCCGGTCCGCGGGCTCGGCCGACTCGTCTCTCTGCCCCAGCACGGCCGCTACCACCTGCTCCGCGCGCACCGGCTTGGCGAGATAGTCGACCACCCCGGCCTTCAGCGCCACCAGGCTCGACGCGATGCTGTCATAGCCGGTGATGACGACGATCCGGATGCCGGGCCGCGCCTCCCGCAGATGGGAGACCAACGCCAGCCCGTGGCCATCCTGCAGGCTCAAATCCAGGACGGCGAACTCGGGCGCAAGGCTATAGGCGATCTCGCACGCTTCCTTGAGCGTGGCAGCGGTTCTCACCTCGAACTGCTCACGCTCGAAAGCACGCGCGAGGCCGTTGCACAGGGGCGCGTCGTCCTCGACGATCAGAATCGATCGGCCAGCACCGGCCGTGCCGGGCGTCGCACCTGAAGGTGCGCCAACAGCCGCGGGGCCATCGCGATCCATCATCAGCGCCTCCTCTGCCCAGGTCATCGCACCATCGGCGTGCCCGAGCTTCTTGCTTCGGAGGCGACCATGAACGGCTAAGCTTGATGGGGCAACCCGCTCGGCATCGCATGGCCGGCTGAGAACTGGCGGTCGGCGCTGCCTTGACCCCGGCGGCGACTGCCAGCGCACCGCTTGTTCTCTCCAGCGTCCGATGACAGTTCTGGGAGAACGCCTATGCTCTAAGTGAATAGAACTATGGTCAAGCTGCAGCTTGGACCAGAAGCGCATGGGCGCGCATCACCGCTGCGTCGCTGTCCGCACGCATCCTGCAGCACTTAAGCTGAGCGAGCTTTCGGACTCGTGGAAAGGTTCTCAACCGCATGCTGGATGGCTGGATCTCTCTGCTGCTGGCGGCGCCGCCCCCTCGGTGCTCCGCCGTGGCGCAAAAAAGCGCGGAGAGGGCTGGCAGATCCCTCTCCGCGCGATCACCCCGTTCCAGCTGCGTTCCCCGACCGGAGACGGGGGCACTGAGCCTACGAGCTGGCCGACGGCCGGCGGATGGTGGGCACCGGCCGCGGTTGCCCAACGCGAGCCGGACTCTGCCCCAGCTCCGACGGCCATGCCTTGACCAAAGTCAATTTATGCTCCGGAAATCTCCGCCGGATCGAGCAGCGCGCCCTCGATCCGGGCGAGGATGCTGCGGCGCTCGGACTCGCTCATGCGCAACTCGCGACCGATCATCGCCAAGAGCGCGATCGCGACACGCAGGGCGCCGAGCAGCGCCGTCTCGCGCGCGGTGCGGTAAAGGTCCATGATCGAATCTCCCGTGCTTCAGGGTCAGCGGAGGCCTTCGAGGAACAGCTCGCCGGTGGTGCCGTCGATCTTGCGGATAACGAGGCGTCGGGTCTCCCAGGGCGCCAGCTCGTACTGGTAGTGGAGCTGACCGTCGCCGCGGTCATACTGCGTGACCCCGGGCGTGGCCGCCGGCAGGCGGAACTGCATCGGCGCGCTGCCGGAGGTGCCGGCATCGGCCTTGATGAACACCTGCGCATTGCCGACGCGGGCGACGCTCAGGCCGACCACGTCCTCGCCGGTCTCCGTCGGCCACAACCCATAGGGCACGGTCACGGTGATCGCGGTCGAGCCGTGATTGCAGCGGTGCAGCTCGCCGAGATGTGCGGTCGTCACCGCATAGGAGGCGTTGCGCTCGCGTTGTCGGCTGGCCCAGGTCGGCGTCAGATCCGCGTCGGGGTAGATCCCGAGCAAATAGACGTCGTTGGCCGAGGTCACGACCACCTCGACCATCTGATACTGCTTGGCGATGGTGACGCGCCCGCTGGGCGAGCGGAGCACCGCACCGCCCGATGCGGCGAAGCGCACGCCGCCCGTGCCCTGCCGGATCACCCACAAGCGACGTGCGCCCTGCCCCGCCGCGACCAGGCCCGCGGGCACGGTGATCACCACCTCGTTGGCGTTGTTGACGCGGTGGATCTTGCCGAAGTCGGCCACCGAAACCGCCAGCGCCAGATTGCGCTCGCGCTCGGGCACGGCTCCGCGCGAGACGGCCACCGGGACCGCATCGCCGCTGTTGATCCGCGCGTAGAGGCCGGTGCCGAGCCAGTACTCGCCGGTCGCGGGCACCGCCGCCTGGCTGGTGGCGTACCAGACCAGGCCGTCGAGCGGCCGCACGGGCTGGGTCGCGCGAGGCCGGAGATAGAGCGGGTCGTTGACCTGCACTCGCGCGAGCTCACCGCGGGCGTCGCCCTCGCCATTGCCGAGCTCGATGCGCACGTCCGCCAGCGGCGTCGTTCCGTCCTCGGGGTCGAGCGCGCCGTTGGCCACCGGCCGGGTGATCTTGGTGCTCTGCTTGCTCGAATGCTCGATCAGCAAGCCGTAGTAGGGCGCCCCCTGGCTGGGGTGGCCGTCGGCATTCGCCTGGGACGCCCCTTTCCGGTCGCTGGTGATCAGCAGCACGTCGCGGTCGCGCGAGCGGAGCTGGATCGAGGGCTGCCGGTACTGGTCGCAGACCCACAGGCCGGGTGCTATCAGGTCACCGTCCTGGGTGCGCCCACCGTCACCGTTGACGTTGCCGACCGGCAAAGGCCCGAGATTGTCGCAGCCGAGGAAGCTCGTGCGGATCACCGAGCGGGTGAAGGTCGCGTTGCTGTCCCGGTAGGCGGCCGTGCCCGGATAGTGGACGAAGCAGCCGACATAGCTGTTGTTGCTGCAGGCGCCGGCCGTGCCGCCCTGGCTCTCGCTGTATTCCTCGAAGGCGATGTCGACCACCTCGACGTCGCACAGCAGGCAGACGACGCGGGCCGCGTTCCACAGCTTGATGCCGTTGCTGCCGGCCAGCGGCGTGATGCCGGACCCGCCCTGCGGGGCGTTCACCTGCACGCGGCTCAGCAGCATGTTGTTGACGAGGCCCGTGCCGGCGCCCTTGAGCAGCACCGCGACGGTATTGGCCGCCCCGAGCTTGATCGAGATCTCCTGCAGCAGCCCGTCGCCATAGTTGACCGTGGGGTTGGTCGAGCCGAGCCGGATGCCGTTGGCCGCGAGCCGATGCGCCGCACCGCCGCCGTAGCCGGCCTGGATCTCGCGCAGGACGGTCTCGTTGGCGTCGACGAGATCGAGGCACCAGCCGTCCGGATCGTCCTGACCCAGGGGCGCCGCTCCGCCGGCGAACAGGAGATCGACCGCGCGGAACTCGTGGCCATGGGCGCGGATGCCGCCCTTGGCCATGCGGATGGTCATCCCGACCGCCGAGGATCGGTTCCAGTCGCTCGCGGCGGTGGCGTCGACCTGATGGGCCCCGGCATTGCGGTTGAAGGTGAAGGCGCGATCGCCGCGGGCATCGATCACCGTGGCGTCCCGGCCCGCACCCAACAGCCGGCGGCGCGGCTTGACCTGGATCTCCTGGTCGAGGCGGTAGGTGCCGGCTGGTACCAGCACCGAGGTGTGCCCGTCGAGCGCTGCCTGAAACGCCGCGCTGTCGTTGGCGGTGCCGTCGCCGATCGCCCCGAAGTCCTTGACCGACACCGTCTCGGCCAGCTTGCCGGCGATCGTCCGCCGGCTGGCGCCCGGCAGCGTCGGCTGGAACGGCAGGTTCGCGAGACTGGCACGGCGGGTCGTGTTGGTCCCGGCCTGCGAGACGAGGAGCTGGTCCTCCGGCAGCAGTGGCCCCGCAGTCGGAAGCTCGTGGATCTGCTTATTGGCCATGGGAAGCTCCCGCCAGAAGTTGCTCGCCGCGCTCGGTGACCAGGGCGTCGCCATGCTCGGTCACCAGCAGCGCGTCGGTCGCGGGCATCGGACGGAAGGTGCCCGGCCGCGAGCCCGTCAGGCGCAGCGTCGTGCCGGTGAGGCGCAGGCCGAGCCGCATCTCACACCCGGCCGATCACGTAGGCCTCGCAGGGCTCGCCCTCGGCCACGAACGCGATCCAGCGGCCGCCATGCCGGAGCGGCACGTCGAGATACTGGCCGGGAAACAGGACCGGGCTGCTCGCGGGGTCGGCGGTGACCGCCGAGTCGCCGACCTCGAAGCGGCACACGCCCGTGGCGATGAGGCTGACGATCTCGATGTCGGAGGGGATGGCCTGCGCGTGGCGGACGGACTGGCCGGCGACCGCGACCTTCTGCGTGCCGCGATAGTCGAAGCCCAGCACCGGGATCGGGTGGCCGTCATCGTCGAGGGGGAACATCACGGGCATGGACCGCTCCGATGCTGATGCGTGTTGGCTCGTGCCGCACGGGGCCAGTCTATAGCTCAACTCCACTCGAATTGGAAGATTTTCCTATGATTGGGTGCAACTTCCTGTTCGTGGGCTCGCCAGCCGCTGGCATAGTCCCGCGCGCCAAGCACAGGCCGAGGATCCGTGCCGCCGAACGTTGCCGTCCTGGTGAAGGGCTATCCCAGACTGTCCGAGACCTTCATCGCGCAGGAGATCCTGGCGCTGGAGCGGCTCGGCCTGCCGTTGCGGATCGTCTCGCTGCGACATCCGACCGACGGCCGCGTGCACCCGCTGCATGAAGCGATCCGCGCATCGGTGCACTACCTGCCGGAATATCTGTATCAGGAGCCGCTGCGGGTGCTGCGCGCGCTCGGCCGCGTCGTCGGCGATCGACGGTTCTGGCGCCTGCTACGGGTCTGGCTGCGGGATTTCGTGCGCGATCCCACCGCCAATCGCGGCCGCCGGCTCGGCCAGGCCTGGGTGCTCGCAGCCGAGCTGCCGGCTGCCGTCGACTGGCTGCATGTGCACTATCTGCACACGCCCTGCTCGGTGGCGCGCTACGCAGCCCTGCTACGCGATCTGCCGTTCAGCATCTCGGCCCATGCCAAGGACGTGTGGACGATCCCGGATTGGGAGAAGCGTGAGAAGATCCTGGCCACGCGGTGGCTGGTGACCTGCAGCCGGATGAACCTGGAGCATCTGCGGCAGCTCGTGCCTGGCGCGGATCTCGAGCTGATCCATCACGGCCTGGAGGCCGGGCGCTTCCCGGCGGTCGCCCGCGATCCGGGCGGGGATGGCAGCACCGCGGACCGGCCGGTGGGCATCGTCTGCGTCGCCCGCGCGGTGGAGAAGAAGGGCCTCGACACGCTGCTCGAGGCTCTGGCGCGGCTTCCCGCCGGGCTGCACTGGCGCCTGGAGCACATCGGCGGTGGCCCGCTCACCGAGGTGCTGCGGGCCCGTGCCCGGGAGCTGGGGATCGCGGATCGCGTGCATTGGCTCGGCTCCGGCACGCAGGACGAGGTCGTCGCGGCCCTGCGGCGGGCCGATCTGTTCTGCCTCGCCGCGCGCGTGGCTGCGGACGGCGATCGCGACGGCCTGCCCAACGTGATCATGGAGGCGATGTCGCAAGAGCTGCCGGTCGTCGCGACGCGGGCCGGCGCCATCGACGAGGTGGTGGAGCCGGGGGTCACGGGGCTCCTCGTGCCGCCCGACGACGCGACGGCCCTGGCCGAGGCGCTCTCGGAGCTGATCCGTGCCCCCGATCGGCGGCTCGCCATGGGACGCGAGGGACGGCGGCGAATCCTGAGCGAGTTCGCGTTCGAGGACGGCATCGCGCGTCTGGCCGCGCGCTTCGGCCTCGGGACCGAGCGGCGCAGCGCGGCGTGATGCGCATCGCCTTCTATGCGCCGATGAAGCCGCCGACCCACCCGGTGCCGTCCGGCGACCGGCGGATGGCCCGCGCGTTCATGGCCCTGCTCGCGGATCTCGGCCACGAGGTCGAGCTGGCAAGCCGCTTCCGCAGCTATGACGGCGCAGGCGATCCGGCACGGCAGCACCGGATAGAGCGGCTGGGCGCCCGGCTCGCGGAGCGATGGCTGCGCCGCCGGCGCGACCGTGCCCCCCACCTCTGGTTCACCTATCACCTCTACCACAAGGCGCCGGACTGGCTCGGCCCAGCGGTCGCCGGGGCGCTGGGCATTCCCTATGTGGTCGCCGAGGCGTCGCTCGCCGCCAAGCGGGCGCATGGGCCGTGGGCGCCCGGCTATGCGGCGAGCCTCGCCGCGCTCGCACGGGCCGACCTCGTGCTGGCGATGACCACGCACGATCTGCCGGGCCTGCACGGCACAGTGCCGGCGGATCGGCTGATTCTGTTTCCACCCTTCCTCGACGCGGCCCCGTTCGAGGCGATGCCCCGGCGCCAGGACCCGCCCGCGCTGCTCGCGGTCGCGATGATGCGCGCGGACGTCAAGTGCCAGTCCTACCGCCTGCTCGCGGCGGCGCTGGCGCAGCTGACGGACCTGCCGTGGCGGCTCGAAATCGTCGGCGACGGGGAAGCGCGTAGTGAGATCGCGGCGATGTTCGCGCCCTTCGGGGAGCGGGTGCGGCTGCACGGCGCCCTGGCGCTCCGCGAGCTGCCGCGGATCTACGGCGCGGCCGACCTCTATGTCTGGCCCGCGGTCAACGAGGCATACGGCATGGCCCTCCTCGAGGCGCAGGCCGCGGGTGTCCCGGTGGTCGCCGGCCGTGAGGGTGGCGTGCCGGACGTGGTCTTGGACGGCGTGACCGGACTGTTGGCCGAGCCGCGCTCGGTGCCAGCGCTCGCGGCGGCGATCCGCGCGCTCCTGCTCGATCCGGCCCGACGGCGGGCCATGGGGGCGGCGGCACGGGCACGCGTGCTGGCGCGGCACGATCTCGGCCCTGCGGGGGCGCGCTTGGCGTCGGCGCTGCAGACGCTTCAGGCACCGGCATGCGCGTCTGCCTGATCCGGCACGGCGCCACCGCCTGGAACGCCGCCAGTCGAATCCAGGGGCGACAGGACGTGCCGCTGAGCGAAGCCGGACGGGCGCAGGTGCGATCCTGGCGCCTGCCCCAGGGCCTGGAAACGGCCGTCTGCGTCACCAGCCCGCTCCGGCGGGCCGTCGAGACGGCAGCCATGCTCGGGTTCGTTTCGCCTTCCCGGGACTCCCGCCTCACCGAGATGGACTGGGGGGAGTTCGAAGGCCACACGCTCGCGGAGTTGCGTGCCAAGCTCGGCCCAACCATGCGCGAGCTGGAGGCGGCCGGGCTCGACTTCCGCCCGCCGGGTGGCGAGAACCCGCGCGAGGTCGCCGCCCGGCTGCGCGACGCGCTGCGGGACATTGCCGCCGTCGGCCGGGACACGGTCATCGTCGCGCACAAAGGAATCCTGCGCGCCTCGCTCGTGCTCGCATGCGGCTGGGACATGCTCGGCAAGCCACCTGTGCGATACGAACCCGAGCGCGCCCTGATCCACCGCGTCAATGCCTCGGGGGCGATCGTCTTCGAAGGGGCGGTTCCCCTGGCGGTAGGGCGATGAGCTGGCGCTGCCTGATCTGGGTCCAAAGTCTGCTCGGCTCGGGCCATCTGCGGCGGGCCATGCTGCTCGCGGACGCGCTCGCTGCCCGGGGCGTTGAGGTCGTGCTCGCCAATGGCGGCCCTCCAGGGCCATGGCCGAGCGCGGAGGGTGTCAGTCTGGTCCAGCTCCCGGTACTCGTGGCGAAAGACACGTCCTTCAGCGGCCTGGTGGATGGCACGGGTCGATCCCCGGACGACGCGCTGTGGGCCGAGCGCCGACGCATCCTGCTCGACCTCCTCGCCGGCGAGCCGCACGCGATCGTCACCGAGATGTTCCCGTTCGGCCGGCGCGTCTTCCGTGCGGAGCTGGCACCACTTCTGGCGTGGCGCGACGCGCGGAGCCCGCGACCGGTCCTGGCGGCCAGCATGCGCGACATTCTGGTGACCAAGCCGGAGCCCGACCGCTACCGCTGGATGGTCGAGACCTGTCTCGCGCACTACGATCGAGTCCTGGTGCATGGCGAGGAGCGCCTGATGCCATTCGCGGCTTCCTTCCCGGCCGCTGCGGAACTCGGCGCCCGCGTGGTGCACACGGGCTTCGTCCATGTCGGGGCGGCAGCGACCCGCTCGGGCGACACGCCTGCCGTGCTAGTCAGCGCAGGGGGCGGGGCAGTCGGCGAGCGCCTCCTTCTGGCCGCGCTGGATGCCCGTCCCCTCACCCGGTTCGCGCAGGGTCCGTGGCTGCTCGTCGGCGGCCACAACCTGCCGCCGGACAGACTTGCCGCGCTGCGATCGCATCTGCCGGCCGGCTGCACTCTGGAGCAACATCGCCCGGACCTCGCCGCCCTGATGGGTCGGTGCGCCGTCTCGATCTCGCAGGCCGGCTACAACACCGTGGTCGAGGGTCTGGCCGCCGGCGCCCGCATGGTGCTCGTACCCTTTGCCGCGGGTGCGGAGGACGAGCAGGAGCAGCGCGCGCAGCGGCTCGTGGCGCTCGGGCTGGCGGAGCGGGTCGCAGAGGCCAAGGTCGACGGCCCCTCGCTCGCGGCGGCGGTCGACCGGATCGGCGCGCGGCCGAGACCCGATGCGAGCGCCTGGTCGTTCGACGGCGCAGAACGCTCGGCGAGATTGATCACGGACTGGGTGCAGGAGCGGTTCGATGAGCGCTGAGCGGCGCTTCCTTGCGGCGCTCGATGCAGCTGCGGCGCCGGTCCGGTTCTGGTGGCGCGACGACGATGCCGGTGCCGACGATGCGAGACTCCTGCCGCTGCTCGGGCTCGCGGCGGATCGCAGGGCTCCGGTGGCGCTCGCGGTCGTCCCGACCTGGCTCACCACCGGCACAGCGGGCAGAATCCAGGACGAGCCTCGGGCGACCGTCCTGCAGCACGGCATCGCCCATGCCGACCATTCGATTCCCCCGGCCAAGAAGATCGAGCTCGGCGGCTCCGCGGATGCTGACCATCTTTTGTCGGAACTCGATCGCGGCCGGGAAACCTTGGAGACGGCGTTCGGCGACCGCTTCCTACCGGCCCTGGTGCCGCCTTGGAACCGGATCGCGCCCGCTCTCCTGCCCCGCCTCCCCGAGACCGGGTTGACGGGAATCTCGACCTTCGGGCCGCGTGCCGCGGACACTCTCCCCGGCGTGACGCGGGTCAACACGCATCTGGACCTCACCCTCTGGCGCGAGGGCGCCCGGCCGCTGCCACTGGACACGGCCCTGGATCGGCTTGCCCATCTGGTGGCCCGGCACGGCGACGAGCCGATCGGTATCCTGAGCCATCATCAGGTCATGGAGGCGGGCGCTTTCGCCACGCTCGACCGCATCCTCGCGCTTGTGCAGGATCATCCCGGCGCTAGGCTCGCGACCGTGCAGGAGTTGTTCGGGGAGGGTGGATGACCGCGCCGCTGCTGGCGATCCGCGATCTGCGTGTCACCTTCTCCGCCGACGAGGGCGAGGTGAACGCGGTGGCCGGCGTGTCGCTCGACGTCCCGGCCAATCAGACCGTCGCGGTGGTCGGTGAAAGCGGCTCCGGCAAGACGGTGATCTCGCAGGCCGTGCTCGGCATCCTGCCGGCCAACGCCCGGATCACCGGCGGCTCGATCTGGTTCAACGATCCCCTGCGCGACCAGGGCGTGCTCGACCTCGCGGCGATCCCGCAGGACAGCCCCGTGCGCCGCGAGATCCGCGGCGGGCGGATCTCGATCATCTTCCAGGAGCCGATGAGCTCCCTCTCGCCCCTGCACACGATCGGCGACCAGATCGGCGAGGCGCTCCGCCTGCACCACAGTGTCGATCCGGCCTCGGCCGACGCCAAGACGATCGACATGCTGCGGCGGGTCGGCTTCCCGGCGCCCGAGCAGGCGATCCACTTTTATCCATTCGAGCTCTCGGGTGGCCTGCGCCAGCGCGCGATGATCGCCATGGCACTGATCTGCCGCCCTGCGATCCTGATCGCCGACGAGCCGACGACAGCACTGGACGTGACGATCCAGGCGCAGATCCTCAAGCTGATGAAGGACCTGCAGACCGAGTTCGGCATGTCGATCCTGTTCATCAGCCACGATCTCGGCGTGGTGGCCAACATCGCCGACTACATCGTGGTGCTCTACCGCGGCAGGGTGATGGAGCGGGGCACCTGCGCGGAGCTGCTGGAGCGACCGCAGCACCCCTACCTGCGCGCGCTCCTGCATGCCGTGCCGCGTCTGAGCACGAGCGCCGATGAGCGATTGACGTCGCTGCGCGAGGTCGCCGTCGACGACAATCTGACCCTCGAGCAGCTCGGCTCGGGCCTGCGGCGGAGCGAGGCGGACGGAAAGATCCTGGAGGTGAGCGACCTCCGCAAGGTGTTCCTGACGCGCAAGTCCGGCTGGTTCGGCGGCGAGGGCCGCGAGGTGGTCGCCGTCGACGACATCCAGTTCTCCGTCGACCGCGGCGAGACCCTGGCGATCGTCGGCGAGAGCGGCTCGGGCAAGACCACCGTCAGCAAGATGATCATGCGCGCGGTGGTGCCGGACCGCGGCAAGGTGGTCTTCCACGGCGCCGACGGCCCGGTCGACGTGCTGAGCCTGGAAGAAGCGGCGCTCCAGGGCTTCCGGCGCCACATCCAGTACATCTTCCAGGACCCGTTCGGCTCACTCGATCCCCGGATGACCGTCGCCGACATCGTGGCCGAGCCTCTGGTCATCCACGGCATCGGGTCCGAAGCCGAGCGGACGGACCGGGTGAAGCGCCTGCTCAAGGCGGTCGGCCTGGACGTGCGCCACATGCGCCGCTACCCGCACAGCTTCTCCGGCGGCCAGCGACAGCGGGTCGGGATCGCCCGTGCCCTGGCGCTTGAGCCCGAGATCCTGATCTGCGACGAGCCGGTCTCGGCGCTCGACGTGTCGGTGCAGGCGCAGATCCTGAATCTCCTGAAGGACCTGCAGCAGGCGCTCGGCCTGACCTATCTGTTCATCTCGCACAATCTGGCGGTGGTGAAGTACGTCGCCCAGCGCATCGCGGTGATGTGCGCCGGCCGCATGGTCGAGCTGGCGCCCACGGAACGACTGTTCGCCAATCCCCAACATCCCTACACCAAAGCACTCCTGGCCGCGGTCCCGGAGCCCGACCTCAACGCGCCGCTCAACTTCGCGGCGCTGGCCACGGGCCGCAACTCGGTGCCTTCACAGTGGCCGGAGCCATTCACGCTGAGCAGGGGCTCGGGGCATTTTCGCGAGGTGGAGCTGGGCCACTTCGTCCGATTCCACAGCTGAGACCATCCGCCGGGGGAGCCTGACCATGAACCGCATCGCGGCGCTCGCGGCGCTGATGCTGATCGGACTCGGCGGCGCCGCGAAATCGCAGCCTCCCGACGAGCCGCTCGTGCTCGACGACCTCCCCGAGCTCGGGCACCGGGGCGGCGAGCTGCGCAGCCTGATCGGCCGGGCGCGCGACACACGGCTGTTCTTCGCCTTCGGCCATGCCCGGCTGGTCGGCTACGATCTGAGCCTTCAGCTCCGCCCCGACATCCTCGCTCGCTACGACGTCGAGGAAGGGCGCATCTTCACCTTCCACCTCCGTCCCGGCCACCGTTGGTCGGACGGCGAGCCGTTCACCAGCGAGGATTTCCGCTTCTGGTGGGAGGACGTCGCCAACAACAGGACGTTGCAGCCGCTCGGGCCAGAGATCCAGCTCCTGCCCGGCGGCGAGGCGCCCAAGGTCGAGGTGCTGGACGAGCTGACCGTCCGCTACAGCTGGAGCCGGCCCAACCCTCTGCTCCTCCCCTCGATCGCCGCGACCTCCTCGCTCGAGATCTATCGCCCGTCCCACTATCTGAAGCAGTTTCACGAGCGCTTCGCGGATCCCGCCAAGCTCGCGTCCCTGATCCGGGCGACCAGCTCGCGCGACTGGGTCCAGCTCTTCCTGCGCAAGGACCGGCAACAGGAGATGGACAATCCGGACATGCCGACGCTGCAGCCATGGCGACCGACGACGGTCCCGCCGGCGCAGCGCTACATCGCGGAGCGCAACCTTTACTATCATCGCGTGGACAGCACCGGGCAGCAGCTCCCTTATCTCGACCGTTTCATCCTCGAGACCGCCGATCCCAAGCTGGTGCCGATCAAGACCGGCGCCGGCGAGACCGACCTGCAGTTCCGGCACCTGTCGCTCAAGGACTATACGTTCCTCAAGAACAGCGAGCACCGCAGCGGCCTGCCGCCGCGCCTGTGGCCGGAGGGGCGCGGCGCCCACCTTGCGATCTACCCGAACCTGAACGCTAGCGATCCGGTCTGGCGCGCCCTGTTCCGCGACCGACGCTTCCGCGAGGCCCTCTCGTTCGGGCTCGATCGGGAGCTGTTGGGCCAGTTCCTCTATGTCGGCCTCGCCGCGCCGTCGAACAACTCGATCATCCCGGCCAGCCCACTCTACCGCGACGAGTATGGCGAGCGCTGCGTCGCCTATGACCCGGATGCCGCCAACCGGCTGCTCGACGAGTTGGGCCTCGACAAGCGCAACGCGCGTGGGATCCGCCTGCTGCCGGACGGGCGGCCGATGGAGCTGATCGTCGAGACACCCGGCGAGGACCCTGAGCAGGTGGATGCGCTCGAGCTCGTGCGCGACCAGTGGAGCGAGATCGGCTTCCAGATCCACGCCAAGCCGTCCGATCGCGAGACGCTCCGCAACCGCCTGTTCGCCGGCGAGGCGCTGATGAGCATCTTCTACGGCATCGACAACGGCACGCCGACCGCGTCGATGCCGCCCGCCGACTTCGCGCCAACCAGCCAGGCGAACCAGCCGCAATGGCCGCGCTGGGGCCAGTTCTACGAGACCAAGGGTGCGGCTGGCGAGGCACCGGATCTGCCGGAGGCCCAGCGGCTGCTGGCGCTGTTCGCGGACTGGCAGAACACGTTCGAACCCGAACGACAGACGGCGATCTGGCAGGAGATGCTCGACCTCTACACGAGCCAGTGCTTCACGCTCGGGCTCGTCCAGGAGGTGCGCCAGCCGCTCGCCGTGCGCGACAAGCTGCGCAACCTGCCCAGAGAGGCGATCTTCAACTGGGAGCCGCAGGGGCAGATCGGGCTCTACCGGCCGGATACCTTCTTCTACGCGCAGTGAACGACGGGCGCCGCGGCCCGCTTTTCCAGCCAGAGACTGCCCTCGAGCGCGCCATCGCCGAGCGGGAGCTCGCCGACGACACCGCGCGCCAGCCGATCCGCATGGCGGGTCGCGAGATAGTGGCTCGACCACAGCAGGCCATAGCCGCCGCCATGCAGCAGCGGAGCGAGGGCAACCTGCTCGTTGTAGCCGCGCCAGGCCCAGACCGCGGGATAGGCATCCGGCAGGAAGATGTCGTGGAAGTGGACCAGGACGCCCGTCGCGAGCCGCGGCAGGACGAGGTTGATCAGGATATCGACGTCGCTGCCTGCGACCGCGACATGGCTCGAGTCGATAAGAAGGATGTCGCCGCGCGCGAGCTCGGCCGCGATCTCGACGTCGCCGGGCGAGAACAGGCGTCGATGCAGCGTGACCGGCAGATGCGCCAGATCGGCGCGCGGCTGCGGATCGATGCACGTGACGGTGCAGGCGAGGTCGCCGTCGGCCACCGCCTGCGCCACGAACCGGGTCGAATGGCCCGAGCCGATCTCGAGCACCCGCCGAGGTCGGCCCAGCCTGACGGCCGCGTAGAGTGCCGCCCCGTCCAGCCGCGGGAACCAGTCCTGCGACCAGCGCGGCCGTGGCGGCGGGCCGGTGAGACCGCGCAGGGCCTCCGCCAGGCTCTCGATCGCCGCGAGCCGCTGCAGCATCGCCGGTAAAGCCGCGGCGAACAGGGGCTCCAGGCTGGCATAGCCGACCGGCACGACGGCGGGTGCGTGACGATAGGGGATGAAGAAGCCGCCGGGTCGGCGACCGAGCAGCGTACGCGCGCCGAGCCGCAGACGGCGCCAGGACGCCGGGCCGACGCTCAAAGGTCGATCACCAGTCCTTCCCGCGCGACCAGCGAGCCCGAGCGCTGCTTCTCCATGTCCGCGGCGATCCGGTCCAGCGTCTCGTCGTCGTGCTCCGGATCGTGGTGGAACGCGACCAGCCGATGGGCGCCGGCCGCCTCGCACAGGCGGATCCCCTCCTGCCAGGTGGAATGGCCCCAGCCGCGGAACCGGGCGAACTCGTCGTCGGTGTAGGTCGCGTCGTAGATGACGAGATCGGCACCACGGATCAGGTCGAGCACCTTCGGATCGAGCGCGCCCGGCACGTGCTCGGTATCGGTCACGTAGCAGGCGGAACGCCCCGCGAACTCGACGCGATAGGCCGTGGAGCCGCCAGGATGGTTGAGCGAGGCCGTGCGCACCACGATCCGGTCGCCGATCGGAATCGTGTCGCCGGGGACGAAGTCGTGAAAGCCGATGCAGGCATGCATGATGTCGAGCGGCACCGGGAAGAAGGGCGGCTGCATCAGCTGCTCGAGCACCTCGGCCAACTTTCGCCCTTGGGCGTTCAAATGACCACACCAGAATTCGAACGAGTTGCGCTGGTCATAGGCGGGCTTGAAGAACGGCAGCCCGATGATGTGGTCCATGTGAGTGTGGGTGAAGAACAGGTGCGACTTGATCGGGCAGCCGTTGGAGATCATCTCGCGGCCGAGTTGCCGCAGACCGGTGCCGGCATCGAAGATCAACCGATCCTTGCCGCAACACATTTCGACACAAGCTGTATTGCCGCCGTAGCGCATGGTCTTCGGCGTGGTGCAGGGCACCGTGCCCCGCACACCCCAGAACCGGACCGTGAACAGCTCGGTTCGTTCCTTGCTCTCCCGCAGCGCAAGCTCGGCAGTTGGCCCCAACCCGGCGGCCCTCCTCATGGCGCCGCTGTAATCTCGTCACAGGCGACGGTATAGGAAATAGCGGTCTGCTGGAAGCGCTGCCGGAACGGGCAGTGGTGAAAGTCTGGCATGCGCAAGCGCCTGATCCGAGACGATGACGCCCGCTTTGCGGACAACTGATGGTAGCGTATTTGAGAGCCACGCCGCAATCTCTGCGTTAGCAGCCGCGTCTCCGGTGCCGATGTCGTTGTGAACCAGCGCCGCCGGGGCCGGCAATCGCTCGAGCGCCCGCGGCAGCGTCTCGCGAATGTCCCCCTCGATCAGATAGGGCGCAGCCGGCACACAATCGGGATGCGCCGCCAGATGGCGCTCGAACACGAAGATCTCGCGGTCGGGAAACAGGCAGCGCAGGTGATCGTAGGTCCGGCCATTGCCGAGCCCGAGCTCGAGGATCGGCCCGCCCAGACCCTCGATCAGCGCCGGCGTCGCGTTGAGCAGATCGCGCTGCGCCTGCATGCGCCGAATGAAGCTGTCGAGCCTGCTCATGGTCGAGATTGAGCCGTGCGAGATCCAGCACCGCTTGTCTGGTCACAGTGGGCACAATGAAGTCGCACGTGATGTCCGTTCCGAGCTTCGGGTTTCCGCCGCGATCCTGGCACAATCGGAGGAGCATTCCATTATCCGCGAAACCCCTCCCTTGGAACCGCGTGCCTTCGGCCACGTTGCCAGCGCCGATGCCTCACATCCAGGATATCCAGCCCAAGTGACCCGCCGAATCGCACACATCTCGGACCTCCATTTTGGCCGGATCGATCCTGTCGTGGTCGAGGGCCTGGCACACTCGCTTCAGGCTGCGAAGCCGGATCTGATCGTCGCCTCGGGCGACTTCACACAGCGTGCACGGCACAGTGAGTTCGCCGCGGCACGAGCGTTCCTCGACGGGATGCCAGCGCCCGTGTTCGCCGTGCCCGGCAACCACGACCTGCCAGCCTATGATCTTATTGAGCGGGCCTGGGACCCATACCGCCGCTATCGCCGCTACATTTCGGCCGATCTCGAGCCGGTCTGGTGCGACGAGGAAGTCGGCATCGTCGGCCTCAAATCGTCGCGGCGCCTGCCTCTGGCGACCACATGGGCGATTGGCCATGTCAGTCGTCGGCAGCTCCAACGCGCGTTGGCCCGGCTCGACGCGATGCCCGACAGACTGGTGCGGATCGTGGTCGTGCACCATCCCCTGCTCCTCCCGGAGGCCCCGGCTCAGCCTCTCGCCAGGCATGCCTTCACCGGGGGCGCGGCGCGGGCACTCGCAGCGCTGGCGGGCCACAAGGTGCAGCTTGTGCTCTCGGGACATCTGCACCTGTCCTACTCACGCCGCCATATGCCCGCCAGCGAGGGGGTGCCGGCCGTGACCCTGCCCGATGCCGAGTCGGCGCACATAAGAGCGGCCCAGCCTGGACCCACGAGCGGCCCGCTGATCGTCCACGCCGCTTCGGCGACCTCGACGCGGCTGCGCAACGAGCCGAATGCCTACAACCTGATCACCATCGCCGACGGCCAGATCGAGGTCGAGGTGCACGCCTGGGACGGGCGCCAGCTGTTCGCGGCCGTCCGCCCACTGGCCAAGGACGCGGTCAGTCCAGCGTGATGCCCAGCCCCTTGATGAGCGGTACCCAGACCGAGCGCTCCGCATCGATCAGCGCCTGCATCTCGGCCGGGCCACCGCTCAGGGGCTGCAGGCCGATCTCCTCCATGCGCCCGCTCACCTTCGGGTCCTGCAAGGCGGCGGCGAGGGCAGCAGAGAGCTGCGCGATGACGGGATCGGGCGTGGCCGCTGGAACGACCAGCCCCTGCCACGCCGACGCTTCGTAGCCGGCGAGCCCCAACGCCTCGCGGATGGTCGGCAGATCGGGAAGCTGGACGATCCGCTCCGCGGTGGTCACCGCGAGCGGCCGGATCTTACCGGCCCTGATCTGACCAGCCGCCGAAGGATAGTCGACCACCAGCAGCTCGATGTGCCCGCCGACCAGATCGTTGAGTGCCGGCGCCGCACCCTTGTAGGGCACGTGATTCAACTCGACGCCGGTCTCGCGGGCCAGACGCGCCATGGCGAGATGGTGCGGCGAGCCGACTCCCGGGGAGGCGTAATCGAGCGAGCCGGGCTCGGCTCGGGCTCGCTCGATCAGTGCCGCAGCGTCGGTCGCTGGCGAATCCAGTCGGACGGCGAGGAGGAGCGGAAAACGTGCCATCAGACCCACGGGCCGGAAGTCCTTGGCCGGATCGTAGGGCAGCTTGCTGAACAGGGCCGGATTGAAGACGAGCGTGCCATTGTCGGCGGTGAGCACGGTGTAGCCGTCCGGCTCCGCTTGCGCGGCCGCCGCGGCACCAATGTTCGTGGCACCGCCGGGCTTGTTCTCGATCACGAAGGGCTGACCCAGGGTCGGCCCCATCGCCTCCGCCAACAGACGGGCCAGCGTGTCCGAACCGCCCCCGGCAGCATAGGCGACGATCCAGGTGATCGGCCGGTCGGGATAGGCCGCCAATGCCATCCGGATAGGGAACGCCGAGGCGATCAGGGCCGCGAGAGCGGTCCGGCGGGAGAGGGACATGGCCATGGAGCTCACTCTTCGCCTGGCTTCGGTTGCGCGGGCTGCGATCCGAGATGCAGCGAGGATCGCGCCAACCGGACAGCCTCCTCGAGAATGCCGCGCTTGCCTACCTGATTGGCGAGAATCAGCACAAGACGCGCATTGAGCAGCTCGCTCGCGGCAGGGGAGAGGCCCTCGTGGGCCGCAACATAGGCGGCGTAGAAGGCGTCCGCGTCCTCCAAGTTTGCGGTGGTGACGAGCCGGTCCGTCATGCCACCTGCTCCCAGCCCAGGGCGCGACGCGTGGCTCGCTCCAGCGTCACCGCGTCGACGCCACGAAATCGGGCCGCCAGATGCTGATCCGGCCGCACCAACCAGGATGACCCGGGCCGGGCCCCGTAGCGCTGTCCGAACACTCCTTCCACGTCGAAGGCGTCACGGCCAATGCAGCGGCACGTCACCTGCGCCGGCAAGGCGCACGGCGGCTCGGCGCCGCAATGAAGCAGGGTGAATTGCGGTGCAAGCAGATCCAGCAGCCAGATCGGCCGACCATCGGCGCCCACCAGCGGAGCGTCGGGCAGCGGGCCGCCGAGAGACGCGGTGCCGTCGAACTCGTCCGCATCCCGCGTGGAGAGTGGCGTCTCGTAGATCGTCGGCTGGGACAGCCGTCCGGAGTTCACCAGCGCCCGCGCGAACGGGGCGTCGGCCGCAAGCGAAAGCGCGGCGTCGCGAATGCAGCGCGAAGCGTCCGACTTCGGCGTGATGAAGTCGGTGGAGCGGGTCGAGTTCAGGACATTCTCGTCCGCAGCGGCCTCCCGTTCCACACCGTAGGAGGCGAGGAGCGCGGCGGGTGCCTGACCCGCGACCACGGCAGCAAGCTTCCAGGCAAGATTGTCGATGTCCTGCACGCCGCTGTTGAAGCCGCGCGCTCCGAACGGCGAGACCAGATGCGCAGCGTCGCCGGCGAAGATCACCGGGCCATGGACGAACCGCTCCAGGCGGCGGCACTGGAAGGTGTAAATGCTGATCCACTCGAACTCGAACGGCCGGTCCTTGCCGAGCATCGCCTCAAGCCGCGGCCGCACCCGCTCGGGCTTGCGCTCCTCGACCGGGTCGGCGTCCCAGCCCAGCTGCAGGTCGATGCGCCAGATGTCGTCGGGCTGCTTGTGCAGCAGTGCCGACTGGCCGGGATTGAACGGCGGGTCGAACCAGAACCAGCGCTCGGCGGGATAGTCGGCCGGCATCTTGATGTCGGCGATCAGGAACCGGTCCTCGAACACGCGGCCCTCGAAGCTCAGACCCATGAGCTCGCGGACCTTGGAGCGCGAGCCGTCGCACGCGACCAGCCAGCCCGCCTCGATGGTATACGGGCCGTCGGGCGTCTCGAGCTCGATCCGGGCATGGTCGGGACGGATGTCGACGCCCGCGCACCGGTTCTGGAAGCGGAGATCAACGCTCGGCAGCTCCTGCGCACGCTCGAACAGGAACTGCTCGAGATAGTATTGCTGGAGATTGATGAAGGCCGGCATCTTGTGCCCGCCTTCTGGCAGCAGGTTGAACTGGTAGAGCAGGTCGGTGCGGTGGAACACCTTGCCGAGCTGCCAGGTCACGCCCTTGGCGACCGCGCGCTCGCCCACACCCAACCGATCGAGGATCTCCAACGTGCGCTTGGCGTAGCACAGGCCACGCGAGCCCTCGCCGAACTCCGCCTTGCCGTCGACCACGACGCACGGCACGCCGCGCTGGCCCAGATCGACCGCGAGCGCCAGCCCGACCGGCCCACCGCCGACGATCACGACCGGGTGCCGCGCCGGTACCTCCAGGTCCTGATCCGGCGAGCGCCGATAGGGCCGCGGGAACCGGCCCCGGGTGCTCACGCTGCGCCCCCCTCCAGGGCGCGCCACATCTCGATGTCGCGCTCGGCCGTCCAGATGCGCGGATTGTCGATGCCCTGCGCCTCGTCATAGGCGCGGCTGACGTCGAACGGCATGCAATGCTCGAAGATCACCCAGTGGCCGTAGCTCGGTCGCATCTCGCGCATGGCGGTGTCGTAGACCTGCTTGAGCGAGTGGCCGGCGGCGACACCGGACCGGGCGATACGGAACAGGTCCTCGAGAAATGCACGCGTCTCGGCAACACCCTGGCGCACCTGCTCCGGATTGGTCAGCGCCTCGCCCCGGCCGGGCACCAGCGCGGCCGGCTCGAACGCCGCGAGCCGATCGAGCGTTGCCGGCCAGTCGCCGAAGTGAGCGTCACCGCAGTAGGGGGTGGCGCCGAACTCGACCAGATCGCCCGAGAACAGCACCTTCTCCTTGGGCAGCCAGGCGATCGTGTCGCCGCGCGTATGCCCCCTGCCCGCGTGGATGATCTGGACCTCCCGAGAGCCGAGCCACAGCGTCATCTTCCGATGGAACACGATGTTGGGCCAGGTCAGGCCGGGGATCGTCTCACGGGCGCGGAACAGGCGCGGGAAGCGCTGGATCTCGGACTCCATGTCCTGCTGGCCGCGCTCGACGATCATGTCGCGCGTGACGTCGCTGGCGATGACGTTGACCCGCTGCTCGTAGCCCGCGACCCCGAGCACCCGCACCGCGTGATAGTGCGTCAGGAGAACGTGCCGGATCGGCTTGTCGGTCACCTTGCGGATATGCGCGACCAGCTCCTGCGCCATGACCGGCGTGGCGCGGGCATCGATCACCAGCACCGAATCGTCGCCGATCACCACGCCCGAGTTCGGGTCACCCTCGGCGGTGAGTGCGAACACGCCCGGCGCGAGCTCGGCGAAGGTCTCGCGCTTCTCGACCAGGTCCGCCTGGCTCGCGAACACCTTGCTCATCGATCGCCTCCCATGATCGCTGGCAGCACGATGGCCCGGCATTCGCCGAACCCGATCGTCGCCGCTCCGTCGCGCCGCGCTCGCCCGCGCAGGATGATCTCGTCGCCGTCCTCGAGGAAGCGGCGCTGTTCGCCGTTCGGCAGCACCAGCGGCTCGCGGCCGCCGGCGCTGATCTCGAGCAGGCTGCCGAAGCCGTCGCGCGTGGGTGCGGAGATCGTGCCGGAACCCAAGAGGTCGCCCGGCGCCAGGCTGCAGCCATTGCTGGCATGATGCGCGACGAGCTGCGCCACCGTCCAGTACATGTCACGCGCGGATCCGAGGGACAGTCGGTGCGGCTCGGCACGCGCCTGTCGCATCGCCTCGGTGACCAGCAGCACCTCCAGCTCGACGGCGAGGGCACCCTGCTGCTGGTCCGCCTGATCCAGGAGATAGGGCAGCGGCGTCGGATCTCCGGCCGGTCGCGGCGGTTGGGCGATCCGGAACGGCTCCAGCGCTTCCGGCGCGACGATCCATGGCGAGACCGTGGTGTGGAAGTTCTTGGCCAGGAATGGCCCGAGCGGCTGGTACTCCCAAGCCTGCATGTCGCGCGCCGACCAGTCGTTGAGCAGGCAGTAACCCGCGATGTGCGTCGCCGCCTCGCCGATCGGGATCGGCGCGCCCAGCGTGTTACCGGGGCCGATCCAGACCCCGAGCTCGAGCTCGTAGTCGAGATTGCGGCAGGGGCCGAAGCTGGGCTCGGCCTCGTCCGGTCGCTTGCGCTGGCCACTGGGTCGCCGCACCGGCTCACCGGACGGGCGCACCGTCGAGGCCCGTCCGTGATAGCCGATCGGTACCCACTTGTAGTTGGGCAGCAGCGGGCTATCCGGGCGGAACAGGCGTCCGACGTTGGTCGCGTGGTGGATGCCGGCATAGAAATCCGTGTAGTCGCCGATGGCCGCCGGCAGGTGCAGGACGCAGTCTTTCGCCGGATGCAGATGCGGCTCGGCGAGCGCACGCGCCTCCGAGCCGTGCGCCAGCAGCTCCACCAGTCGGGCGCGCAAGGCACGCCGCGCGCCAGCGCCGAGTGACAGAAGCGCGTTCAGGCCCACACCGGCCGAGACGAGCGCCGGCGATGCCTCCCTGGGCAGCAGCCCCGTGGCGGCGGCTGTGGTCAGGTCCAAGATCTCGTCGCCGATCGCGGCGCCGGCATGGGGCTCGCCCGCACCGCAGCTGAACCGGCCCAGGGGCAGATTCTGCAGCGGAAAATCGAGATGACCCTCGGCTGATCCGACCCAGCTGCGCAGGCTGGGGTCGAGCGTGGCGTCGAGCATCGCCGTCACCAGCGCGGCTCGGGGCTGCGCGGGTCGAAGTGCCTCTTCAGCTCACACCCGTAGTAGCCATAGTCTTTCTGCAGCTGCTCGATGCCGGCGGCGAAGGCCGTGACCCGCTGCGGGAAGCGGGTCTCAAACATGAAGGCCATGGTGTCGGCGAGCTTGTGCGGCTTCAGCGCGACGTTGCTGGCACCCTCGAACGCCTCCATGTCCGGCCCGTGCGGCAACATCATGTTGTGCAGCGAGCAGCCGCCGGGCACGAAGCCGCCGCCAGTCTTGGCGTCGTAGACGCCGTAGATCAGCCCCATGAACTCGCTCATGACGTTCATATGGTACCATGGCGGCCGGAAGGTGTTCTCCGCCACCAGCCAGCGATCGCAGAACAGCACGAAGTCGATGTTGGCCGTGCCGGGTGTCTCGGACGGTGAGGTCAGCACGGTGAAGATCGACGGGTCGGCATGGTCGTAGAGGATCGGCCCGACGGGCGAGTAGCGCCGCAGGTCGTACTTGTAGGGGTAGTAGTTACCGTGCCAGGCCACGACGTCGAGGGGCGAATGGTCGATCTCGGTCGCCCACAGCACGCCGCCCCACTTCACATACAGCGTTGAGCGGGCGTCGCGATCCTCGAAGGCGGCGACCGGGGCGAGGAAATCCCGCTGGTTGGCCATGCAGTTGGCGCCGATCGGCCCGCGCTCCGGCAGAGTCAGCGCCCCGCCATAGTTCTCGCACAGATAGCCGCGTGCCGGCCCGCTCACCAACTCGACCCGGAGCTTGACCCCACGCGGGATCACCGCGCACTCGCCTGGCCCGATCTCGATCACGCCGAACTCGGTCCATAGACGCAGCTCACCCTCCTGCGGCACGAACAGGAGCTCGCCGTCTGCGTTGTAGAAATACTCGTCCACCATCGAGCGCGTGACGAGATAGATGTGCGTCCCCATCCCTCCCTGCGCACCCGCGTCCCCGGCCGTGGTCATGGTGTGCACACCCTCGACGAACGACAAGGATCGCCCGGGAATCGGGATCGGGTCCCAGCGCAGCGGCGCGATCGGCATGTCGACCTCGGGCGCCGGGGCGGTCCGCCAGAGGCCGGTGTCGGCCTTCTGGAAACGGCCCCAATGCGCGACGGTCGGGCGGATGCGGTAGAGCCACGAGCGCTCGTTGGTTGTCCTGGGTGCGGTGAACGGCGAGCCGGAGAGCTGCTCGGCATAGAGGCCATAGGGGCATTTCTGCGGGGAGTTGCGCCCGATCGGCAGGGCACCGGGCAACGCCTCGGTCTCGAAGCCGTTGCCGAATCCGGACAGGTACTGCACCGACATCTCACGCCCTCCGCCGATCCAAGACGGCTGCATCATCGTCCGCCGCACCCGCACCCACAAGTCGAAGGTCGGCGCCGTCTCGACGAGCCTGAGCGCTCGCTGGGTCTGATCGAGGATTCCGGTCTGATCCATGACCAGCAGGCGAGCCACGGTCCCGACCTGGGGGTATCGGCGGTCTGCGGAACGACACGAAGCGCCGCGGGACAAGCGAGCGTCGTAGTGATAGGAGAGCCCAACTGCGGATTGAGGTGCGGGGAGGATGATGCGCACCCGCCAGAAAGCGTCGGCACTCCACGAGCCGACCAGGCCGAATGACCACGACGAGTCGGGCAGATCCGACGCGGTGCGGGCGGCGCGCCTCGCCTGTCGGTTGCTCGACGCACCTTTCGCGGTGGTAGCCTCGGCCGACGGGACGGCGATCACGCTGGAATGGTGGCCCGCACCGACCGCCAGCCGGGACACGGTAGTGGCGTTCTGCCGCCGCGTGATCGAGCAGGATGCGCTGCGGGTCGAGCCCGCAATCGCCCCCGAGCTCGGGGTCAGGATCGGCGCGCCACTCGGGAGCGGGCTGACGGGTGCGCTGTGCGTGTTCGGCGCCCGCGGGAGCTTCGGCGGCGAGGAGCGCCAGGACCTCCTGGATCTCGCTGTGATGGCTGGTACCGCTATGGATCGTCACCGCGAGGCGGCAGCACGCATGCGTGCCGAGGAGGACGTTACGGCGGAGCGCGGGCGGCTGGCGGCGGTGATCGAGAGCCTCCCCTTCGACTTCTGGGTCTGCGACGCGAGCGGCCGGTACCTTCTGCAGAACTCCTACGGCCGCAGACTCTGGGCCGATCACACCGGCCTGTTGCCAAAGGAGACGCGCGCACCCGCCGAGTTGCAGACACATTGGACCGATACGAACCGGCGAGCATTGGCGGGCGAGATCATCCATACCGAATGGAGCTACGACTTCGCCGGGGAAACCGTCCATGTCGAGGAGATCCTGGCGCCGATCCGCAACGCCGACGGGACGATATGGGGCATCTCGGGCGTCAATCTGGACATTGGCGAGCGCAAGCGTGCCGAGATGCGGCTCGCCGAGGCGGAGGCTAGACTGCGCGCCGCGATCGAGAGTCTCCCGTTCGACTTCTGGGTCTGCGACGGCGACGGTCGCTATGTCATGACCAACGCGACCTGCCGCGAGCACTGGGGCACCTATGTCGGCAAGCGGCCGCTCGAGTCGGGTGTCGAGGCGAGCATCAGCGGTCGGTGGGAACGGGAGAACCGACGGGTCTTCGCCGGCGAGACGCTGCGATACGAGACCAGCTACGGCGCGGGCGACACAAGGCGCGAGATCGAGGCGATCGTGGCGCCGGTTCATTCCCACGGGCAGATCATCGGCCTTGTCGGCGTGAACATCGACATCACCGAGCGCAAGCGCAGCGAGGAGCGGATCCGCCATCTCGCCGATCACGACCCGCTGACCGGGTTGCCCAACCGGCGCCGGTTTCTCGACCGGCTGCGGCACGCGGTGGAGCGCGTCCGTCGCCGCGACGACTGCCTGGCGCTGTTGCTCCTGGATCTCGACGACCTCAAGGTCGTGAACGACACGCTCGGGCATGACGCCGGCGACGCCTTGCTTGGCGAGGTGGCGCGCCGCCTGCAGCGGGGCCGCCGCGCCGAAGATACCGTCGCGCGCCTCGGCGGCGACGAGTTCGCGTTGATCGTGGAAGGGTTACGCCAGCCCGACAGCGCCGGTCTCATCGCGCGCCGCATCCTCGCCGAGTTGCGGCAGCCCTGCGCCGTCGGCGAGCAGGACCTGCCGATCTCGGCCTGCATCGGCCTGGCGACGTTCCCCGGGGATGCCGAGAGCGCGGCTGAGCTGCTCAAACATGCGGACATCGCCCTCTATCGGGCGAAACGTGCCGGCCGGGGTCAGTGCCGGCACTTCGCGGCGGAGATGCGCGCGGAGCTGGACGGCCGCCGGCAGCTCGACGCCGAGCTTCGCCGGGCCGTCGAAAACGGCGAGTTCACCGTGCTCTATCAACCCATCCTGGAATTCGGCCGTCCGAGCCGCATCAGCTTCGAGGCGTTGCTGCGCTGGCGCCATCCCGACCGCGGTCTACTGGCCCCCTCGGAGTTCCTGCACCTTGCCGAGGAGACCGGGCTGATCGTCCCGATCGGGCGGACTGTGCTCGAGCTGGTGGCGGGACAGGCGCGTCGCTGGTCGGACGCGGGTGTGCCGCTCGGGCGCATGGCGATCAACGTCGCCGACGCGCAGTTCGCTGCGGGCGATCTGGACGAGGCGATCGCCGCCGTGCTGATCGAATCGGACGCGTCGTCCTGGCAGCTCGAGGTAGAGGTGACCGAGAGCGTCTTTGTGGGCCGGCGCGCGGGCCTGGTCGAGCAGCTCTTGCAGAGATTGCACCGACGCGGGGTCTCGATCGCGCTCGACGATTTCGGCACAGGCTACGCCTCGCTGACCCATCTGCGGCGCTTCCCCATCGACCGGCTCAAGATCGATCGGTCGTTCGTGCGCGGCATCCTCGACAGCCCGAACGACGCCACCATCGTCCGCACCATCATCGAGCTCGGCCACAGCCTCGATCTGGAGATCGTCGCCGAAGGCGTCGAGACGCGCGAGCAGCTCGACTTCCTGCGGCGGCATCGCTGTGATCACATCCAGGGATACCTGATCGCGACGCCGGCGCCCGCCGAGGAGGCGCTGCTCCATGCGCGCCGGCAGGCGGAGCGCCTGCTGGCATAGCCGGGATCAGGGGCCGGGCGTCGCGGTGGCGGCCACCAGCTCCGTGACGCTTTCCTGGCGCCGCAGGAGCGAGAAGCGCACCGCATCGCCGTCGATCTCGAAGCCGTGGACCGCAACCCGCGGCAGGCTGTTGTACACGAAGGGCGTCGAGAAATAGTAGGCGCCGGTATCGTGCAGCAGCACCCAGTCGTCGGGCTCGAGCAGCGGCAGCATGCGCCGGCTCGCCACGATATCACCGGCAAAGCAACAGGGGCCGGCGACGTCCTGCGCCACCTTCTCGCCGGTCTTGGGCCGCCCGGACGGATCGAGCGCGCTCACGCGGATCGCCCACAGCGCGGGCATGAACACGGTGCGGGTCGTCACCTGGGCGCCGGCATGGGTCATGGCGATGTGCCGACCGCCCGTGACCTTGGTGTACTCGACCCGGGCGAGGATGAAGCCGTTCTTCGCCATCACCGAACGGCCGAACTCGGTGATGACGCGGAACTCGCCGGTGAACAGGTCCGGCACCGTCTCGCGCAGGATCGCCGCATACTCGTCGTAGGTCGGCGAGACGGTGTCGCTCTCGAAGTTCACCGGCAGGCCGCCGCCAATATCCACGGTGGTCACCTGCCGGCGGCCGCCGAGGGCGTTGATCTCCCGCGCCAGCGCCACCGCCTTGGCGACGCCGCCGGCGATCAGCTCAAGCGGGCAGCCCTGCGAGCCGACATGGGTGTGCACGCAGGTGAGCCACGGCCGCTCGCGGTAGGCGGCGAGGATGCGCTCACGATTGCCCGGGTCGTCCAGCGCGATCCCGAACTTCGAGGTCCGGGTCGCGGTGCTCATCGCGGCGATGGTGCCGACCCCGACCTGCGGGTTGATCCGGATGCCAATCACCGAAGCCGTGCCACCCAGCTCGGCCATCAGCGCGTCGACCCGCTCCAGCTCCTGAAAATTGTCGATGTTGAGGGTCATGCCCCGCGCGATCGCGGTCCGGATCTCGCCGCGGGTCTTCGCCGGCGAGTCGAACACGATCTGGCTCGGCGCGAAGCCCGCCGCCTCGGCCTGGGCGAGCTCGCCGGGGCTCGCCACCTCGCAGCCCATCCCGGCCGCGCGGACAAGGGAGAGGATGCCTTCGAGGCAGCCCGCCTTGGCGGCGAAGGCATGCGTGAAATGCGCCGGGAAAGCATGGCGCAGCTCGCCGACCACATCTTGGACACCGGCCACGTCGACGAAACCGGCGAGGAGCGTCTCGTCACCGAGCAGCCCCTGTCCCACCGCCGCCTGCGCCACCCGCGCCTTGCGCTCCGAGACTGTGTCGTCCATGGCCGGCAATCTTATGGGGACGGCGCGTCGCGCAGCAGGTAGCGCTCGGCTGCCGGGTGCAGCGGCAGGGTCAGCCCGGTGCGGGCATTGGCCTTGGAGATCAGTGCCCCTGCCGTGCTGCCGGCGGCGAGGAAGTCGATTCCGCCATAGGTCTCGCTCAGCACCGCCTCGACCGTCGTGTCCGGCACGCCCGCCGTGCCGACGAGCAAGGCCGTCGCGGCCACGGTCTGCACCTCGTCGACCTGCCCCGGATAGGTGTTCGCCGGCAGCGTCACCGGCACGAGATTAGGGTGGGCTCCGGCCAGGATCGCCTTCTCCTGCGTCCCGATCGACAGCAGCCGGATGCCCTGGTCTGCGGCCGCGAGTTGGAGGCTGCGAGCCGGCGCCGCAAGGGTGGTGATCACCGCATCGACCTCGCCGGCGGCGAGCTGCCGCAGCCCCTCCAGGAGGCCCTGCTCCTTCACCGCGCCGAGATCGCTCATAGCGACGCCGCTAGCGGCAAGCACCGCCTCCGCATTGGCCCGCGTGCCCGAACCCGGCTGGCCAACGTCGACTCGCTTGCCCTTGAGCCCGGCGATGTCGGCAATCGGCGAGCCCGCGGCGACCACGATCTGAACCGGCTCCGGAAATAGACTGCCGAGTGCCCTCAGGTCGGGCAACGGCGCGTCGGTCGCCACGGCGCCCTCGCCGCGAGCCGCAGCGCCGGCGACATCGTTCTGGACCAGAGCGATCTCGGCCAGCCCGTCGCGCAGCAGGCGCACATTGTCCAGGCTGCCGTCGCTCGGGACCGCTGTCGCGGCCAGCCCGTGCCCGGTGACGGCGCGCGCGATCACGTCAGCCACCCCGGCATACTCGCCGCCCTCTTGGCCGCCGGCCACCACCAGTTGCCGGTCGAGGCGGTCGAGCCGGAGCCGGATCGCCGCGGTGGCACTTGCCAGCTGCTCGCCGACAATGGCTTGGCGCTGGTCGCGCGCGCCCGGTCCGCTCGACAGCAGCGTCTGCACCTCGTCGATCAGTCGCTTCGCCTCGCTCGGCGGTGCCGTGTTGTCCTCGGGCGACGCCACGCCGACCTCCGGCGCCACCCAGGCCACCGGCCGCCAGCTCCCGTTCTCGTCGACGAAGGTGGCGCTGCCGTGCACCCGCAGCTCGTCGCCCGTCTTGTTGCCTGCGGGCTTGATCCCGGTCACGCCCTGATCGGTCGCCCCGAGAAGTGCTGCGAACGCGCTGGCGTTCAGCCCGTTCCATGAGGCGAAGTCGACGTCCTGGGTCAGTTTCAGGACGGTATTGTAGTAGACGATCTTGCGCGCCTTGCCGTCGGGGCCGGCCGGAAGCGGCCCGCTGCCGAGCCGGCGGAAGCTTTCGACCTCGGTGACCGGCGGCTTGAGCGCCGCGGTGAGGCGCTCCTTGAGCACCGCCATGGTCGCGTCCGCGTCGGGAGCGCGATCGCAGCCGGTCAGGACGACGAGCAGGATCAGCAGGGAAGCGATGCGGGCGATCGGCTGCATGGCGCGCCTCCCCTCAGAAGCCGAACTGCGGCAGGGCGAGGAAGCCTTGGATCACCAGGGCGTTGGTGATGTCGATCAGGAAGGCGCCGATGATCGGCACCAGCAGGAATGCCAGGGTCGAATGGCCGTGCCGGCCCGTGACCGCCTGCATGTTGGCGATCGCCGTCGGCGTGGCGCCGAGCCCGAAGCCGCAATGGCCGGCGGCGATCACCGCGGCGTCGTAGTTTCGGCCCATGGCGGGAAAGGTCACGTAGGTGGCGTACAGGACGATCAGGGTGGTCTGTACGGCCAGGATCGCCAGGATCGGCAGGGCCAGCCCGACCAGCTCCCACAGCTTGAGCGCCATCAGCGCCATCGCCAGGAACAGGGACAGGCACACGGTGCCAAGCAGCTCGAGGGTTGCGTTGTCGATCCGGTAGATGCGGGTCAGGCTGAACAGATTGCACACCACGATGCCGGTCAGCAGGCACCAGACGAAGGTCGGCAGGGTAAACCAGGGGATCGTTACCCAGCCCGCGATCAGGCTGCCGACGCCGACGCAGAACAGGATCAGTGCCACCGTCTCGAAGAAGGATTCGGGGCTGAGGGGGCGGCGCTCCTCCGGTCCCAGCTCGCCCGGTGCGGTGAGCTCCGGCTGGGGGCCGGAAGTACCGGACCCGCGCAGATTGTGACGATTGATCAGCCGCTCTGCCACGGGGCCTCCGACGATGCCTCCCATCACCAGACCGAACGTTGCCGCGGCCATGGCGACCTCCACCGCACCCTGGAGATTGTTCACCTCTCCGAACAGCTTGCCGTACGCGGCGCCGGTGCCGTGGCCGCCCGACATCGTGACCGACCCGGCGAGCAGGCCGAACAACGGGTTCATGTCGAGCCCGATCGCCGCGACGATGCCGAGCGCGTTCTGAAGGATCAGGAATCCCGTAACGACGACGAGGAGCACCAGCAGACGCGTGCCGCCCTTGAGCAGCATCCGGACGTCGGCGCTGAGACCGATCGTGGAGAAGAAGGCCAGCAGGAGCGTGCTCTGCAGGCTCATGTCGAAGGCGACCTGCACGCCGGCGCCGAACCGGAGCGCGGTGATCGTCACGGCCGCGATCAGGCCGCCCACCACCGGGTCCGGGATGCTGTAGCGGTTCAGCACCGCCACCCGCGAGACGATCAGTCGACCGACCAGCAGCACGGCGATCGCGACGACCAAGGTCAGGACGACGTTGACGTCCAACAGCATCGACGTTCCCCGCAATGTTGCTTCGCGCGGTGCAGGGCCACGGCTCAGGCCCGCGCCGCCAGGGCCGATTCCTTGAACACCCGCAGGCCGAGCTCGGGCCGGAGGCCATGGATCTCCGTCACGTCGAGCTTGCGCAGGAAATCCAGGATCTCGCGACTGACGACCTGGCCCGGCACGAGAATGGGAAAGCCCGGCGGATAGGGGATGACGAAGATCGCCGATACGATCTGCCGGCCTGCCGCCATCAGCTCGTCGATGGTGTCGTCCATATGCGGCAGGTACTCGCAGGCCTCCTCGTCGTAGGCGAGGAAGAAGGCGTCCCGGGTGACGCCCTCGGGCGTATCGGAGCTCGGATCGGGCCGGAACCGGTCGTGGAAGCGGCTGAAGTCCGGCAGCGCCGGCAGGTCCTCGGTCAGGCTGTGGACCCGCCGCTCGAGGACGGCCCGCTCCGCCCGGCTCGAATCTTCGTGCTCGGCGGCGAGCTGCGTGGCAATTCGCGACAGCACGTCGATCAGGTAGGCAACCGAGCTTCGCGTCGTGCCGATGTTGGTCATGAACAGGACGGTGTTGCGCGAGGTCTTGTTGATCTGGATCCCGTACTTGTTCATCAGGTAGGCGGTCTTGAACGTGTTGCCGTCCACGCCCGTCAGGCCTACTGCCAGGGTGAGCCGGCTCGGATCGAGGACGAACTCGTCGATGCGCCACGCCTCGAAGAAATCGGTCCAGCCCTTGTCGGGCTCGTAGTAGGACTCGATCCCGCTCTTGCGGTACTCGATCGGGATCATGTCTCTGACCGTCAGAAAGCGGAAGTAGCGGCTCAGCAGCGGATTGGTCAGCACCTTCTCCCGCAGCACCATCGCCATCTCGACCTGCTTCTTGACCAGCTCGAAGCCCTCGAGCTCGACCTGCCGGCGGCCGACGTCGAGCGAGGCGACGATCTGGTAGTTGGGCGAGGTCGAGGTGTGGGTCATGTAGGCCTCGTGGAACGTGTCCGAGACCTTGTGCTGGAAGTCCTGGTCGTAGACGTGGATCATCGAGCCCTGACGCAGGCTGGTCAGGGTCTTGTGGGTCGAATGGGTCACATAGACCCTGATCCGCACCTTGTCGGGGTCGGGCAGCAGCCGCTGCTCGAGCCAAGCATTCTCGTCAGTCTCATCGAAGTTCTTACGAAACTCCTCATATTCCTCGCGATACTTCTCGGAGCGGTACTTCTGGCGCAACCCGTCCGCGGTCGCCATGCCGGTGCGCTGGCGATAGGTCACGCCGCAGCGGGCAAAAGCGAACCAGGCCTCATCCCAGAAGAAGACGAGGTCGGGCTTGATCGCGAGGCATTCCTCCATCACCCGCCGCACATTGTAGACGATGCCGTCGAAGGTGCAGTTGGTGAGCAGGAGCGCCTTGACCCGGTCTAGTTTGCCGGCCTTCCTGAACTCCAGGAGCCGATGCTTGATCTCGCGCAGCGGAACGGCGCCGTACATCGAGTAGGGATGCAGCGGGTAGCTGTCGAGATAGACCACGTGCGCGCCGGCGAGCACGAGACCGTAATGGTGCGACTTGTGGCAATCGCGGTCGACCAGGAAGATGTCGCCCGGTTCGGCCAGCGCCTGCAGCACGACCTTGTTGGCGGTGGAGGTGCCGTTGGTGACGAAGTAGGTCCGCTGCGCGCCGAACGCGCGTGCCGCCAGCTCCTGCGCCTTCTTGATCGGCCCGATCGGCTCCAGCAGCGAATCGAGCCCGCCCGAGGTCGCCGAGGTCTCGGCGAGGAAGATGTTCATCCCGTAGAACTGGCCCATGTCTTGGATCCAGTGGGACTTGGCGATCGACTTGCCGCGACTGATCGGCATGGCGTGGAACACGCCGGTCGGCTGGCGGCTGTAGTCCTTGAGCGCAGTGAAGAACGGCGTCTGGTAGCGTGCACTGACGCCACGGAGGATGTTGAGATGAAGCTCGAGGAAATCCTCCTGCTGATAGAATACCCGCAGGCAGTTGGGCGGGGTCTTGCCCGCCATCTCCTCGATCGAGACGTCGGTGACGATGTAGACGCACAGCTCCGGCCGCAGCCGGCCGATCACGTCGCACAGGAGAATGCCGCGGTCGGACGGCGAGATCGACTCGAACGCCGCGGCATCGATCCCGAACAGCTCGCGCTGCAGTAGCGGAAGCTGGTGCGCGCTCTGGTAGGGAAAGCTGAAGCGGATGACGACGGTCTGGATGTTGAAGTTGGTCAGGACCGCGATCAGCGCGTCCTCGACGCACTGCACCACCAGCAGCTCGTAGAGAAACGGATCGTCCGGTCGCCGGGCGTCGCGCATGCCCTGCTTGAGCGCCGCCTCCTGCGCCGGCCCCATGGTGTCGACGACCAGGACCTCGAAATACGGCCGACCATGGACGAGGTCCTCGGCGACCTCCAGCTCGCTCTCGGCCTCGCCGGCGTCCTCGCTGATCCGCAGCGAGATCGTCCGCCGCCGATAGGCGTCGGTCGCCAGGGCGCGCACGATCCGCCCTGCCAGCGTAGCCAGGTTGCGATAGTCCGCCGCGTCCAGCAGCCGACGTAGGCCGTCGATGGCTTCCCGGCCGGGGAACACCCAGTAGCCCTCGATCGGTTCCAGCAGATCGATCGCGTCGGCCACGCTCTCGCGCAGCCTCTCGACATCGCGGGAGCGGGCGACGTCCTCGGCCAGGCGGAGCGCGTCGTGCTTGAGGCGGCTCCAGGTGTCGGCGCGCAGCTGGCTCGCGTTGTAGTACTGACTGAAGGTGAGCTTCCGGCGCTTCGGCCGCGGTTTCGGCTTGGCCTCGTCCATGGTTCCCTCCCTCTGTCCCGCCTTGCGCGGGCACACGATAAGCGTGGTCCTGGCCGTCTGACTATCGGAGATCGGCAACTCGGCTGAGCCGGGCCGCGGACCGCTTGCCAGAGTGGCCGCGGGCCGGCACAAGCGCGAGGCGACGGTCGGGGGGCATCAGTCATGAAGGCCGCGGTCTGCCGCGAGTTCGGCGCGCCGTTGACGATCGAGGAGGTGCGGCTCGATCCGCCGCAGGCGGACGAGCTCACGGTCAAGATCGCCGCCTGCGCCATCTGCCACAGCGACATCACCTACATGCAGGGCGGCTGGGGCGGCGCTCTGCCCGCGGTCTACGGTCACGAGGCGGCGGGCGTGGTCGAGGAGGTCGGCCCGGGGTTGGCGGACCTCCGCCCCGGCGACCACGTCGTGGTCACCCTGATCCGCGCCTGCGGCCGCTGTCGACACTGCCTGCAGGGCCGGCCGGTGCTGTGCGACGGCAAGGTGCGCCTCGACGCCGAGGGCCCGATCCATAGCCTGGACGGCCGCCCGGTGTTCCAAGCGATGCGCACCGGCGCTTTTGCCGAGCGGGTCACGGTGCACGCCTCGCAGGTGGTCGCGATCCCTGGCGACGTGCCGCTCGACTGCGCATCCCTGCTCGCCTGCGGCGTCATCACCGGCCTGGGTGCGGTATTCAACACCGCCCAGGTGCCGGCCGGCTGCGACGTCGTCGTGATCGGCACGGGCGGCGTTGGGCTGAACAGCGTGCAGGGTGCGAGCCTGTGCGGCGCGCGCCGGGTGATCGCGGTCGACCTCTCGGACGGCAAGCTCGCCGCCGCGCGGCGGTTCGGCGCCACCCACACGCTGAACCCGGCGCGGGACGACCTGCCCGCGGCCGTGCGCCAGCTGACCGATGGCCGCGGTGCCGAGTACGTGTTCGTCACCGTGGGCGCCAAGACCGCCATCGAGCAGTCCTTGGGCCTGCTCGCCCGCGGCGGCACGGCCGTGATCGTCGGCATGCCGGCCTCCGGGGTCATGGCGTCGTTCGAGCCGGTCGGCCTCGCCGACGCGGGTCAGCGCGTGCTCGGCTCCAAGATGGGCTCTGCCCGGATCCGCATCGACGTGCCGATGCTGATCGACCTCTACCGCCAGGGCCGGCTCAAGCTCGACGAGCTGATCTCCGGCCGCTTCCCGCTCGAGGAGATCAATGCTGCCATGGCCGAGGTGACCGGGGGCGGGGCGCTACGCAACGTGATCGTGTTCCCGTGAAGGTTGCAGGGCTCAAGACCTGGATCGTCGGCAACCCGCCGCCCGGCTTCGGCGGGCGGTATTTCGTGCTCCTGAAGCTGGTCACGGACAACGGCATCGAGGGGGTCGGCGAGGCCTATGCCGCGACCTTCCACCCCAAGGTCGTGGTCAAGATGATCGAGGACGTGGTCGAGCGCCACGTGATCGGCGCCGATCCGTTCCGGATCGAGGCGCTGTGGCGCAAGATCTACGGCCGCGGCTACAGCCTGCGCCCCGACATCTCGCTCATGGGCGTGATGAGTGCCATCGAGATGGCCTTGTGGGACATCATCGGCAAGGCGGTGGAGAAGCCGGTCTACGAGCTCCTGGGCGGCCTCGTGCACGAGCGCCTGCGCAGCTACACCTACATCTACCCGCAGGGCGACGAGACCGACGCCATCTATGCCGACCCCGACCTCTCCGCCCAGCGTGCGGCGGAGTACGTCAAGCAGGGCTTCACCGCGGTCAAGTTCGACCCGGCCGGCCGCTTCGCCTCGTTCGACCCGCGCCAGCCCTCGCTGGAGCGGCTGGAGCTGTCGGAGACCTTCTGCAGGAAGCTGCGCGAGGCGGTAGGCGGCAAGGCCGACCTCCTGTTCGGCACCCACGGCCAGTTCACGGTGTCGGGCGCCATCCGCCTCGGCAAGCGGCTGGAGAAATACGAGCCGCTCTGGTTCGAGGAGCCGGTCCCGCCCGAGATGCCCGAGGCGATGGCCGAGGTGGCGCGCGCCGTGCACATCCCGGTCGCGACCGGCGAGCGCCTGACCACCAAATATGAGTTCGCCCGCGTGCTGGCGACAGGTGCGGCCTCGATCCTGCAGATGAATCTCGGCCGGGTCGGCGGGCTCTTGGAGGCCAAGAAGATCGCCGGCATGGCCGAGACCCACTACGCCCAGATCGCCCCCCACCTCTATTGCGGCCCGGTCGTGGGTGCGGCCAACCTCCAGCTCGCCGCCTGCTCGCCCAACTTCCTGATCCTGGAGAGCATCCTCGACTGGGGCGGCTTCCACGGAGAGATCCTGAAGACCCCGATCCGCTGGGAGAATGGGTACGTGATCCCGCCGACCACCCCCGGCCTCGGCGTCGAGCTCGACGAGGCCGTGGCCGAGGCGCATCCGTACCACGATGACGCACTCCATCTCGACATGGTCGATCGGCCGTTGCACTGAGCGCAAATTACAGAGATCCGTGCGGGGACAATGGAAGGGTAGAAGATGTGGAAGACGATCACTGGCGCGCTGGGCTGCGCCGCCATGCTGCTGCTGGCCGGATGCAGCAACGATGCGCCGCCGGTCGTGCAGGTGAGTGGCTCCGGCGGCGGGATGTCGGCGCAGACGATCGCGGACCAGCTCACCAACATGCAGAGCCAGATCAACGAGCTGCAGCAGCAAGTGGACGCGCTGCGGCAGAAGGTCGGCCAATAGCCGCTCCGGTCGCGGAGACGGGTTGGCGGAGATAGGCGAACCGACATGCGCTACGGCTTCGTCGGGCTCGGCCATCTCGGCGGTCATCTTGCGGCCAGCTTGATCCGCGCCGGCTTCCCGGTCACGGTGAGCGACCTCGACCGGTCGCGGGCGGAGCCCTTGCTGGCGGCGGGGGCTAGGTGGGCGGATGACCCGGCAGCCCTGGCATCGGCGGTCGAGGCCGCGATCACCTGCCTGCCCTCGCCCAACGCCAGCGCGGCGGTGCTCGATCAGCTCCTTCCGGCCCTGCCGGACGGCGGCGCCTGGATCGAGATGAGCACGAACGGACCCGACGAGGTCCGCGCCTTCGCCGCCCGCGCCGCCGCGCACGGCGTCGCCATGCTGGAGGCGCCCGTGACCGGCGGCGTGCACCGCGCGGCCGCCGGCGAGATCACCGTGCTGGTCGGCGGCGAGGAGGCGCTGTTCCGCGCCCACGAGCCGGCGCTGCGGGCGATGGGCGGCGAGATCGTCCACATGGGCCCGCTCGGCTCGGCCGCGGTGATCAAGGTGATCACCAACATGCTGGCGTTCATCCATCTCTGCGCCACCGGCGAGGCCCTGATGCTCGCCAGGCGCGGCGGCCTCGACCTCGCCAAGGCTTGGCATGCCATCCGCGCCAGCTCGGGCAACAGCTTCGTCCACGAGACCGAGGGCCAGCTCATCCTCAGCGGCAGCTACGACATCGGCTTCACCATGGATCTCGCCTGCAAGGATCTCGGCTTCGCGCTCGCCATGGGCCGCGGGCTCGGCGTGCCGCTCGAGCTCGCCGGCCTGGTCGAGCAGACCTTCATCCGCGCCCGTCAGCAGCTCGGCGGCGGGGCTTGGTCGACAGCCGTCGTGAGGCTCCTGGAGGATGCCTTGCGCGAACCTCTGCGCGCACCCGGCTTCCCGACCACGCTGGAGCCCGCATGACGAAAGCACTACCCGACGGTCTGCGCCTCGGCGCGGACGACAAGGTCCGCTGTTCCTGGTGCGGCGACGATCCGCTCTACACGGCCTACCACGACCAGGAATGGGGACGGCCGACCACGGACGACCGCTATCTGTTCGAGAAGATCTGTCTCGAGGGCTTCCAGTCCGGACTGTCCTGGCTGACGATCCTGCGCAAGCGCGAGAATTTCCGCCGCGCGCTCGCGAACTTCGACGCCGAGGCGCTGACCCGTTTCGGCCCCGCCGACGTCGAGCGGCTCCTCGCCGATGCCGGCATCGTGCGCCATCGCGGCAAGATCGAATCGGTCCTCAACAACGCCCGCCGCGCCCTGGACCTGCGCGCCGAGGCCGGCTCGCTGCACGCCTTCGTCCGGCGCTTCGCGCCGCCGCCGCGCCCGTCCCGCCTCGACTGGCAGACCCTGCGCGGCATCCCCAAGAGCCCGGAATCGACGGCGCTGAGCAAGGAGCTGCGCAAGCGCGGCTGGAGCTTCGTCGGCCCGACCACCGTCTACGCCTTCATGCAGGCGGTGGGGCTGGTGGACGACCACGTCGCGGGGTGTTGGGTGGAGGCCGAGCCACGGCGGTAGCGGCCTCGCGTCCTGTTCCGCCCTCGCGCGCGTGGTGCTAGACGATGGGATGGTCGAACGCGGGGGCGCTGCCTTGGCGGAGCCGGTACGGTCACAAGAGGAGATACACCAGCGTGTCGCGCAGCTTCGTCCGGAGCTGGCGCGGCTCGGCGTCCGGTCCCTGGCCCTTTTCGGCTCGGCGGCGCGTGGTGCGCTGCGTCCCAGCAGCGATCTCGACATCTTGGTCGAGTTCGACGGCCCGGCCCGGTTCGACCCGTTCATGGACCTCAAGCTGCTCTTGGAGGACACGCTCGGGCGGCCCGTGGACCTCGTCACCACCGGTGCCATGAAGCCCGCCCTTCGCGCCCGGATCGAGGCGGAACTGCTGCGTGTCGCGTGACGCGGCGCTGTAGCTGGCTGATATCGCCGAAAGCTGCCGGCTGATCCTGGTCTACACCCGCGGCATGACGGCGCCGCAGTTCAGGGCGGACCGGAAGACAATCGACGCGGTGGCCCACAACCTCGAGGTCATCGGCGAGGCGGTCAAACGTCTGCCGCCGAGCGCCAAGGACCGCCGCACTGACGTGGATTGGCGAAAGATCGCCGGCTTGCGGGACATTCTGATCCGCGCCTATTTCGGCATCGATCTCGACGTTGTTTGGGACGCAGTGGTCAGCAAGGTCCCGCAGTTGCTGGAGGCAGTCACCGACCTGCAGGCGAGCGAGCCGACATGAGGTACGGCGGCATGGTTCGGGCACTCGTGACCACAGCACCATCCTTTGCGCTTGAAACAGGGGGGGTTCGCTTAAATCTGGGGGGATTTTGCCTCTTGGGAGATTCTCGTGTCGAGCCTTAGCACTCGGTTTCCGAAGCAATGCGAATGGCATGAGCTGTCCGACAAGCTGGTGCGATGGCACCGGCTTCCTTATGGCTCGCGCTTCGACCTCGTCTACGACGGCCATCCAGCGCACGGGGATCGCAAGGTCCGAGGGAATATAAAGGTCAGGCGCCGTCGCTTGATCGGCAAAGAGCATCCGCGGGTTGAGGACAAACCCAACATCCGGATCTCAGAAGTTATCTCAAATACCGAGCGTATGATTTCTTTCAGGCTCAGTGCGCGTCGAATGCGCATCGTCGCAATACAACCTGACGGCACACCCTTCCCCACGGACCGGGGGACCGTGAGGAGATGGCGCGAGAAGGAGCCGGTGCCAACGCCTGATGAGCGTAAGGCGAAACATCTGAGAGAAGAGGAAATCGAGCTGGATCTCTGCCCAAAGGCGCGTGCCCTTCTGGACGAAATCGAGGAGCTAGTCGAGGATCCGGAGATGAAGATCCCACACGCAATACTTCTTGAACTCACAAAGCGCTTCGGCAAGCCCACGGTGCAAGAGGCATGGGTGGAGGTCGGACGCCGTGTGTGACGTTTCTACCCGTAGTATATCAGCACGCGCCGCCGGACGGCGGTGACCTTCCGCGCCTGCCGGATCTTTCGCCGCCGATTGGCCACGGTGTCCAGCCGCGGCCGATCTGTCTTCACCGAGCGGCTCACGGGGTCTGACCCCTTTGGCCTTCGCGACCGCGCTTCACCCGCATGAGCCACACCTTCGACCGCTGCCGCGCGCCGGCTCGTCGTCGTCCTCCACGCATCCGGCGCGCCGGCACCCTCTGGCGGGTCGGGGAGGCGGCAGCGTAGATCAGCGGCAAGACCGTCGCTGGTGCGGTAATCGCGAGCTTCTCTACCTTCAGGCCGGTGTCTGAAATTCGGGACCCTCGTAGGTCGTGTGGACCTCGAGCCGGCCGCTGATGATCTCGTCGCTCATTTGCTTGATCCTGCCCTGTGTCGTGGCGTCGATCGATGGGCCGACCGCAAGGCGAACCGCGTCCGGCTGCTCGAGACCGATCTGCCGGATGACGCCGGGGCGGAAGCTGCCATCGACGACGTCCGCGGCGGCATTGAACAGGCCGAGGCCGGAATTGGCCACCGCGGAGGCGATGAAGACGTCGGGAGCGACCTTGGTCCAATCGATCACGTTGCCGATCTGAGCTACCTGCTTCTCGCGGCAGGCGTCGGTGACGCCCGCACGCCCCGCGTTGAGCATCGTGAAAATGATGTCGGCCTTCTGCGCGATCATCGCGGACGCGAT
>JBGAKU010000275.1:0-7070 GCA_044224255.1 Geminicoccaceae bacterium
GGGTGGGTGATCAGGACCTCGGTCCGTAGTGCTGTCATGGCCCAAGTTCCTCGGCGGCGGCGCAGACCGCCTCGAGGGCGGCACCACCCGAGGCTTCGGTCGCTCCTACCACGGCGCCCTCGACGATGGGTGCGGTGCAGATTCGCACCCGCGCCGCACGCTCCGGCTCCAGCATCTCGATGGCCATCTCGGCGTTCATCTCGGCACCGCCCAGATCGACGAACACGGCCACACCGGCAGCGTTCCAGACCTGCTCGATGGCATCGCGGATCTTGATGGCGTCGGTGCCGAGACCGCCCACCGGGTTGCCCCCGGTCCAGGCACAGGGGACGTCGTCCCCCACCATCTGCCGGACCATGTCGGCAGCACCCTCGGCGACCTTGGGCGAATGGGAGACGATGACCACGGCCACGGTCCCGCTCATGCCCGCCCCTCAAGCACGTCACAGACGGCGTGGATGCCCAGGCAGGCGGAGCGGGCGCCGGGGTCGATATGCCCGATCGAGCGTTCGCCCAGGAAGGAGGCCCGGCCGCGCGTCGCGAGCATGGGCCTGGTGGCCTCGACGCTGGCGGTCGCGGTCGCGCGCACCGCCGCGAGATCGCCGGGCCGGGCGCGCAGCGCCGCCAGAGTCGGGATCAGGACATCCAGCATCGTCTTGGCACCCGCATCCGACTTGCCACGCTTCTTCACGCTCTCGATCCCCTCGGCGAAGGCCTCGGTCGGGTCCTTCCCCGCCTTCAGGCCCTTGCCGATGCCCATGAGCAGACTGCCATAGAGGGGCCCCGAGGCGCCGCCGACGGTGGTGACGAGGATCATGCCGGCCTTGAGCAGGGCCTCGCCCAGCTCGAGCTCGGCCAGCGCGTCGCGTTGGGCTGCGATCGCCTGGAAGCCGCGGGCCATGTTGCTGCCGTGGTCGCCGTCGCCGATCGCCTGGTCGAGTACCGTCAGCTCGTCGGTGTGCCCGACGATGGCGGAGCTGGTGGCGTCGATCAGCGCCAGGGTGAGGTCAGAGGACATGCGGAATGTTTCTCAAGCAGCCAGCCGCCGACCATCGGCGGCAAAGTAAAGCACGGCGTCGGCCGGGACCGTGACCCGGGTCGCGGCCCCCGCCTCGACCCGGGCCAGCCCCGGCATCAAGGCATGCAGCCGGGCGCCCTCGACCTGCACCACGACCACCGTTTCGGCGCCGAGCGGCTCGACCTGCTCGATCCGGCCGGGAAGGTCGCCGGTGGCGTCGAGACTGACATCCTCCGGGCGGAAGCCGATCGTGGTGGTGCCCCCCGGGGCGCGGGTCGTCGGCAGCGTGCCGACCGGGAGCAGATTGATCGGTGGCGAGCCGAGGCGGCGTGCCACGGCCATGCTGGCCGGGCTGGCATAGACCTCGCGCGGCGACGCCAGCTGCAGCAGCCGGCCGCCCTCGATCACGCCGATCCGGTCGGCCATGGTCATGGCCTCGATCTGGTCGTGGGTGACGTAGAGGATGGTGGCGCCGAGCTCGCGCTGGATGCGCTTCAGCTCGATGCGCAGGTCCTCGCGCAGCTTGGCGTCCAGCGACGACAGCGGCTCGTCCATGAGGTAGATGCGCGGCCGCCGGACGAGCGCCCGCCCGATCGCCACGCGCTGCATCTCGCCGCCCGAGAGCCGGGTCGCCCGATTGTCGAGCTTGCTGTCGATCCGCAGCAGCGCGGCGATCTCGTGCACCCGCGCCCTGATCTTGTCCTCGCTCTCGCGCCGCAGCGGCGAGCGCAGCGGGAAGGCCAGATTGTCGAACACGGAGTAGTGCGGATAGAGCGAGAACTGCTGGAACACCATGGCGATGTCGCGGGCGGCTGGCGGGTCGGTGGTGACATCGGCGCCAGCGATCGAGATCCGGCCGCGGTCCGGGCGCTCGAGGCCAGCCACCAGCCGCAGGGTCGTGGTCTTGCCGGCACCGGTGGGGCCGAGCAGGACCATGAACTCGCCGTCGCGGATATCGAGGTCCAGACGGTCGACGGCCACCGTGTCGCCGAACGCCTTGGTCACCCCTTCGAGACGGACCTCAGCCATGCCCGGCCTCCGGCTCGAACAGCGCCGAGGGCAGCGCCCGCTCGCTTGCCGGGTCGAACAGGATGATCTGGCCCGGATCGAACGCCAGGCCGACATGCTCGCCGACGGTGGCGATCTGGCTGTTGGCGGTGCGCAGGCGAAGCCGACCGGCCGCGGTGTCGACGGTGATGACCTGCCGTGCTCCCATGTACTCGACCCCGAACACCTCGCCCCGGACAGGGCTGTCGTCGGCGAGGCGGACATGCTCCGGCCGCACGCCCAGGACCAGACGCTCCTGACTGGCGCCGGCCCGCAGCGGCGGCATCGGCACCGGCTGGCCGCAGAGGGCCACGGCCTCGGCTCCTGGCCCGACCCGGCCCGCGCAGTCGAGGAAGTTCATGGCCGGGCTGCCGATGAACTGGGCGACGAACATGCTGCGCGGACGATGGTAGATCTCGAACGGCGAGCCCACCTGCAGCACGTCGCCTTTGCTCATCACGGCGATCACGTCGGCCATCGCCATGGCCTCGATCTGGTCGTGGGTGACGTAGACCGTGGTGGCGCCGATGCGGTTGTGCAGCCCACGCAGCTCCTCGCACATCAGCTCGCGAAAGGCGGCATCGAGCGTGCCCAGGGGCTCGTCCATCAGGAACGCCTTGGGTCGGCGGACGATGGCGCGGCCCAGCGCCACCCGCTGTCGGTCGCCGCCGGCCAGGCCGCCCACCGGACGGTCGAGCAGATGGTCGATGCGCAGCAGCCTGGCCGTCTCCTCGACCCGGCGGCGGATCTCGGCGCGCGCCACGCCCTGCGCGCGCAGCGGGAAGCCGATGTTGCGGCGCACGTTCATGTGCGGGTAGAGCGCGAACAGCTGGAAGACGAAGGCGATGTCCCGCTGCCGGGCACGCTTGAACGTGACGTCCTGGCCGTCGAGCCGGATCTCGCCCGAGGTCGGCAGCTCGAGCCCGGCGATCATCCGCAGCGTCGTGGTCTTGCCGCAGCCCGACGGGCCCAGCAGGACGAAGAAGCTGCCGTCCTCGATCGTGAGGTTGCTGTTGCGGACGGCGACGAAGTCGCTGAACGCCTTGTGCAGGTTGGTGAGCCGGATCTGGGCCATGTCGGGTCAATCCGGGAAATGGCTGACGACGATGAACATCACGGTGCCGGCGAGGATCACCGGGAAGCTCCAGGTGAACAGGGCCAGGGCCAGCGGCTGCATCAGCATCACCACGCCCAGCGTGATGACGCCCGTGGCGGCGTTCTCCCAAGGGCCGCGGCGGAACAGGCGGCGGCTCATTTGCGCACCGCGCCGAAGGTGATGCCGCGGAGCAGGTGCTTGCGCAGCAGCACGGTGAAGACGAGGATCGGCAGCAGGAACAAAGTCGTCCCGGCGCCGACGGCGGGCCAGTCCAGGCCGCCCTCGCCGATGATGGTGGGGATGAAAGGCGGGGCGGTCTGCGCGTTGCCCGAGGTCAGCAGCACGGCGAAGGCATACTCGTTCCAGGCGAAGATCAGGCAGAAGATGGCGGTGGCGGCGATGCCGGTGGCGGCCTGGGGCAGCACCACCTTCACGAAGGCTTCCAGCCGCGAGTAACCGTCGATCATGGCGGCCTCCTCGTACTCGCGCGGGATCTCGTCGATGAAGCCCTTGAGCAACCAGACGGCAAGGCTGACATTGACCGCCGTATAGAGCAGGATGAGGCCGAGCCAAGTATCGGACAGGCCGAGCGCCCGGTACATCAAGAAGATCGGGATGGCCACCGCGATCGGCGGCATGAAGCGGGTCGACAGGATGAAGAAGAGGAGATCATCCTTGCCGGGTACCCGGAAGCGCGAGAAGGCATAGGCCGCCAGTGTGCCCAGGAACACGGACAGGATCGTGGAGCCGAAACCGACGACCACGGAGTTGACGAACCGCTGGCCAAACTTGGACGGGCCGGCGATCACCATGTTCCGCGAGCGCACGAGCTCGTCGTACCAGGTCTCCGGCGCCGGCAGCGATGCCATGTACTCGGGCGTCTGCCGCGAGCGCGTGGTGAAGACGTTCACATAGCCTTCGAGCGTCGGGCCGAAGACCAGCTTCGGTGGATAGGAGATGGAATCGGCCGGCGTCTTGAAGCCGGTGGCGAAGATCCACAGCAGGGGCAGCAGCGAGACCAGGGCATAGCCGATCACGATCACCCCGGCCAGCAGGCGGGCACGCGGGGTCGGCTCGACGATCGAATGGGCGGTGGTGGAGGCGCTCATCGGTTCTTCACCGAGTTGAGGGCCTTGACGTAGATGTTGGCCGCGGCGAACACGGTGACGAACAGCACGATCGCGAAGGCGCTGGCGTAGCCGGTACGCCACTTCTCGAACGCCTCGCGCTTCAGGTTGATCGAGCTCAGCTCGGTGATCGAGCCGGGGCCGCCCGAAGTCAGCTGGACCACGAGATCGAACATCTTGAAGTTCTCGATCGCCCGGAACAGTACCGCCAGCATGATGAACGGCAGCACCATCGGCAGGGTGATCGACCAGAACTGGCGCCACGGCGAGGCGCGGTCGACCTCGGCGGCCTCGTAGATGTAATCCGGGATCGAGCGCAGCCCGGCGAGGCAGATCAGCATGACGTAAGGTGCCCACATCCAGGTATCGACGATGATGATCGACCAGGGCGCCAGGTTGACGTCGCCGATCATCTGGAAGGAGGACGGGTCGATGCCGGTGAAGAACGAGATGAAGTAGTTGAAGAGGCCGATCTGCGGTTGGTAGAGAAAGGTCCAGAAATTGCCGACCACGGCCGGCGACAGCATCATCGGCAAGAGGATCGCCGTCGTCCAGAAGCCGTGGCTGCGGAAGCGCTGGTTGACCAGATAGGCCAGGGTGAAGCCGATCACCGTCTGGATGGCGATGGTCCACAGCACGAAATGCGCCGTGACCTGCATGTTGTGCCAGATGTCGGGATCGGTCAGGACCCGCTCATAGTTGCGCAGGCCGACCCAGGCGATGGGCTCGTTCGGCCGGTTGGCGCGGAAATTCGTGAACGACAGGCGGACGGTCCAGATCAGCGGAAAGATGTTGATCGCCAGCAGAAGTGCGATCGTAGGCGTGATGAACAGCCAGGCGATGGCGCGGTCCGACAGGCCGCGCAGGCGCGCCCCCACGACCGGCGGAGTCAGATCCGCGGCCCGCTCGGCAAGGTTGGGGATGCTGCTGGTAGCTTCGTTCATAAGAAACCGATCGCCGGGCGGATGTTGCGATGGTTACCTCCCCGGCCGGGGGGGAAGACCGGGGAGGTAGATCCAAGGACCGGGTCGAGGCTAAAGCTTGCCTTCGTCCTCGAAGACTTCGGTCCAATCCTCGAGCAGCAGATCCACCGCCTGCTGCGGCGTGCCTTGGCCGGCCACGACATAGTCATGGACCCGCTTTTGCATCGACAGGAGCAGCTGGGCGTAGGCCGGCTCCTGCCAGAAATCCTTCACCCCCGACATGGCCTTGAGGAAGTCGGCGGCAAACGGCGCGGTGGTGGGGAAGCCCGGATCCAGCAGCACGGCCTTCGAGCAACTATAGCCGCCCAGCGACCACCATTTCTTCTGAACCTCGGGCTCGGCGAACCATTTGATGTATTCGAGCGCCTCGTCCTGTTTCTCCGAGTAGGCCACCACGGAAATGCCCTGGCCACCCAGCGTGCTGGCCTCGACGTTCTGCTTCGGGTTGACGAAGAAGCCGATCTTGTCGCCGCCGACCACCGGATCCTTGTACAGGCCCGGGAAGAAGGCGAACCAGTTCATCATCAGGGCAACCTGGCCCGATTTGAAGGCGTCGAGGTTCTCCTGCATGTAGCTGTTCGAATAGCCGGGCGGCGTGCAGCAGTCATAGAGGCTCTTGTAGAACTCGAGCGCCTCGACGGCTTCCTTCGAGTTCACGAAGCCGTCCATCTGATAGGGCTTGTTCGGGTCCTCGTACTGGACGCCCCAGGAATAGAGCGCAGCCGTCACGCCCATGGTGATGCCTTCCGAGCCGCGCTCGGTGAAGATGGCGGCACCGTAGACCTTCTTGCCGTCGATCTCGCGGTTCTGGAAGAACTCGGCCACCTGCTTGAGCTCGGTCCAGGTGGCGGGCGGGGCGAGGTCACGGCCGTACTTCTGCTTGAATTCGGCCTGCAGCTCGGGCTTGGCGAACCAGTCCTTGCGATAGACCCAGCCCAACGCGTCACCCATCGCCGGCAGCGCCCAATATTCCGGCTGGCCCTTCGGCCAAGTGGAATATGAATAGACCGTGGCATCAAGAAAATCACTCATCTTGATGTTGTTCTTGTCGAAGAAATCATTCAATTTGACGTAATGACCGTTGGTGGCCGATCCACCCAGCCACTGACTGTCGCCAATCATCAGGTCGCACAGCTGACCCTTGGAATTGAGTTCGTTCAGCATACGGTCGGCGAAATTGGGCCACGGCACGAACTCGTATTTCATCTCGATGCCGGTCTTGGCCGTGAAGTCCTTGCCGAGCTCGACCAGAGCATTCGCCGGGTCCCAGGCCGCCCAACACAGCGTCAGGGACTTGTCCTGGGCCTGGGCGGGGGCAGCGGCGGCAATCGCCACCGCGGCAGCGCAGCCTGCCAGCAACGTCTCGAATACCCGCATGATTAGCCTCCCAGCCTTTGCGGAGCACATCGGCACCGGCCACCCAGAGCGGCGCGACCGTCGAGTTTAGTTTAATTGAGTTTAGTAAAATGCATGCGCGCATCGCCTGTCAAGCGCGATCTGCCGACGCTTGGGCTACCGTGCGAACTCGACTGCGAGGATCTGACGGAGGAAGAGCTGACGCATATCAAGCGGAGCTTTGTCGAGCTCGCGCTGTCGCGCCCGCACCTCGACGAGGAAGCAGGACAGTCGGTAGCCTAGCCGGTGGCTCAGCCCGGCTCGAGCCGCGAGGGAAAGCCATCGGCACGCAGCGGCTCGCCCAGGGCGTCCTCGAGCAGCCTGACCACCGCCGTGGACCAGGCGCTCCCCCCCAGTTGCTGGCGGCCGCGGATGAAGGTCTGCTCGACCAGGCCCGCCAGCTCC
>JBGAKU010000009.1:0-46292 GCA_044224255.1 Geminicoccaceae bacterium
GCCGGCAAACCGGGCTGCCCGTCCGGCACTCAGCTTGCTGACTGAGCCGCAGTCGTGCCGGCGGGCTCGAGCCGGACGAACCCAGCCACCGGCACCTTCACCAGCAGATAATCGCGGCCCTGGAACTGGCGATGCTCCAGCCCCTCGGCGAGGCCGGTGATCGTGTCGAGATAGTCCGGGAGAGGGGTGCCCGGCTCGACGAGCCGATCACCGACATTGTCGGCGAGCGGGCGGCAGGCGAGCTCGAGTTCGGCCAGGTTGCCCTTACACTGTAGCGTCGCGATCACCGGGCGTGCGTGATCGGCGGCGCTCATTCCCTCCCGCAGACAGGCGAGCGCCGCCTCGCCGACCAGCACGAGGCGCGCGATCGCCATGGGCTCCCAGCCGCCTGCAGCCCCCGCCGCCTGCAGCATGCCTGCGAGATTCTGCGGACCGTTGGGGTCGTCGAGGCGGATCGTCACCGAGCGGCGGCGGCCGCTGCCGATGCGGAGCAGCAGCATGAGCAGGATCGCGGCCGCACCGCCCGCGGTCGTGCCGTTGCCGAAGATGGTCTTGAACCAGAGCGGCAGGGACTCGTGAAAGACCAGCTTGTTCTGGACCGCCACACCGATCCAGAACGAGGTGCAGACCGCGAAACCCTCGGCGAAGGATACACCCTCCTCGGTCACCAGCCGCACCCCATGGCTGAACAGCAGGATCAGGAGGACGAAGATGTATGCCCCGGCGACAGGGCTCGGGATTGCCGCCAAGGCGGCGGCGACCTTGGGCATGAAGGCGAGCAGGATCAGGAACGACCCGCCCCAGAGCCCGACCGAGCGCGAGGCGATGCCGGTGATCTCCACCACGGCGACGCTGGTCGAGTAGACGGTATTGGGCACCGTGCCGGCGAGGCCGGACAGTGTGTTGCCGAGCCCGTCGGCGTTGATGGCGCCTTGCACGGCGCGGAAGCTGATCGCCCGGCCGGCGCGGTTCGAGACCTTCTGCACCGCGACCCCGTCGCCGAAGGTCTCGATGCCGCCCACGACCGTCACCAGGATGAAGGCGGGCAGCAGAGACCAGAAGGCGTGGCCGAAGGAAAGGTCGAGCCCGGGATGCCCCTGGGCGGGCAGCCCGATCCAGTGTGCCGCCGCGACGGGGCCGAGATCGACCATGCCCCACCAGGCGGCGACCAGCGTGCCGATGCCGACGCCGATCAGCGGCGCCCACAGGCGCAGACGCTGGTTGGCGAACAGGACCATGAGCACGATGGCGGCGAAGGTCGCGGCGGCCGTCACCTGCTGGCCGAGCATGTCCACGCCCGGGATCGGCTTGGTCATCAGCCCGAACGCGATCGGCACGATGCTGACCGCGATCAGCATCACCACGACGCCGCCCACCGCTGGCGTGATGACCTCGCGCAGCTGGCCGAGCCGGAACGAGAACAGAATCTGCGCCGGCCCGGAGACGGCGGTCAGCGTCATCAGCAGCGCAAGGCCCCCTGCTGCGACCGCGTCGGCCGCGACGCCGAGATAGGCGCCGTTCGAGCCCATGAACAGGACATACCCGCAGCCGAAGATCCAGACCGGCCGCGCCTGCAGGATGGTGGTGACGCCACAGACAAGGAAGGCGGCGAACAGCAGCCAGTCAGGCGGCACGCCTGCCGTGCGCGCCACAATGATCGGCGTTAGCGCGATGCCGGCGAGGATCAGGACGACGGTCTGCAGCCCGACCACCGCCGCGAGCGGGAAGGGCGGTTTCTCATCGGCGGCGAAGCGGATCGGGCTGTCGGAGTCCGCTTGCTGCCTCGCCATCGTCGACAGGTCCGGTGTCGGCGCACCCCTGATCGGTGCTGCCGCGATGGTGGCGACGCCGACCAACTTGGTCAATCGCTGATGGTCCATGCGCTATGTTTCGGGTGAATGTCGAACCGCGACAATAAACTGAAACGTGGCGCGCCGATGCTGCCCTTCACCTATGAACCAATGTCGGAGGGGCGCAACATGGCCATTGTCACAGGCACGAACGGCAACGACCGATATCCGAACGAGCTCGAAGGCACCGACAAGGCCGACCAGATCTTCGGTCTCGCCGGCGACGACACCTTGATCGGCTTCAACGGCAACGATGTCCTGACCGGCGGTGCCGGTGCGGACGAGCTGTTCGGCAGCGACGGCTTCGACATGGCGAGCTATGCGGGCTCGCGCGCCGGGGTTGCGGTCGATCTTCAGTTTGCCGAAGCCGAACGCGGCGATGCGGCCGGCGACACGCTCTACAGCATCGAGGGGCTGATCGGCTCGAGCAAGACCGACTATCTGTACGGGGACGATCTGCGCAACGACCTGCAGGGCGGTGGCAGCAGCGACGCGCTCTATGGCCGGGGCGGCAACGACCGGCTGTCCGGCGGCGACGGCAAGGACATCCTGATCGGCGGCGAGGGCGCCGACGAGCTGCGCGGCGACGGCGGGATGGACTTCGCGCGCTACTACGCCTCGGACGCCGGCGTGACCGTGGACCTCGCCAAGGGTACCGGCAAGGGCGGCGACGCCGAGGGCGACCGCTTCGTCAGCGTCGAGTCGATCGACGGCTCCAATTTTGCCGACCGCCTCATCGGCAACGGGGCCGCCAACTGGTTTGCGGGTAGCGGAGGTGCCGATGTCCTTACCGGCGGGGGCGGCGCCGACCGCTTCTACGTCAACTACGAAGACAGCACGGCAGGCGCTCCAGACCGCATCACGGACTTCAGCCGCGCACAGGGCGACAAGATCGTCACGGGCGACGCCAATGAGGACGCTTCGGGGTTCCAGGCCTTCAGGTTCATCGGCACGAACGAGTTCACCGCGGTCGGGCAGCTCCGTTGGTTCCAGTCCGGTGGCGACACCATCATCGAAGGCAACACCGACGCCGCTCCCGGTGCGGAGCTGCGAATCGTTCTCGATCCCTTGCTGAGCCTGCAGGCCTCCGACTTCATCTTCGGCGCCACCGGCTTCGTGCCGCCCATCGAGAGCTGAAGGTCGCTACCCGGCCCGACGCGATCTTCGAAACGCCTGCCGCCATGCGGCGACATGCCTCTGAAACCTCCCAAGCAGATGATCCAGTCACCGGGGCAATGGTGTACCGGGAATGGAGAACGAGCATGGCTACGATCGGGTTGGCCCTGCCTCGTGCGTGCGGGGCGAAGGCGGCGGTGGGCCGCTGGTTCGGGCTGCTCGCGACGATGCTGCGGCGTGAGCTGCAGCGGCGGCGCGAGATTGCCTGGCTGATGCAGCAGGACGACCGGATGCTGTGCGATCTCGGTGTCTTCCGACATGAGATCGCGCGGATCGTCCGTCACGGTCGCGACGCGTGAGGCGTGAAGGCCGAGGCGAGCGGGTGAATCGGCCGATCTACCCGCTCGCCTCCAGCACCGCCGGCGGCAGACGCGCCGGATCGAACCAGCGCAGATCGATCTGCCGTGTGGCCCCGTCGACGATCAGTTCCGCCATGGCCTCACCGCTGGCAGGCGCATTGAGAATTCCCCAGACATTGTGGCCGGTGGCGACGAAAGCGTTGGCGACGCCGGGAACATCCCCGAGCAGGGGCAGGCCGTCCCGAGTGACCGGCCGGTAGCAGGCCTGGACCGTGGTGACCGGCGCCTCGGCGAGCCCGGGCGCGAACGCCGCCGTCATGCGCCGCAGCGCATCCTCCGCTCCCGGATCGGGGGCCACCCGGGCCGGATCGTCGGGCAGCGGCTGCTGGCTCGACAGGCCGCAGACATAGGTCGTGCCGTCCGGGCGGGGGAACACCTCCGGCGTGTCCGTCTTCCCATCGGCCACGAGCTCGACGAACAGGGCGTCTGCCGAGATCGCGTCGCCGCTCCGGAACAGGATGCTGTTGCCCTTGAGCCCGTACACTGCCGGCAGCGGCAGCCAGCCGCACGCGGCCACCGACCAAGGCCCCATGGCGATCACCACGGCGCCGGCCGCGAGGAACTCGCCCTCCACCTCCACGCCCGTTGCAGCGCCGGAGGGTGCCCGAACGATCCCTGTCACCTGCCCGATCCTCACCTGCGCGCCGAGATCGACGGCAGCAGCGACCATCGCCTCGGTGAAGCGCGCCGGGTGCACCTGAGCCGTGGTCTCGGGCGAGCCCAGCCTGCCATGAAGCAGCGCACGCTCCCCGAGCCAGCCGATCGCCGGTCGCGGCGAGCCACGCCGCCCGCCTGCCGACACGCTCCAGGTGCTCAGGCGGCGATAGCCCCACCGGCCGCCATCGAGCGCCATGGCAAGCTCGGCGTGGAGGGCGAAGCTGCGGCGCGCGAGCCGGCCCAGCGCGGTGCCATCGCACCAGTCCAGCGCCAGGAACCCGCCCGATTTACCCGATGCGGCGCAGGCGATCCCGGTGCGCTCGACGAGCACGACCTCGACCCCGCGCCGGCCAAGGAAGTAGGCGATGCAGGCGCCGACGACCCCGCCGCCACAGACCACTACGCGCATGGGCTCGCTCCAACCGTGAGTCGGGTGCGTGGCGCCGATTGCCAGGACGCCCTTGGCCGGCTAGGCCTCGCGCCATGTCGCCATCCCATCCGCCGCAACGTGCCGTGGTAGCCCTCGGTGCCAATCTCGGTGACCGCCGGGCGACGCTCGAGCAGGCCGTGGTCCTGATGGCCGAGCTCGGCGAGGTCATGGCGCGCTCGAGCTGGCTGGAGACGCCGGCCCTGATCCATCCCGACGATCCCGCGCAGTCCTATCCCGAATATCTGAACGGCGCAGTCCTGCTGCGCACCGGGCTGCCGCCGGCCGAGCTTTTGGCCGGCCTGCACCGGATCGAGGCGCGGCTCGGACGGAACCGTGCCGCCGAGACGGCGCGCTGGCGGCCGCGGCTGATCGACCTCGACCTGATTGCTGTCGAGGGTCAGGTCCTCGACGGCGACGGCCTGCGCCTGCCCCACCCGGAGATGCACAAGCGGGACTTCGTGCTGGCACCGTTCTGCGAGATCTGGCCGGACTGGCGCCACCCGGTTCTCGGGCGGACGGCGGCACAGCTCCTCGCCGAGCTGCGGGCCGCTCAACCGTAGGCGCGCCGCGCCGGCAGCGGCCGGCCCATCCGCTCCGCCGCCGCCACGAACTGCGCCGCCATCCCGACATTGTGGGTCCGGAGCAGAGCGGCGCCCTTCTCCGCCGCGACCAGAGCCGAAAGCTGCGAGACCGGATCGCGCTCGGCGAGCGGCATGCCGAAGAAGCCCTTGCGGGAGGTGCCGACCAGCACCGGGATCGGCGTCAGGCGCGCCACCAGCTCCTCGAACCGGGCGAGCATCTCCCAACTGTGGTCGGGCTCCAGGCTCAGGAATTTGCCCCAACCCGGGTCGACCACGATCTGATCGGCGTCGATCCCCGCCTTCAGCGCCACGTCCACCCGCGCGGACAGCCAGTCGGCGACGTCGCGCACGACATCGTCATAGTGCGCGGGCCGGTCGGTGGCATGGGGCAGCGGCCCGTCCTTGGCGTGCATCATCACCAGCACCGGGCGCAGATCGCGAACGATAGCGACCATCTCCGGATCGGCGCGCAGGGCCGAGACGTCGTTGATGACCGAAGCACCCAGCATGATGCAGCGCTCGGCGGTCGCCGCGTGGTAGGTGTCGATCGACAGGACGGCCTCGCCGGCCAGGGCGCGGACCACCGGCTCGAGCCGCCGGAGCTCCTCATCGCTCGTGATGGGGCGGCTGCCGGGAGCGGTCGATTCCCCGCCGAGGTCGAGCAGATCGGCACCGTCCGCCATGAGCTGGCGGCCATGCGCGACGGCCGCGTCCGCGGCCAGATGCCGGCCGCCGTCGCTGAACGAGTCGGGCGTCACGTTGACCACGCCCATCAGCCAAGGGGCGCCGCCCCCGAGCAGGTTGACGAGCCGATGCCGCATGGCTTGCCTGTCCCGGTTGGAGTCGGCCGTTCTGGGAGGAGGCGATGTGGGTCGTCAAGCTCGGCGGCAGCCTGCACGATGCCGTGGCCCTGCGCCCCCGGCTCGCGGAGCTCGCATCCATGCCGGGGCCGCCGCGCATCGTGGTGCCGGGCGGCGGGCCGTTCGCCGACACCGTGCGCGAGTCGCAGCCACGTCTCGGCTTCGACGACTTGGCGGCGCACCGCATGGCGATCTTGGCCATGCAGCAATATGGCCTGGCACTGCAGTCCCTGGAGCCCCGGCTGACGCTCGCGCAAACCGAGGCGGAGCTGCGGGCGGCCCATGCCAGCGTCTGGCTACCCTGGGCGATGGTCGGCCTGGATGAGGATATCGAGCCGAGCTGGACGGTCACCTCCGACAGTCTTGCCGCGTGGCTCGCCACCCGGCTCGGCGCGGAGCTGCTGATCCTGATCAAGTCGGCCCCGCTGCCGGCAGATCAGGCGAGCACTGCGGAGCTGGCGCAAGCGGGGCTGGTCGATCCGGCGTTCCCGGCCCATGCCCGCCGTTTCGGCGGCGCCATCCGCATCGTGCACCGCGACACCACGCTGCCGGGCGGTCCCTATCTAAGCGTGCGCGACTGACTTCAGCGACTCGGGGTCGTCTGCCTCGACGACCAGCCGTGCCGCCCGATAGCCGAAGCCAGCCCGGCCGAGTGCTGCGAGATCTTTCGCGCGATTCACGGTCCGACTCTCGGGCGGCCGCCACGGCCCCAGCCGCCGGCGGCGCGCATAGGCAATGGCCGCCGCGAGCTCGGGGTCGGCATGCTCCTCGGTGAGCCCGCGCAGTGCCGCCTCGATCGCCGGCTCCGCCAGCCCCTTGGCGGCGAGCGCCGCGCGGATACGCGCGGGCGAGCGCCCGGACTCGGCGAGGCGCCGGGCGCGGCCGAGGGCGAATTGGCGGTCGTCGACGAGGCCAGCCGCGACTATGCGCGCAACCACCGTGTCGACGTCCGCCCGCACCCTCGCCGTGTCCAGCCCGAGCGCCTCGGCATCGCGCGCCGCCCGCCGGAACAGGACGCGGCGGAGATGGGCCGCCGTCGTCGCGTATCGCTCGAGATAGCGCAGCGCCCGCGCGTGCAGCCGCTCTGGAGAAGGCGGCGCTACGGTCACTCGTAGCCGTCGTGCAGCTTGCCGCGAAAGATCGCGTAGACGCCGATCGTGTAGGCCAGAACCACCGGGAACACGACGAGGCCCGCGCCGTAGAACAGGAACTCGAGCGAGGCCAGCGGTGCCGCGGCATCGGCGATGGTAACCGAGTAGGGCAGCATATAGGGCCAGAAGCTGCCGGCGAGGCAGGCGAAGGCGGTGGCGAACAGGGCGGCGGCCGCGCGGAACGGCAGCTCGTCCCGGCGCAGCCAGACGCCGGCGAGGATGCCGGCCACCGCGATCACCCCGAAGGCGACGAAGATCAGGAGCCACTGACGCGACTGCCATTGGTCGGCGACGCGCAGGTGGCTGTCGAGCGTGAACAGGAAGGCGGCCGCGGCGAAGCCCAGCGTGCCCATGAGCAGCCAGGGAATCCGCCGATAGGCCCAGTCCCGCAGGCCGCCTTCGGTCTTGTGGACCAGCCAGGTCGCACCGAGCAGGGCATAGCCGAAAACGAGGCCGATGCCACAGAACACGGCGAACGGCGACAGCCAGCTGAGCACGTGGCCGGCGAACCGGCCGTCGACCACCGGCAGCTCCTCGATCATGGCACCCACGGCGGCACCTTGAACGAAGCTCGCGACGACGGAGCCCAGAACGAAGCCCCAGTCCCACAGCCAGCGCCGGCCGAGGCTGCGATTGCGGAACTCGAACGCGACGCCGCGGAAGATCAGGCCGAACAGCAGCAGAAGCACCGGCAGATAGAAGGCGGCGAGGAAGATCGCGTAGATCGCGGGGAAGGCGCCGAACAGGCTTGCGCCGATCAGGATCAGCCAGGTCTCGTTGCCGTCCCAGAAAGGTGCGATCGCATGCATCATCTGGTTGCGGTGACGCTCGTCCCGGGTCAGGCCGAACAGGATCCCGACCCCGAGGTCGAAGCCGTCGAGCACGACATAGACCAGGATCCCGAAGGCGATCAGCGCGGCCCAGAAGTAGGCGAGCGAGGCCGCGTCCATCTCAGCCCTCCCTCGACCCGGTGGCGTCGGCGCCGGCAAAGGCAAGCGGCCGCCTGGCCGTGGCGCGCTCGGGCGTGGGCGTCGGCTGCGGCCCATCGCGGAGCAGGCGGTAGATGTAGGTCAGGCCGAAGCTGTAGACGACCGCGTAGACCAGCACGTAGCCGGCGAGGCTGATGGCCACCTCCGGCCCGGCGAGGCTCGGGTTCACCGCATCCTCCGTGCGCAGGATGCCGTAGATCACCCAGGGCTGGCGGCCGATCTCGGCGGTGTACCAGCCGGCGATCACGGCGACGAACCCGCTCGGGAAGGACAGGAAGGCCGGCCACAGATACCAGCGACTGTCGTCGAGCCGCCCCAGCAAGCGCAGCAGGACGCCGACCCAGCTCACCGCCAGCATGAGCAGGCCCATGCCGACCATGATCCGAAAGGTGAAGAACGGGATCGCCACCGGCGGCCAGTCCTCCGGCGGGAAGCTCTCCAGCCCGACCTCCCGCGAGTCCCACGTCCCCGACGCGATGAAGCTGCCGAGCCTGGGGACAACCAGCGCCCAGCGGTTGGTGCGGGCCGCCTCGTCGGGCCAGCCGATCAGCACCTCGCTCGCCGGCTGCTCGGTCTGCCAGCGCGCCTCGATTGCCGCGAACTTCGCCGGCTGGTGCTCGTGCACGTAGAGGCCCGTCAGGTGGCCGAAATAGAGCTGCACGGGAATGAGGACGGCGACGAGACCCGTACCCCAGTCGAGCATCACCTGCGCCTCGGCATCGTGCACCCGGCGCAGATGGTACCATGCGCCCGTGGCGATCACGCACATGCCCGTCGTCAGGAACGCTCCCAGCAGCATGTGCGGCCAGCGCACGAGCTGCACCTGCCCCAGCAAGATCGTCAGCCAGTCGGCCGGCACGATCAGGCCATTCTCGATCGCGTGGCCGACCGGGACCTGCATCCAGCTATTGTTGGCCAGGATCCAGAACGACGAGGCCATCGTGCCGAGCGACACCATCCAGCAGGAGAGGGCGTAGAACCACGGCGCCACCCGCCGGCGGCCGAGCAGCATGACGCCCGAGAAGGTCGCCTCGAGCAGGAAGGCCGTGAACGCCTCGTAGCCGAGAAGCGGACCCTGGATCGGCCCGGAACGTTCGGCGAGCACGCTCCAGTTGGTGCCGAACTGGAAGGCCATCACGATGCCGGAGACCACGCCCATCGCGAACGAGACCGCGAACACCTTGAGCCAGAAGTCGAAGACGCGCCGGTAGACGGAGTTGCCCGTGGCCAGACGGACGGTCTCGATCGTCGCGAGCCAAGCCGCGAGGCCGATGGTGAACGCGGGGAAGATGATGTGGAACGTGATGACGAACGCGAACTGGATGCGCGAGAGCAGAACCGGATCGAATTCCATCGCTGCCCCCGCGTCTGTGCCGGCCGCGCGCAACGTAGACGATGCATTATCGGACGCCAATCTCGTGCCGGGTCGCAGAGGGGTGCGCGATTGACAGGTTGCCGCCACATGATGTGTTTCGGCGCCGCCTTGGGAGTGTCCGCATGCATGACCTCGACGACGAGCCGCAGCCTGCGGGCAGGCGCCTCGCCTGGGCGCTCACCGGCTCGGGCCACGACTTCGTCGAATGCCTGGAGCTGATGCGCAAGATCGGCGAGATGGACGTCTTCCTGTCCAGGGCGGCCGCCGAGGTGATCTTTCTCTACACCAAGGACCGGGCACCGTTTCCCGACACCATCCGGCTGATCAAGGACACCTCGGCGAGCGCCGCACCGGTCGGCCGCTTCTACCGGGGCTGGTACCACACGCTGGTGGTCGCACCGGCGACCTCCAACAGCGTGGCCAAGTGTGTGGCCGGGATCTCGGACACGCTGGTGACCAACGTGTTCGCGCAGGCCGGCAAGTGCCGCGTGCCGGCGATCGTCTATGCCTGCGACACCAAGCCGGTCCACGATACCATGGCCCCGGACGGCATGGTCCGCCTCTGGCCGCGGCGCATCGACCTGGAGAACACCGAGCGCCTCAAGGCGTTCGAGGCGACGACCGTGGTCGAGGACATGGCGGGGCTGGAGAAGGCCGTCATGGCGCGGCTGGCCGAGATCGGTGGCTGAGCGCCTCGCCTTCCTGACCGGTCATCTGGCCGAGGCGCGGCTGCGGCAGGAGCTGGAGGCGATCGGCCCGCTGCCTTTCGACTGGGAGGTGCGCAACATCGGCGTGAAGGTGGCGGCGCTGATGACGCCCGAGATCATCCGGCGACGGATCGGGGCGCTCGACGAGGTCACGCGCATCGTGCTGCCCGGCCGCTGCAAGGGCGATCTGGACGCGCTCGGCGCCGCGCTCGGGGTGGCGGTACAGCTCGGCCCCGAGGAGATCGCCGACCTGCCGCAGTTCTTCGGCGCCAAGGCGAAGCGCCGCGAGCTGAAGGCTCACGACTGCCGGATCTTCGCCGAGATCGTCGAGGCCTCCGGCCTGAGCGTCGAGGAGATCCTCCTGCGGGCGCAGGCGCTCAAGCGCGAAGGTGCCGACGTCATCGACCTGGGCTGCCTGCCCGATACGCCGTTCCCGCATCTGCCGGAGACCGTCCAGGAGCTGAAGCGGCAGGGGTGGTCGGTGAGCATCGATTCCGGCGACCTCGACGAGCTGCGCATGGGTGCGAAGGCGGGTGCGGACTTTCTCCTCAGCCTCACCGAGGACACTCTCGACCTCGCGTTCGAGACCGATGCCGTGCCGGTGCTGATCCCCGCCCATCATGGCGAGCTCAACGGCCTTCTGCAGGCCTGCGAGCGGCTGACCGCGGCCGGACGGCCGTTCCTCGCCGATCCGATCCTCGACCCGATCCATTTCGGCTTCACCGCCTCGCTGGTGCGCTATCACGAGCTGCGCCGCCTGCTGCCCGAGGTCGAGATCCTGATGGGGGTGGGCAACCTCACCGAGCTGACCGACGCCGACACGACCGGCATCACCATGACGCTGATGGGGATGGTGTCGGAACTCGCGATCCGGAACATCCTGGTCGTCCAGGTGAGCCCGCATTGCCGGCGTGCGGTGGCGGAGGCGGAGCTGGCGCGGCGGATCATGTACGCCGCCAGGGCCGACGGCAGCCTGCCGCAGGGCTACGATCCGGGCCTGATGGGCCTGCGCGACCGACGGCCGCTCGTCACCATGCCCGAGGAGATCGCCGCCCTGGCCGCCGCGGTAGGCGATGCCAACTGGCGGATCGAGGTCGCCGAGGACGGCATCCACGCCTACAACCGCGACGGCCACCACGTGGCGCAGGACCCGTTCGCGCTGTACCCGAAGCTGAGCGTGCAGAGTGACGGCGCGCACGCTTTCTATCTCGGCGTGGAGCTGGCGCGGGCGCAGATCGCGCACCAGCTCGGTAAGCGCTACGTGCAGGACAACGAGCTGCGCTGGGGCGTGGCCGTGCCGCCTCCGGCCGAGGATCGGCTGCACTTCATCCAGCCCGGCAGCACGCTGGAAGCGCGCCGGGCCCGCCGCCGGGAGGGCTGATGCCGTTCATCCGCGAGAGCATCGTCACGACCGCCAACGAGGATGGCTCGGCCCACATCGCCCCGCTCGGCGTGATCGAGGAGGGACAGCTCCTGGTGATCGCCCCGTTCCATCCCTCCGCCACGCTCGCGAACCTCCGCCGCACGCCGCGAGCCTGCGTCAACTACACGACCGACGTGCGGGTGTTCGCAGGCTGCGTGACGCGCCGCCGTCGCGACTGGCCCGTGCTCCCCGCGGAACGGTCGGGCTGGCGGCTGGCAGGTGCCTTGGCGCACAGCGAGGTCGAGGTCGCCGAGGTGGTCGAGGACGAGCAGCGGCCCCGCTTTCGCTGCAGCGTCGTCCATGAGGCCAGCCATGCGCCGTTCCTCGGCTTCAACCGGGCCCAGGCCGCGGTGGTCGAGGCGGCGATCCTGGTGTCGCGCCTGCACATGCTGCCCGCCGAGAAGATCGAGAGCGAGCTGCGCTACCTGCAGATCGCGATCGACAAGACCGCAGGCGATGCCGAGCGCGAGGCGTGGGGCTGGCTGATGGAGGCAGTGACGGCGGCGAAGGTCGGGAAGCGGGCGTCCACCTAACCGCGCGGCCCGGCTCGATTCTCGGGTGCCGGACGCGGCGGCGGCTCGATCGGCAGCACCTGCAGGCCCCACGGCGCCAGCCAGAGGCTGCCCCACGAGGCGAGCCAGGACTGCCAGCAAGAGGCGATCGGCGCGACGAACTGATCCAGGTAGGCGGTGGGACCGAGCACCCATGGCAGCATCGAGGCTTCGACGCGCTGTTGGCGCTGAAGCGCATGGGGCTTGCGCCTTTCCGCAATGTCAATGATCTGCGCCATGCCCGATCGGCCCGTTTTTTCGTTCGACTGCAGCAGCGGGGTCACCATCACCACCAAGTACGCAACTATCCGCCGTTGTGACCGCAAGGACAAATCGATTTACGCATGCCCGTCAACGTTTCAGTGAGGTCCAGACGCCGGTGTGCCCATACGGCACCAGGTGCGGCACGAGCTCACGCTTTCGCTGCCAAGCCGCAATGCGCCCAGTGGTAGAGCTGCGCTAGATCGGCTCCCGCGCCCGTTCGCGCAGCTCGAATTTCTGGATCTTGCCGGTCGAGGTCTTGGGCAGCGGCCCGAACACCACCCGGCTCGGCGCCTTGTAGTGGGCGAGGCGCTCGCGGCACCAGGCGATGATGCCGGCCTCGTCGGCGATCCCGTCCGGCTTGAGGGTGACGAACGCGCAGGGGCGCTCGCCGTAGCGCTCGTCCGGCATGGCGACCACGGCCGCCTCCATGACGGCCGGATGCCGGTAGAGCGCCTCCTCGACCTCCAGCGACGAGATGTTCTCGCCGCCCGAGATGATGATGTCCTTGGAGCGGTCCTTGACCTCGACATAGCCGTCCGGGTGGCGAACGGCGAGATCGCCGGTGTGGTACCAGTCGCCGCGGAACGCCTCGTCGGTGGCCGCGGGGTTCTTGAGGTAGCCCTTCATCACCGTGTTGCCGCGCAGCACGATCTCGCCGAGCGACGCGCCGTCGGCCGGCACCTCGGCGAGGCTGGCCGGCTCCGCCACCATGATCTCCGCCATCGTGGGATAGCGAACCCCCTGGCGCGCCATCAGCCCGGCGCGCTCGGTGAGCGGCAGATCCGGCCAGGTTGCCTGCTCGACGCACACCGTGGCGGGGCCGTAGGTCTCGGTGAGGCCATAGAGATGGGTGACGCGGAAGCCCATCCGCTCCATGGCCTCGATCACCGCGCTGGGCGGCGCGGCACCCCCTGTCGCGACCTCGATCGTCCAACCGAAGCTGCGCCTGGCCTCGGCGGGCGCGTGGATCAACATGTTGAGGATGATCGGCGCGCCGCAGAGATGGGTGACGTGCGCCCGCTCGATCAGCGGGAAGATCGCGGCGGGATCGACCTTGCGGAGGCAGACATGCGTTCCACCCACGGCCGTAACGCCCCAGGTGTAGGTCCAGCCGTTGCAGTGGAACATCGGCAGGGTCCACAGATAGCTGGTCCGGCTGCTCAGGCCGAAGGTCAGCGCGTTCCCCATGGCGTTCAGGAAGGCACCGCGATGGTGATAGACCACGCCCTTGGGATTGCCCGTCGTGCCCGAGGTATAGCAGAGCGAGATCGCGTCCCACTCATCGTCCGGAGGCACCCACGCGAAGGTGGGGTCGCCCTGCGCCAGGAGAGTCTCGTAGTCGAGCGCGCCCAGGCGCTCACCCGGTGCTTCCGGATCGACGATGTCCACGATCATGGGCCGGGCGCTGGTCTGCGCCAGGGCCGCCTTGATCACCGGCGCCCATTCGGTGTCGACGAGCAGCACCTTGGCCTCGCCATGCTCGAGGATGAAGGCGGCGGAGGCCGGATCGAGGCGCGTGTTAAGCGCGTTCAGCACAGCACCCGCCATGGGGATGCCGTAGTGCGCCTCTAGCATCGGCGGCGTGTTGGGGCACAGCACCGCGACCGTGTCGCCCCGACGCACCCCCAGACCCTGCAGGGCGCTAGCGAGGCGGCGGCATCGGCGGTCCACCTCGCCCCAGCTGTAGGCGCGTTCGCCGTACAGGACGCCGGCACGGTCGGGGAAGACGGAGGCCGACCAGGCAAGGAAATCGAGCGGGGTCAGTGGCCGATGGTTGGCGCGGGTGCGCGGCAGGCCCCGATCGAAGATGCCCGGCTCCTGCATGTCAACGCTCCCTGCTAGACGCGCGCAGGATGCTAGCGGTCGGGAACCGCGTCCGCGAGGGGCCTGGGGGTCTCGATCTCCGGCTCGGGCTGCGCGGCCGAGGTTGCCAGCGTGAGCAGCAGGAACAGCACGGTCGCGTGGTAGATCGCGTTGAGCAGGTTCTGCAGGAGCGCCTCGGCCACGAGATCGGCGGCGACCGCTAGCACCAGGGTCCGCCGCACGGGGTCGATGTCCGCCGAGGCCGTCCGCACGGCCCGCCGAACCGCCACCGCCAGGAGCAGGACGACGAAGAGCAGCCCGGGCGGCCCGGCCTCGACGTAGAAGCGAACGATCTCGTTGTGGGGCCATTCCAGCAAGGTGGTCCCATCCAGGGCCGGGCGGCCGCCCGCCAGCAGCTCGCGCACGGCGCCGAGGCCCAGGCCCCAAGGCCGGTCGGCGGCAAGGGTGAGCCAGTGCCCGATGCTGGCCCAGCGCCCCGAGCTGTAGTGCTCCTGCGCGCCGGCGAGACGGAGATAGAAGCTGTCGCTGACCAGCAGCGTCCAGAGCGCAAAGGCGAAGGCCAGCCCCGCGCCGGCGACGGCCACCTGCGCCAGGGCCCGCGCCGGCCTGGCCGTCGTGGCCAGGTGGAGCAGAGCGAACAGCGCGAGCGTCACTCCCGCCGTCCGGGTGGCGGTGAGGAACACCATCGCCAGCGCCATCGCCGCCAGGGCCAGGGTGGCGAGGCGTGCCGGAAGGCGCAGCGGCTGGCTCAGCCGCGTCAGCGCCATCAGGAGCTGGATCAGGCTCAGACTGCTGTGCATCACGACCGAACCGGTCGGATCGTAGCGCACGATGCTTTCGTACCCTCGCGCCACCGCGGCCGGCTCCGCCAGGACCTGATAGGCGAAGGTCACGGTCACGTAGGCGGACAGTAGGCGCCAGGCGAACAGCGTCAGCGCCTCGGGCGGCAGGAGCCGGGCGAGATTCGGCCCAGCCAGCAGGACCAGGACGGGCAGGGCGATCCGTGCGTCGAGCGGATCGAAGCGCCCGGCGAGATCGACCAGCACCATCACCGCCGCAAGCAGCGTCAGCAGCAGCACGGCGGCGCCCGGTCGGCACAACCGCGGCCGAACCAGGAACGGCAGCAGCAGGAGCAGGCCGACGACCGTCGAGAAGGCCAGGATGCGCTCCTCCTCCAGTCCGAGCGCGGCAGCGACCGATGAGGACAGCGCGGCGAAGCCGCAGGCGAGGAGGAGGAGCAGCCGGACCAGCAGCGAAGCCATCGTGCGGCACCGCGTTTGACAGTCTTATCAACTAATGGTTAATTTTATTCTCGATGGCTACCTCTTTCAGCGAACCGAAGCTCAAGGCCTTTCCGATCCGGCCGCGATCGCCTGCGCTGGCGCGGCTGCTGCAAAGCTGCGTCGTGATCCTGGCAATCAATTGGTGTGCGCAGGGCATGCGCGGCATGGACGGGAAGGAGCTGAGCTTTCGCCTGCTGCTGGAGGGCCTGGTCGCGTTCTTGCTCACCATGGCCATGACATCGCCGCTCGGCGCGCCTGCAGCACTCGCGGCCGCGCTCTTGATCGCCCACAGCCTGAGCTTCACGCTGAACGGCCAAGCCTGGGTCTGCGCACGCTATTGCCGCTGGTACCGTCGTGATCCGGCGGTGCTCGAGGCTCATCTGCGCCGACTGGTCCAGCGGCTGCAGGCGCTGGGCTGGTTGCGCGAGGCCGTCTGCATCGGCTCGCTCGGCCGTCGGGGTGCGATCACGGGCGATCGCGCCGACCTGGACCTCCGCCTTCTCTTCCCGCCCGGTGTTGCCGGCTGGCTGCGGGTCAACCTGCTCCTCCTGCGCCTGCGCGCCGAAGCGCTCTTCCGACGTATCCCGCTCGACCTTTACGCCTATGCGCGCCCGGAGCGCCTACGCCGCTTCGACCAGCGCGAGCCGCTGCTGATCCTGCTCGACCGTGACCAGCGGTTGGCGAGGCTGTACCGGCGCCGGGCCGTGGCCTGGCCGTGAGCGCCCTCTGGACCGAGACCCGCCGCACCTGCTGGGCCTACTCGCCCGGCGGTCACCTCGCCGAGCTGGAGCGGGCGACCGCGGGCATCCGGTTCACCGACCGGTTCGACGTGACCTTCGCCGGCGGACGGCCGCCCAAGGACCCGCCGCGCCGCGTCCATCTCGTCTGCCATCCACGTCGCTCGACGGCGCGGACCCTGTGCAATCTCGCGCAATCGCTCGTCATCGTGCTGCGCGAGCGGCCTCGGATCGTGATCTCGACCGGGGCCGACGTCGCCGTCGCGGTCTGCATTCTGGCGCGGCTTCTGGGTGCCAGGCTCGTCTTCATCGAGACCGCGGGCGAGATTGCGCCGACCCTGGCGGGGCGTCTGGTCTACCCGTTCGCCGACCTGTTCGTCGTGCAATGGCCCGACAAGGTCGCCACCTTTCCCCGGGCCGTCGTCGCCTCCGGTCCGCTGCTGTGATCCTGGTCGCCGTCGGCACCTACATCCACGGCTTCGACGAGCTGGTCGCGGCCGCCGATGCCGCCGCCGCCGAGCTGGGGCTGGCCGGCTTCGCCCAGATCGGCCATTCGCGGTTCGCCCCGAGACAGCTTGCCTGGGAGCGGTTCCTGACCCCGGCCCAGATGGCGGACCGCATGGCGACAGCTCGCCTCGTCATCTGCCACGGCGGCGTCGGTCTCCTCGGCGAAGCCATGCGGGCGGCCAAGCCGATCATCGTCATGCCACGGCGTGGCCGCCCGACGGCGCAGAGCCCGGCGGGCGACCAGACCGCACTGGTCGGCCGCCTGGCCGAGAGGCACCCCATCCTCGTCTGCGAGGCGCCCGGGGAGCTGGTCGGGCTCGTGCGTGCAAGCATCGCGCGCGGGCTCGAGCCGCAGCGCTACGACCTCGCGAGCGACGTGCCGGAGCTGGTGGCGTCGTTTCTCGCCCGGACCAGCTCCAGCCAGCCCTCGACGGCGCTGCGCCCGAAGCGCTCCGCACGCTCCTGGTGACGGGCGATCAGACCGCCGGCTTGCCGCCGAAGCTCAGGCGATTCTCCTCGCCACGCAGCAGCCGGCGAATGTTCTCGCGATGCTTGAGGACTACCAGTGCCGCGACGAGGAGATACAGGCCGGCGGCCGCGGGCGCGCCGAACAGCCATGCGGCCACCGGCGCCAGACAGGCGGCGGTGATCGAGCCGAGCGACACCCAGCGCGTGGCGGCGACCACGGCAACGAAGGCGAGCAGGATCGGCAGGAACAGCAGCGGCGTCATGCCCAGCATGACGCCGGCCGCCGTGGCGACGCCCTTGCCGCCGCGGAAGCCGAGCCAGACCGGGAAGCAATGGCCGAGGATGGCCCCGGCGCCGGCGATCGCCCCTCCCATAGGCCCGAACCACGCCAGCCCCAGGGTCGTGGGCAGCGCGCCCTTGCCGAGATCGAGCAGCAGCGTGGCCAGTGCCAGGCCCTTGCGTCCGGTGCGCAGGACATTGGTGGCGCCGATATTGCCGGAGCCGATGCTGCGGAGGTCGCCCGCCCCCGCCCAGTGCGTCAGCAAGAGACCGAACGGGATCGAGCCGAGCCCGTAGCCGAGCACGAACGCCACTATCAGGCCGAGCATCCCGCCCCCGGCCGAACCGTCCTCCATCGCCGCCCCTCCCAGGATGGTCCCGAGACCTAGCACGCCCGGATCGGGCGACCAAGGCGGCTCACAGCGAGGGCTGGAGCGGTGGCGGCTCCTCGTCCAGCCAGCTGCGGAAGATGGTGTAGCCGACGCCCAGCAGCGTGGCGCCGACGAACAGACCGATGAAGCCGTAGGCGAACAGCCCGCCGATGACACCGACGAAGATCAGCAGCAGGGGCAGCCGCGCTCCCTGGCTGATGAGGTAAGGGCGGATGAAATTGTCGACGGTGCTGACGACGAAGGTGCCCCAGATGAACAGGAAGATCGCGAGCGCATTCTCGCCGCGATAGCCCAGCCAGACTACCACGGGCAGCCAGACAAGCCAGTTGGGAAGCTGGATGACCAGCAAGAAAAAGGTGAGGAAACCGAGCAGGACTGGCCCGGGCGCCCCGACGACGACCAGCCCCAGCACCAGGAGCACAGCCTGGATGAAGGCGGTGAAGATGATGCCGGCGGCGACGCCGCGGATCGTCTGCGCCGCGACGTCGAGCAGTCCCAGATGGTGCACGCCGCCGATGCGCGCGACAAAGCGCTGGAGCACCTGGACCCCCGCCTCGCCGGTGACCAGCAGAATCGCGGCGAACACGATCGCGACTAGGAACTCGATCATCGCGGCGACGAGCCCGCCGCCGACCGACAGGCTGTAGCCGGCGGCCGTGCCGATATAAGGCTGGAGCTGCTGCAAGGACGCCGGCAGATCGACCATCGCCTGCCGCCACTGGTCGTCGAGGGTCATACCGATCACTGGCAGGCCTCGCACCCAATCGGGCGGTGCCGGCACCTTGATCGAGGTCAGGTCGCGCATCAGGCCGGCGATGCCGCGGACGCCCTCGGCCAGGGAATCGACCAGGAGCAGGACGGGCACGACCAGGACCACGAGCAATGCCAGGGAGACGATGACCGAGGCCAGGATGCGCCGATCGCCCAAGAGCTGGGACAGCTTGCGGTAGGGATGCCAGGTCGCGACGGCGATGATCACGCCCCAGAGCATCGGCCCGATGAACGGGCGCACGATCTGGATGCAGACGAACACCAGCGAGGCGAGCAGCGCCAGCAGGATCACGCGCTCGATGAAGCGGTCCTTGAGAAAGTCGTTGCCTTGATCCATGCGCCCGCGCGGTCCCTCGCCCGCCCGAACGGTAGCACGCCCTCCCGCCGGTCGCGCTACTCAGATCTCCTGCTGGAAGACCGTGCGGCCATCGACCAGCGTGCGGGCGATCTTGCCCTCCACCAGCCGTCCGTCGAACGCGGTGTTCTTCGACAGGCTGCGCAGATTGGCCTCGGTCACCTTCCAGGGCGTGTCCGGATCGAACAGGACGAGATCGGCCGCGGCACCCCTGGCCAGCCGCCCGGCGTCCAGCCCGAGGATCCGCGCCGGTGCTTCGGTCATGGCGCGCAGCAGCCGGAGCAGGTCCATCTCGCCCTCGTGCACCAGCCGCAGGCAGACCGGCAGCATGGTCTGCACCCCGATGACGCCGAAGGCCGCCTGGGCGAAGGGCAGCCGCTTGCTGTCCTGGTCCTGTGGGCAGTGGTCGCTGGCGATGGCGTCGATCGTCCCGTCCTTCAGCGCCTCCACCACGGCACGCCGGTCGTCCTCCGACCGCAGCGGCGGCGAGACCTTGGCGAAGGTGCGGTAGCCCTCCACCTCCAGCTCGTTCAGCGCCAGATAGTGCGGGGCGGTGTCGCAGGTCACCCGCAGCCCGCGGGCCTTGGCACCCCGGATGGCCGCGAGCGCCCCGGCCGTCGAGACGTGGGCCACGTGCAGCCGCCCGCCGGTCAGCTCGAGCAGACGCAGGTCGCGCTCGACCATGATGGTCTCGGCCGCGGGCGTGATGCCGGCGAGCCCGAGCCGCGAGGCGAGCGGCCCCTCGTTCATCACGCCGTGCTCGGCGAGTGCCGGCTCCTCGGGGTGCTGCACGATCAGGGCATCGAATCCGGCCGCGTAGGCCAGCGCCCGACGCATCACCCGCGCATTGGCGAGCGCCCGCTCGCCATCGGTGAAAGCGACGGCACCCGCCGCCTTGAGCAGGCCGATCTCGGCCAGCTCCTGCCCGGCCAGCCGCTTGGTGATCGCAGCGTAGGGGTAGACCTTGCCCAGCTTCACCTGCCGCGCGCGCCGCGCGACGAACTCGACCATCGCCGGATCGTCGATCGGCGGATCGGTGTTGGGCAGCACCGCCATGCTGGTGACGCCGCCCGCGACGGCCGCCGCCGCCCCGCTGTCGACCCGCTCCTTGTGCTCGGCACCCGGCTCGCCGAGCTGGACCCGCATGTCGACCAGCCCGGGTGCCAGGCACAGGCCGCGCGCGTCGATCACCTCGGCCCCGCCCGGTGCCAGGGCCACCGTGACGTTGGGGCCGAGCTCCGCGATCCGCCCGCTGACAACCAGCAGGCCACCGCGGGTGTCGAGCCCCGTCGCCGGGTCGAGCAGCCGCGCGTTGAGGATGACAACCGGCCGGCTCATGCCGCCCCTGGCCGCAGGTCGCGGGTGAGCACGTCGAGCACGGCCATGCGAACCGCGACGCCCATCTCCACCTGATCGAGAATGGCGCTGCGGTCGATGTCGTCGGCCACCACGCCGTCGATCTCCACGCCGCGGTTCATCGGCCCGGGGTGCATGATCAGGGCATCGGGCCTGGCGGCGCGCAGCTTGTCGTAGGTCAGGCCGTAGAAGTGGAAATACTCGGCGAGCGACGGGACGAAGCTGCCCCGCATGCGCTCGATCTGGAGCCGCAGCATCATGACGATGTCGGCATCCTCGAGCCCGCGCTGCATGTCGGTGTGCACCGCGACGCCGAAGCCCTCGATGCCCGCCGGCAACAGCGTGGTCGGAGCGACCACCCGCACCCTGGCACCCATCGCGGTGAGCAGGAGGATGTTCGAGCGTGCGACGCGGCTGTGCAGGATGTCGCCGCAGATCGCGACGGTCAGGCCCTCGATGCGGCCCTTGCGGCGCCGGATGGTCAGGGCGTCGAGCAGGGCCTGGGTCGGGTGCTCGTGCGCGCCGTCGCCCGCATTGATGACGGCACAGCGCACATGGTGAGCGAGCAGCGCCACGGCACCGCTGTCCTGATGGCGCACGACCAGCACGTCGGGGTGCATGGCGTTCAGCGTCATCGCGGTGTCGATCAGCGTCTCGCCCTTCTTCATGGCCGAGCTCGCCACCGACATGTTGACCACGTCGGCACCCAGGCGCTTGCCGGCCAGCTCGAAGCTGGTCTGGGTCCGGGTGCTGCTCTCGAAGAACAGGTTGATCTGGGTCAGGCCCTTGAGGAGCTGCAGCTTCTTGTCGGCCTTGCGGTTGAGGTCGACGAAGCCGTCGGCGCGATCGAGCAGGTCCTGAATGGCCGCAGGCTGCAGCCCTTCGATCCCGAGGAGATGCTTGTGGCGGAAGCCTGGCATGGCGGCTGGGTCAGTCATGGGTGAAGGCGGGCGCGGCCGGCTGCATGGCGCGCGGACTATGCCGCCGCCGTCGTGCGGGGGCAAGGTGCATCCCGCGAGCAAACGCAACGGTTGAGACGCGCTGCTGCCGGCGATGCGTGGCATGGTTGCAGATGGGCGGTGGGCTACCCTAATGGCAGCATGTCATGGCCCCGGACCGACGCAAGCACGGACTCATGCGCGCGACCCTCGGGCTCGCGCTGGCCCTTGGCGCCGCGCCGGCTGCGGCAGATCCGGACGGGCCGACCCAGCCGCAGCTCGACCCCAACCCCTACGGCTCGCTCGGCACGCTGTTGCCCGACGGCGTCGATGCGGGCCACCCGTTCTTCCAGCCGCTGGGCACGAACAGCCGCTCCTGCGCCACCTGTCACCGGCCCGCGAGCGGATTCGGCCTGAGCTTGCGGGACGTGCAGCGGCTGTTCGCGGCCACGCTTGGCGCCGATCCGCTGTTCGCCACGTTCGACGGCGCGGACTGCCCGAGCAAGCGCGGCGCGCCGACCGAGATCCATTCGCTCCTGCTGGCGCGGGGCGTGATCCGCATCCCCTTGCCCTGGCCGCCGCGCGACGCCGCGGGCGCACCCGTCGAGCCGGAGTTCGTGCTCACGATCACGCCGGCGGACGACCCGACGGGCTGCAACACAGGCCCCGACCACGGACCGGCCGCCGGCACGGTGTCGGTCTATCGCCGACCGCCGAGCGCGGCACAGATGAACTTCAAGACCCTGCGGGCGGACGGGCAGGGCCTGCCTCTCCAGGGCAGCCTGATGTGGGACGGTCGGCAACCCACGCTCGAGGCCCAGGCGATCGAGGCGAGCCAGAGCCATCTGCAGGCCGCGCACAGCCCGGACGAAGCTGTGCTGGCCCGGCTGGTGGCGCTACAGACGGGCACCTTCACGGCGCAGCTCGCGGACCTCGCGGCGGGACCCCTGGATGCGCAGGGTGCCATGGGTGGGCCGGCCAACCTCAAGGCCCAGATCCCGCTGCCCGCTGGAGGCACCACCTTCACGGAGTTCACCGCCTGGGCCGGACGGGCCGGGCGGCAGGGCTCGATCGCGCGCGGTGAAGCGCTGTTCAACGGCCGGGAGTTCGCGGTGCGCGACGTCGACGGCTTCAACGAGCGGCCGGGCGTCGGCAACCCGGCCCAAGGCGTGACCTGCAGCACCTGCCACAATATCGGCGCCTCGGGTGCCGACTTCTTCGCCGACCCGCAGCGCAACATCGGCATCGGCGGGACTGGCGTCCGGTCCGGTGGCCCGCTGCCGGCCGCCGATCTGCCCCGCTTCACCCTCACCTGCCGCAAGGGCTCCCGCCCCGGCTTTCTCGGCCTCGGCCCGATCGTCACCAACGATCCGGGCCGGGCGCTGATCACCGGCAAGTGCGCCGACATCGGCAGGTTCACCGTGCCGCAGCTCAGAGCGCTCGCGGCGCGCGAGCCCTATTTCCACGATGGCTCGGCACACTCGCTGGACGAGGTCGTGGAATTCTACGAGCGCCGCTTCGCCCTCGGCCTGACGGCCGGAGCACGGCAGGACCTGATCAACTTCCTGGCCGCCCTCTAGCTTCCGGCCGCCTGGCCGGCCAAGATCGCGGCCAAATCGGGAGGGCACCATGCCGAGCTTCGCGATCGTGGACAGCCACGTCCATCTCTATGACCCGACCTGGCTGCGCTATGGCTGGCTGGCCAAGGTGCCGAGGATCAACCGGCGCTACGATCTCTCGGACTTCGACCGCTGCCGGGCCGGGGTCCAGGTCGACAAGCTCGTCTTCGCCGAGGTGGCCGTTGATCCAGGGCTGCATTTCGCCGAAGCAGCATGGGTGCAGGGCCTCGCCGACGCCGATCCGCGGCTGGCCGGCATGATCGCCCACGCGCCGATGGAGAAGGGGGCCGCCGTCGAGACCGACCTCGATCGCCTCGCTCAGTATACGGCGCTGCGCGGCATCCGCCGGCTGATCGAGACCGAGGTCGACATCAGCTTCTGCCTGTCGCCGGGATTCCTCGAAGCGCTCCGCCTCCTGCCCGCCCGCAACCTGAGCTTCGACATCTGCGTCAAGCACTGGGGGCTGGTGTTCGCGGTCGAGATGGCCCGCCGCTGCCCAGGCGTGCGCTTCGTGCTGGACCATATCGGCAAGCCCGGCATCCGCGACGGCCTGATCGAGCCCTGGAAGGACCAGCTCCGCCGGCTGGCCGAGCTGCCCAACGTGGTCTGCAAGCTCTCCGGCGTCATCACCGAGGCCGATCACGGCCATTGGACCAAGGAGCAGGTCCGCCCCTATGTCGAGCACGTGATCGCCTGCTTCGGCTTCGATCGGGTGATGTACGGCAGCGACTGGACCGTGTCGGAGCTGACCCACGACTATCCCGCCTGGGTCGCGATCCTCGACGAGATCACCGCCGGCTGCAGCGCCGATGAGCTCGAGAGCCTCTGGCGCGGCACCGCGATCCGCACTTATCGGCTCTAGCCGAGCCGGCGCACCTGATTGGACGCCAACAGCTTGACCAGATCCGATGGGACCGTGAGCCCGTCGCGCACCGCCGCCTCGAGCCCCTGCTCCGCGGCCCGGATCGTCTCCAGCCGGGTGACGATCTCGGCGATCCGTGCCCGCGGCACCACCACCACGCCGTCCGCGTCGCCCAGCACCAGATCGCCGGTGACGACCGGCACGCCGCCCGCGACGACGGGCAGCCCAACCGTACCAGGGCCGCTGCGCACGCAGCTGTTGGGCGTGACGCCGCGGCAAAAGACCGGCAGGCCGACGGCGATGATCCCATCTCGGTCGCGCACCATGCCATCCGTGACCATGGCCGCCACGCCCCGATTGCGGGCCATGCCGGAGGTGAGGTCGCCGGCCATGGCGGCGCCGGTGAAGCCCTCGCTGGCGGCCACGATCACCTCGCCCGGCTCGGCCTCGGCAATGGCGGCCATCAGAGCGAGATTGTCGTTCGGACCGCACCAGCAGGTCAGCGCCAGCCCGACGAACCGGCGCATGCCCTGGACGTCGGCGGCCAGCGGCTTGATCGCGGCATCCATCGCACCGCGCCCGTCCATCGCATCCACGAGCCAGCCTGTGGGCACATCCCGGAACGCATCGAGCGAAACCGAGCCGCGCGCCGGCCGCGCGGCAATCGTCAACAGCGGCGGATCCTCGACCATGGACAGCCTCCCGATTGTCGCCGGCGGCCCCATGCCGACCGGCCCTTGGCCGGCAGCACTAGCAGCCGACAGCGCCCGCGGGGAGCCATGAGCACAGCGCTCGCACGCCGACTCCGCAGCGTCGCCGACGCGCGCCGTCGGGCCCGCCGTGTCCTGCCGGCCGCCCTGTTCGACTTCGTCGACGGGGCGGCCGAGGACGAGCGGACGATGCGGGCCAACGAGGCGGCCTTCGCCGCCATCGATCTGCTCCCGCGCCCACTGTCGGGCAGCACGCGGCGCGACAAGCGCCTGACCCTGTTCGGCCGCGAGATCGCCATGCCGCTCATCGTCGGCCCCACCGGGCTTTCCGGGCTGCTATGGCCCGACGGCGAGCTGGCCACGGCCCGCGCGGCGGCGGCGGCCGGCATCCCCTACTGCCTCAGCCACGGCTCGACCTGCACCATCGAGGCGCTGGCGGCCGCGGGCATGGCACCACGCTGGATGCAGGTGTTCATGTTCAAGGACCGGGGCCTGACGCGCTCCTTCACCGAGCGGGCACAGACCGCCGGCTACGATGCCCTGGTGCTCACGACCGACAACCAGACGCTGGGCAATCGCGAGCGCGACATCCGCAACGGCTTCGCGATCCCGCCCCGGCTCACGGCGCGGACGCTGCTCGGGATGGCGGCACGCCCCGGCTGGCTGTGGCGCATGCGCGCCCGCCGCGACCTCGGCTTCGCGAACTACGCCGCTGCAGGCGGCGATCTGCGCACGATCGCCGGCCGCATGGCGAGCCTGCTCGACCCGGGCGCCTCATGGGCAGACGTTGCGTGGCTGCGCAAGCTCTGGCCCGGGCCGTTCCTGCTGAAGGGGGTGCTGCACCCCGACGAGGCGCGCCGCGCGGTTGCCGAGGGCGTGGACGGGATCGTGGTCAGCAACCATGGCGGGCGGCAGCTCGACGGCGCGCCGGCAACCGCGACGATCCTGCCCGCGATCGTCCGGGCGGTGGATGGTCGCATCCCGGTGCTGGTCGACGGCGGCGTCCGGCGCGGCATCGATCTCGCCCCGGCGTTGCCGCCGTCCTCGACCTCTACCGCCGCGAGCTCGACCGCGTCATGACGCTGTGCGGCTTCGACGATCTCGCCGCCATCGACGCGAGCGCGCTGGCGGTCGCGTGACCGTCAGCCCGGGAAGTGCGGGACCGCGTCCCCCTTGACCGGGAGATTGTGCTCCGCCTCGATGATCCGCACCGTGCCCGTGCGCGAGCGCATCACGATCGATTCGGTGTACACCCGGTCGCCCTTGCGGCGGACGCCGCGGAGCATGGTGCCATCGGTCACACCGGTCGCCGCGAACATCACGTCGCCGCCGGCCAGATCCTCCATGTCGTAGATCCGGTCCAGATCCTGCACGCCCATCTTGCGCGCGCGCTTGCGCTCCTCGTCGTTGCGGAACATCAGCCGGCCCTGGAACTGCCCGCCGATGCAACGCAGCGCGGCAGCGGCCAGAACCCCCTCGGGCGCGCCGCCGCTGCCCATGTACATGTCGATGCCGGTATCGGGCCGGGAGGTGGCGATCACGCCGGCCACGTCGCCGTCGCTGATCAGCCGGATGCGGGCGCCGGCCTTGCGCACGGCCGCGATCAGCTCCTGGTGCCGGGGCCGGTCGAGGATCAGCACGACCAGATCATGGACCGGCAGGCCCTTGGCCTCGGCCAGGCGCCCCAGATTGACGTGCGGCGGATCCATCAGGCGGATCAGACCTTCGGGCAGACCACCGCCGACGGCGATCTTGTCCATGTACACGTCGGGGGCGTTGAGGAACCCGCCATGCGGCGCCATGGCGATGCAGGAGATCGCGTTGGGGCCGCCCTTGGCGCAGATCGTGGTGCCCTCGAGCGGATCGAGCGCGATGTCGATCTTGGGTCCCCCGCCGGTCCCGACCTTCTCGCCGATATAGAGCATCGGCGCCTCGTCGCGCTCGCCCTCGCCGATCACCACGGTGCCGTCGATGTCGAGCACGTTGAGGGCTTGGCGCATGGCATCGACGGCCGCCTGATCGGCCGCCTTCTCGTCGCCGTTGCCGATCAGCCGGGCGCTCGCCAGCGCCGCCGCCTCGGTGACGCGGACCGTGTCCATCGCAAGATTTCGGTCCTCGCTGAGATATTCGGCCATGCGCTTCCCCTAAGATCGCTCGATTCGAATCATCCGCGGCGGCTCGATCACGGTCGGCAACGCGCCGATCCGCGCGAGCGCGCCGCGCATGCGCGCTTCGGTCGTGTCGTGACTGGTCAGCACGATCGGCACCGCCTGGCCGGGATTGCGACCGCGCTGGATCAACGACTCGATCGACACCTCATGGTCGCGCAGCACGGCCGAGATGTCGGCAAGGACACCGGGCTCGTCCAGCACCATCAGGCGGATGTAGTAGCTCCCCGCGTGCGCGGCCATGGGCGCGATCGGGTGATCCGCCAGCTCGTCCGCCGGCACGCCGAAGGTCGGCACGATCGAGCCGCGCGCGATGTCCATGATGTCGCCGACCACCGCCGAGGCGGTCGGCCCGGCGCCCGCACCCCGCCCCTCGTGCACGACCGCACCGACCTCGTCGCCCTCGACGACGACGCCGTTGAACACACCCTCGACCTGCCCGATCGGCGCGGAGGCCGGCACCATGCAGGGATGCATGCGCTGCTCCAGCCCAGCCGGCGTCATGCGTGCCACGCCGAGAAGCTTGATCCGGTAGCCGAGCTGGTCGGCGAACGCGATGTCCATGGCCGAGACGTGGCGGATGCCCTCGATGTCGATCGCATCGAAGCGCGGCCGGCCGCCGAACGCCAGCGCCGCGAGCAGGGCCAGCTTGTGCGCGGCGTCGATGCCGTCGACGTCGAAGGCGGGGTCGGCCTCGGCGTAGCCCAGGCTCTGCGCCTCCGCGAGCACGTCCGCGAACTCGCGCCCGGTCTCCCGCATCGTGGTCAGGATGAAGTTGCAGGTGCCGTTGAGGATGCCGTGGACGCCCAAGATCCGGTTGGCGGCCAATCCCTCGCGCAACGAGCGGATGATCGGGATGCCGCCCGCGACCGCCGCCTCCCAGCGCAGCGGCGCCCGATTGTGCTCGGCGAGCCGCGCGAGCTCGGCCCCGTGCAGGGCGAGCATCGCCTTGTTGGCGGTGACCGCGGGTCGGCCACGCCTCAGCGCGGCGCGGACCAGATCCAGCGCCACGCCGTCCCCACCGATCAGCTCGCAGATCAGATCGACCTCGGGATCCTCGGCCAGGGCTCGGGCATCGTCGTGCCAGCGCACGCCGGAAAGATCGACGCCGCGCTCGCGGTTCCGATCACGGGCGCTGACGGCGGTTACCGTGAGCCTGCGGCCGCTGCGGCGGGCGAGTAGCTCGGCCTGCTCTTGAAGCAGCCGACAGGTCGCGGCCCCGACCGTGCCGAGCCCGGCGATGCCGATGCGCAGGTCGGTCGCCGTCATGCCACCGCCAGGGTGTCGGCCGCGACGCCGTTGCCGTGCCGCGCGAGGAAGGCGCGGATGTTGCGCACGGCCTGCCGCAGCCGGTGGCGGTTCTCGACCAGCGCCAGCCGGACATAGCCCTCGCCGTACTCGCCGAACCCGATGCCGGGGGACACCGCGACCTCGGCCTCCTCGAGCAGCAGCTTGGCGAAGCCGAGCGAGCCCAGCTCCTGGAACGGCTCGGGCACCGGCGCCCAGCAGAACATGGTCGCGTCCGGCCGGGGCACCTGCCACCCGGCCTTGGCGAGCCCGTCGACCAGCACGTCGCGCCGCTCGCGGTAGAGCTGGCGGAAGCCCTCGACGCAGTCCTGCGGGCCGTTGAGGGCGGCCGTGGCGGCCACCTGGACCGGCGTGAACGCGCCATAGTCGAGGTAGGACTTGATCCTGGTCAAAGCACCCACGAGCCGCGTGTTGCCGGCGGCGAAGCCGATGCGCCAGCCCGGCATCGAGTAGGTCTTGGACAGGGAGCCGAACTCGATCGCGACGTCGAAGGCGCCGGGCGCCTCCAGGATCGACGGGGGCGGCCGGTCGTTGAAGTAGATCTCGGCATAGGCGATGTCGGACAAGAGCCAGATGCCCTTGCGGCGCGCCCAGTCGACCACCTCGCGGTAGAACTCCGGCTCGCAGGTCAGAGCCGTCGGGTTGGACGGGAAATTCAGCACCACCATCGTCGGTGCCGGCACCGAGTGCTCAGCCGCGCGGGCGAGCTCGCGCATCAGGTCGATCTTCGGCCCGAACGGGACGTGGCGGATGGAGGCGCCGGCGATGATGAAGCCGAACGGGTGGATCGGGTAGCTCGGATTGGGCGAGAGGATCGTGTCGCCCGGGGCGGTGATCGCCTGGGCGAGGTTGGCCAGCCCCTCCTTCGAGCCCAGCGTGACGCAGACCTGGGTCTCGGGATCGAGCTGCACGTTGAACCGGCGCGCATAGTAGGCCGCCCAGGCCTTACGCAGGCCGGGGATGCCGCGCGAGGTCGAGTAGCGATGCGTCCTCCCGTCGCGCACGGTCTCGACCAGCTTCTCGACGATATGCGGCGGCGTCGGGCTGTCGGGATTGCCCATGCCCAGGTCGATGATGTCCTTCTTGGCCGCCCGTGCCGCCGCCTTCAGCCGGTTGACCTCGGCGAAGACGTAGGGCGGCAGGCGGCGGATGCGGTGGAACTCGGGCTCGAGCATCGAAGTTTCCGGGGCCGGGATACGTGGTCGAGCCTCCTAGCACGATTCGCGGCGGAGGCGAATCGCACCTGGCCGCCCGAGGATGCGGCGCGGGGTGTTCCTAGCGGAAGGGGTTGAAGGCGTCGTCGTCGAAGTCGCCGAACCGATCGAGCGGATCGACGGCGCGTGGGGTGGCCGGGACCTGCGCCTGGCTGTCCGGCTGCGGTGGTGTCGCCGTCGGGGTCGCGACCAGCCCCAGGGCCTGGGCCAGGGTTCTCGGGCCGTAGGGATCGGGCGCCTCACGCACGAGGCGGCGCATGAATTGCCGCAGCTTGCCGCGGTCACGCACCTCGACCAGGCTCGAGTCGAGATAGGCCCGGGCGACGCCGCCATCGCCGCCGACCACCGGCAGCGGCGGTGGCGGGGCGGCGGCGGGCGCTGGCGCCGGCAGCGGCGGCGGCGCCGGTCCACGGCCGATCTCATGGAGAAACTCAGCCGCACGCCGGTCCGCGGCGGCGCGTGCGGATGCCAGGCTCGCCTGCATCTCCTGCCGCTGCGCGGGAGTGTCGGACAGAACCGGTCGCGGCGGCACGCTGGCGAGATCGGGATAGGTCGCCGGCGAGGCGGGGCGAGCCGGCGAATTGCCCGAGGAGGAGCCGTCGGCACAACCGGCCACGAGCAGCACCGCGAGGCCGAGCTGTCGCAAAACGCCGCGATCTGCCGCGGTGTGACGGGGCCAGATTGCGAGTCGTGGCGTTTTGGCTACATACACGGGCGCGCCTCGACCCTGCGGGACCTCATGTCCATGGTCGGGGCCGATGCGACATGGCCGCGGCACTGAGCGCCGACGGCGGAACGGGCCGGCCCCGATGGGGGCATGATAGGGGATCGCGTGATGGCCGGGCAACAGCAAGCGGCAGTCGAAACCGACCAGTCCGCCCAGATCGTCGAGATTCTGGGCGAGATCGCCGACCGCAGCCGCAAGCTGATCGAGGACTTCGTCGCGCGCCAGGGCGACCTCGAGAACCTCGGCAACGGCCACACGCCGCTCGGTGGCACCTTCATGGAGATGCTGAGCCGGGTGATGAGCCAGCCGCACGAGCTGGTGCAGGCCCAGTTCGGCCTCTGGCAGGACTATATGCGGCTCTGGCAGAGCACCGCGCAGCGCATGCTCGGCGCCGAATCGGAGCCCGTGATCGTCCCCGATCGCGGCGACCGGCGCTTCAAGGACGCCGCCTGGCACGACAACGCGCTGTTCGACTTCATCAAGCAATCCTACCTGCTCAGCTCCAAATATTTCCTACAGGTGGCGAGCCAGAAGGATGGCCTGAACGACAAGACCCAGCAGAAGCTCGAGTTCTATACGCGTCAGTTCGTCGAGATGATGGCCCCGTCGAACTTCGTCGCGACCAACCCCGAGGTCCTGCGTCTAACGATCGAGAGCCGGGGCGAGAATCTGCTGCGCGGGCTCAAGAACATGCTCGAGGATCTCGAGCGCGGCAAAGGCCGGCTCGCGATCAAGATGACCGACCTCGAGGCCTTCGAGATCGGTCGCAACATCGCCACCTCCCAGGGCAAGGTCGTGTTCCAGACCGACCTGATGCAGCTGATCCAGTACAGCCCGAGCACGCCCGAGGCGCACCGTCGCCCGCTGATGATCGTTCCGCCCTGGATCAACAAGTTCTACATTCTCGACCTGCAGCCGAAGAACAGCTTCATCAAGTTCTGCGTCGACCAGGGCTTCACCACCTTCGTCCTGTCCTGGGTCAACCCGGACGAGAAGCTCAGCCACATGTCCTTCGAGGACTATATGCTGCAGGGGCCGCTGGCGGCGCTCGACGCGATCCAGCAGGCCACCGGTGAGAAGGAGATCACCGCGATCGGCTATTGCCTGGGCGGCACGCTGCTGGCCTCGACCCTGTCCTGGATGAAGCAGAAGCGCGACAACCGGATCAAGTCGGCGACCTTCTTCACCACCCTCGTCGACTTCAGCGATCCCGGTGAGCTCGGCGTGTTCATCGACGAGGAGCAGCTGGCCGCGATCGAGCGCAGCATGGCCAAGCGCGGCTATCTCGACGGTGCCGAGATGGCGACGACCTTCAACATGCTGCGCGCGAACGATCTGATCTGGTCCTTCGTCATCAACAACTACCTGATGGGCAAGGACCCGTTCCCGTTCGACCTGCTCTACTGGAACTCCGACAGCACCCGCATGCCGGCGGCGATGCACAGCTTCTACCTGCGCCGATGCTACCACGAGAACGCGCTGGTCCAGCCGGGTGCCGTGCGCCTGAACGGGGTCGACATCGACCTGCGCCGCATCGAGCTCCCGGTCTACTGGGTGTCGACGCGGGAGGACCATATCGCGCCGTGGAAGAGCACCTACGCCGCGACCCAGCTCTATCGCGGGCCACGCCGGTTCGTGCTTGCCGGCTCGGGGCACATCGCCGGCGTGGTGAATCCGCCGGCCTCGGGCAAGTACGGCTACTGGACCAACGACGAGCTGGCCGCCGATCCGGAGGCCTGGCTCGCAGGTGCCGTGCACCATGAGGGCTCCTGGTGGCACGACTGGGCGAGCTGGAACGCGGCGCACGCGGGCGAGATGGTCCCCGCCCGCCAGCCCGGTGAAGGCAAGCTCACTGTGCTGGAGGACGCGCCCGGCAGCTACGTGCGGACGCGGGCCGCCTGAGCCGTCAGGCGACCCGTTCGATCTCGGCGGCGACGGCGTCCAGGCGTCGCGCCGCCGTGGCGAGCACCAAGCCGAGCCGATCCTGCACCACCGAACGCGCACGCGACTGGGCCGCGCGCAGCCGGTCGACCTCGGTGCGCGCCTCCTCGAGGTGATCGGCCAGCATCAGGCTCGAGAGCAGGAGCACCTTCTCCTCACCCATGCCGCGCTGTCCCTGGATCAGCGACGACGCGCACTGGTCGACCAGCCTGGCGAGCTGCTGCAGGCGCGCGATTTCGCTCGGCCCGCATTGCAGACGGAAGCGGCGGCCGCCGATCGTGACCTCGACCGTCTCGTTCATCCGGCCGTGCCCAGGGCGTTGTTGAAGCTTCCGATCGCGTCCCGGGCGGCCTGCTCGAGCTTCTCGGCCCGGCCGCGGGCGAGGGCGAGCTCGCGGCTGAGCCGCTCTCCCTCCCCCTTCAGCAGCATGGCCTCACGCTCGAGGTTCTGACGCCCGGCGGCGAGCTGGGCCGCCTGCTGCTGCAGGCGCTCGCGCTCCGCCTGCGCCTGGCGCAGCTGCTGGTTCGCCGCCTCGAGCGCCTGTCGCAGCTCGGCAGCGGCATGCTCCATCTCGGCCACCCGCCGAGCCGCTTCGGCCGAATGCTGCTCCAGTCGCGCCCGGAGCGCCTGCGTCTCCGCGGTGGCCTGATCGCGCAGTCCCGCGAGCTCCGCAGCGAGCCGGTCGCGCTCCGCCGTCGCGCTCTCGCATACGCTACGCGCCGCGGCCGCCTCGGCGCGCGCCTGCTCCGCCGCAGCCTCGCTCTCCTCGATCACCCGCAACGCATCGGCCTCGGCGGCCATCGCGCGCCGCTCGGCCTCGGCCTCGACCCGACGCCAGCCCTGCAGGCGCGTCATCAAGCCCTCGAATCGTCCGAACGCGGCGTCCAGCTCACGCTCGGCTAGGTCGAATCCGGCCATGTCCCGACGGCGTCCCCACTGCTGACTGAGCCGGGAGTGCCATGTTGCCACAGGAGCGTCAACGCGGGCCGCATATGCGATCTCGCACGGCTTGCGAAGCATCACTGCCCTAGGCTCGTCATCTCACCCCAATGGGTCCCAACCATATGTCGCACGAATCGACCTCCGCCCCTCTGGGCGTTGCTCTCTGTCAGCGGCGATGCGGAAACTCGCAGCCGGTCAACCATGACCATGCCAGTAGTTGGTGCTCTCGCCACCATGACTGAGCGCAATGCAAAGGCATGTGTATTCAACGAAATGGTCATTGACAATTTATCGAGTTTATCATTGTAGATTTAAGTATAATAAGCTAAGAAAGCAAAAGAGAAGTCCGATTCTAGCTCGGCTGAGGACAATCCACCGCCCATGCGTTCAACGCATTTTGTTACCGCAAGGCGATCATTGCTTTGCATGGCTCATAGTTGCAACCTTATATCACGACGATTATTGTTGATAGCTGTATTGCCCAATCTATCTCGATATTTTGGCGGCAGAGCGCCGTCGCTGCCGACGGCAGTCTGCAGCAGAAGCGCAAGGACAGCGGCGACTGGCAGCCACGGATCAACCTTGGCAGCTCGTTGGTGCTGGCACGTCCCGCCTGTGTCGCCCCGACGGGCCCGCGCATGGATTGTTTCGCGCGCGCCGCCTTCAATGCATTGGCGCATCGCGCCTACTACTGACATCTAGGGTGGCACGGTGGTCCTGATCGGGCCACCGTGCCTGCGTATGCTTGGTTCCGTCGATCCGCTGTACTTCGCCCAAGCGCGCTGCTAATGATGCGGGATTGATTTCGTTGCCCGAGGACCCTTCGCGATGCCTGATGCCGTCACCGCCTTGCGTGAGGCCATAGAGACCGTGCGGGCACAGATTCCCAAGGGCGAGCTTACCTTGGCGAGTGTCAGGCGCCTGCTGGAAACCGCCGAGACCGTCTGTGTGACGCAGGAGACGTTCCCGGCGGCGCCGTCGCGCGCACGCGCCCCTTCGACGCAGGCGGCACGCCGGCAGGAGGAGCGCCGCAAATGGGCGCGGATCGCGAAGGAGGCCGAGCGCGAGGCACGAGCCCCATCATTGCCGGCCGAATGAAGGCGCCGGCTCAGCGCGGCCGGCTCGGCCGGGGGCGATAGACCGGCAGCGATAGGCCGCGCGCGAGCGCCACCGCACGGATGGCGAACGCCAGCGCGACCCCGATCGCCGTAGCTGCTGCATCAGGCAATCCGAGGGCGCGGGCGCCTACCAAGGCGGCCGCCCCGATCGCGGCCGCAGTGGCGTAGATCTCCCGTTTGAGCAGGAGCGGCGTCTCGGTGCAGACGACGTCGCGGATCAGCCCGCCGAAGGTCGCCGTCATGGTACCCATCAGCACAGCGACCGCGGGCCCAGTGCCGGCGGCCAGCGCCGTGCGCGCGCCGAGCACGCAGAACAGCGCCATGCCCAGGGCATCCGCCCACAGCAAGACGACGGCCCGACGTTGCAGATGCGGGGCGATGAAGAAGGTGATCAGCGCCATGGCACTGGTCGTCCACAAATAGATCGGCTCGTGGAGCCAGAACAGCGGACGGTCGAGCAATACGTCGCGCAGGGTACCCCCGCCGATGCCGGTGACCGCCGCGACAAAGAGAAACCCGACCGGGTCGAGCTGCTTGCGCGCTGCCTCCAGGGCACCGCTGATCGCGAACACGGCGACCCCGACAAGGTCGAGCCAATACAGGAGCTGTGTCATCACGCCGCGTCGGCCCTGCCGGAGTCAGGCCTCACCGGCGTAGCGGGCCTCGACCAGCGCCCAGGCCTGCTCGGCGGTCTCGACGAACTCGAACAGGCCGAGATCGCGCCCATCGATCACGCCCTGCTCGGCGAGCGCATCGAAATTGACGACGCGCTGCCAATAATCGCGATCGAACAGCAGGACCGGCATCGGCCGTGATTTGCCGGTCTGGATCAGGCATAGGATCTCGAACAACTCGTCGAACGTGCCGAATCCGCCGGGGAAGACGACGAGCGCCTTGGCGCGGGTCATCAGGTGCATCTTGCGCAAGGCAAAATAGTGGAACTGGAAACACAGCTCCGGCGTGATCCAGGGATTGGGCGCCTGCTCGTGCGGCAGGACGATGTTGTGGCCGATGCTGATGGCACCAACCTCGGCTGCACCCCGATTGGCCGCCTCCATGACGCCCGGGCCGCCGCCGGTGACGATGACGTAGCGTTGCTGGCCGTCAGGCCGTCGCGGGACGGAGGCGAGGCGGGCGAACTTGCGCGCCTCGTCATAGTTGCGCGAGAGGCGCTCCAGGTTGGCGGCCGCGCGCGCCTCGAGGGCGAGAGCAGCGTCGTCCGGCGCCGCCTCGGCACGCGCCTCGGCAACTTCCCGCCTCGCCTGCGCCACGGCGGGCTCCTGCAGGCGCGCGCTGCCGAACACCACGATGGTCGATTCGATCCCGCGCGCCAGCAGCTCCAGCTCGGGCTTGAGCAGCTCGAGCTGGAGGCGCACCGGGCGCAGCTCCTCGCGCAGCAGGAACTCGGTGTCGCCGAAGGCGAGCCGATAGCTCGGCGACAGCGTCTGGGGCGTCGCCGGGACCTCGCGCGACCGTGCCGCGTCCTCACGGGCGCTTGGCAGCGTTCCCTGCTGCGGGTCGAGATCGGCCATGCGGGTGACATCCGGCTCGTGGTCGGGTGTGCACCATAGGCGCGGCCCCGTCAGAAAAGCAAAAACCCCGGAGGACCGGCCCCCGGGGTCACTGCGATCAGGCGTACGCTACCGGTCAGGCGGCGACGGCCTTCATCTCCTCGAAGTTGGCGGTCGCGCGCTTCACGAACAGGTCGACGACCTCGCTCTGCGCCTTGATGCCGAGATCCACCGTCTCCTTGACATCGGCCATCGCCTTCTCGACGGCAGCCTTCACCTCGTCCGCGTAGGCAGCCGGCTCCTTCTTCGCGTCGAAGCCCTTGAAGACGACATCGGCCTTGGCCATGGCCTCCTTCATCACCTCGACCTGCTTCTTGGCCACGGTCTGCACCAGATCGAACATGATCTTCTGCGCGGCGACCACGGTCTCGATGTTGGCCTTCTGCAGCGAGACGAGAGCGTCGAAGTCGAACTTCGGCAACGACGTAATCATAGACGTGCTCACGAGTGGCACCCTCTCCGTTTTTTGCACTGCACAAAAGATAGGGGGTCCGCTTGGTTCCATCAAGCTTGTCTGTTGTGCACTGCAGCATCCCACCTATGCGTATTCTGCATGGCTCCCTTGTCCAAACGCGAAGGCGACTAAGAGCCCAGACATTCCACCCGGTCGAGGGCCTTCGGACGCGGGATGCCATAAGCCGCAAGCGCAGGCTCGATGATCCGCGCCACCTCGGCGGCGCCGAGGCGTGCCATCAGCGCGCAGGGCCCGATGCCGAACTTGAGCGCCTCTCGCAATGGCGCCTTTGCGCTCGCCCGTCGGCGCTGCGCCCGCCGTGATCTCGAACGGGCGGTCGGCCTCGCCGGCCGCGACCATCGCCGCAGCCGGCGCATAGAACGGACCCAGCGGCTCCAGATTGCGAATGGCGTGCAGGTTGATCCGCGGCTTGATCAAATTCATCACCGTGAACGGGCCGGCGGCAGCGCCCAGCACCTCACGCGCGACGGCGTCGATCTCGCCCGTGCCGCCGAGTTCAGCATCGAGCGCCCGCGCCGCCTCGTTCGTGTAGGAGCAGAAGAAGCGGTTGATGGCGAACCCGTAAGAATCGCGGCAACGCAGCGGCTGCTTGCCGCTGGCGGCGCAGAAGGCAAGCGCCGCCTCGATGGTGGCGGCGGCCGTGGCGTCGCCCATCACCACCTCGACGATCGGATTGATCGCGGCGGGGCTAAAATAGTGCAGACCGAGAAAGCGCTCGGGCCGTGTCATGTGCCGGGCGAGATCGCCGACCTTGAGGCAGCTCGTGTTGGTGGCGACCAGCGCGTCGTTGCGCACGACCGCGGACAGCTCGCCGAACAGCCGCGCCTTCAGGTCGAAATCCTCGAACACCGCCTCGATCACGAGGTCGCACGGCGCCAGCGGCCGCAGGGAGGCCGCGCCCTCGAGGCGTCCCTGGGCCGCCTCGGCATCCGCCGCCGTCATGCGGCCCTTCTCGACCGCGCGCATCCAGAACGTGGCGGCACCCGTGATCGCGGCCTCGATCGCCGCCGGCCGGGCATCGGTCAGCAGGACATGGAAGCCGTGCTGCGCCAGGTTGATCGCAATGCCCCCGCCCATCGTGCCGGCACCCACGATGCCGACGGTCTCGATCCGCATGCCCGAGTTCCCCGCTCCTTCAGGCTCTCGCAGACGCGAAAGCCGCCGCCAGATAAACGCTGGCGCAGATGCCGTGAAGGGCGACGGAAACTTGCGTCGCAGGGCACGATCCCGCCAGAACAGGCGCAGTGCTGCAACCGGAGTGGGTCACCGTGCGCTGGACCGTCATCCTGCTGCTCCTCGCCGCCTGCACGCCGACGCCCACCCCAACCATGGGCACGCCCGTCTCCGGCCAGGAGTTCGAGCAACGGATCGTGGGCCAGGTGCTGAGCTTCCGGCTGCCCGGCCCTGGCAGCCTCGACCAAGCCCAGTTCCTGCCGGACGGCACGGCGATCTATCAGGGCCAGTTCGTCAACGGCATCGGCCGCTGGCGGCCTTGGGAGCACGGCTATTGCGCCTACTATCCCTGGCTCGGCTCGGGCGTCGGGCTGCGGCCGCCATTCAGCGGCCGCCTCGAGCACGACGGCTATCACTGCTACGAGCTGCGCGCCGAGGACGGCTACTACGTGCTGTTCCAGCGCGATGGCGTCTATGCCGGGACGCTCATTCCCGTGCCCGGCTAGGAACCCTCGCCACCCGCCTCGTCGTCGAAGCCGCGCCGATGGCTGAAATAGACCAGCCACATCAGGCCGACGCCCAGGCCGACGGTAACCGCGATGCCGGCTGCCAGCGCCAGATAGCCTTGAGTCGAGATCACGACGTCGCCGAGCTCGCGCCACACGTACCACGCGACGCCGCATGCCGCCGCAAGCAGACCGAACAGCACCACGATCACCGCGGAAGAACCGCTCATGACAACTCCGTCCGTCCGGCCGGTTGAGGGTGGCCGGTCGACCAGCATAGGACCTCCGCCATGACGTCACCATCGGTCCGGCGACATACCGACGTCCTGCGCGCGACGACGCCGTTTCACGGCCGCAGGCTGCTCGAGATCGGCTGCGGCGACGGCCGGCTGCTGGGCTGGGCGCAGGCGCAGGGCGCGCAGCCGATCGGGCTCGACCCGGACCGCGGGCAGCTCGCGCGTGCGCGTCGCAACGCCCCCGACGCCTGGCTGGTCGCCGGTCGCGGCGAGCGCCTGCCATTCGCGTCAGCGAGCTTCGATCTCGTCCTCTGCTTCAACAGCCTGCACCACGTCCCGCTGACCGCTCAATGGGACGCGCTGGCGGAGATCGCGCGCGTGCTCGTTTCCGGCGGCGAGCTCCTGGTGGTCGAGCCGCTCGCAGAGGGCGAGCACTTCGCCCTCCTCCGCGAGGTCGACGACGAGACCGAGGTACGGCGGGAGGCGTTCCGCGCCATGCACGCGGCCGCGACTCTGGGCCTGCGGATGACGCACGAATCCTACTATGACAGCAGGGTCGTCGAGACTTCGGCAGCAGCTCTGCGTGCCCGCTTTCTCGCGGTGGACCCCACGCGGTCTTCCGTCATCGAGCGTGCCGCCGGCACGCTGGACCGGCTGTTTGCCACGCTGGGGACGCCTGTCGAGAGCGGCCGCGCGTTCGTTCAGCCCATGCGCGTAAATCTGCTCCAGCGCCGCTAGCGGTGGTCCCGTGCGGATGATGCGCCCGACCGCTTGATTCGCTCTGCCCATCATGGTTGAATTCGGCACCGGGTAAAACCACCAGACTGCGAGCGCATGCTCGGGCGTCCACCAGTCGGCGTGACCTCTGCCGGACAGCGGATGCACCTGCGCATCTCGCCTGCCCGGATACGGGCCGTGCTTCAGCTGGCCGACGGGCTCGCGATCGTGGCCACGGCGTGCATCGCCCGCGAGCTCGTGCCGCAGGCCGGCGCGAGCGGCGCCCTGTTTTGGTTCGCCACCGCCTGCGCGACCCTGATCGGCCTCGACCTGTTCGCCGCCGCAGAGCTCTATCGGCCGCGCCGCCTCGCCCGCGCGACCCGCCAGGTCGCCATGGCCTGGAGCGCCTGGATCGCGCTGCAGCTGCTCCTGCTCCTGTTCGCGCTCCTGACCGGCAGCCTCCACCAGCTGCCGATCGAGTTCTTCCTGCTCTGGGGCGGCACCGCACTGCCGGTGTTGGCGCTGCTGCACGGAGGTGCGGCACTCCTGGTTGCCCACGGCCGCAGCACCGGCTGGCTGGCGACGAGGATTTTCCTGGTCGGCGCCGGGCCGCAGGCGGCGCATTTCATCCAGAAGGTCCGCCAGCAGGATCCCGGCATCGTCATCGCCGGCCTGTTCGACGACCGGCGCAGCCGCGTGCCCGCCGAGGTCGAGGGCTGCGCCGTGCGCGGCACGCTCGACGACCTCGCCCGCCTCGTCCGCCTGGAGCCGGTCGATCAGATCGTGATCACCCTGCCGCAGCACGCGGCGTCGCGCCGGCTCGACTGCTTCGAGAAGCTGCGCCATCTCCCGATCGACGTCCGGCTGAGCCCGGACCTGCCGGATCTCGGGCTGGACGGCCACGGCGTGACCGAGCTGGCCGGCCTGCCTCTGCTGCGGGTGTTCGATCGCCCGCTGGCGGGCTGGTCGCGTCTGGCGAAGTGGGTCGAGGACCACCTGATCGCCGCCATCGTGCTGGTCCTGGCGGCGCCGGTGATGCTGGTGATCGCCACCGCGATCCGCCTCACCTCGCCGGGACCGGTGCTCTATCGCCAGCGCCGCTACGGCTTCGACAACCAAGCCATCGAGGTCCTGAAGTTCCGCACCATGCGCGTCGACGCGGACAGCGGGCTCGCGACGACTCGCCGTGACGATCCGCGCGTCACGCCGATCGGCCGAGTGCTGCGCCGGACCAGCCTCGACGAGCTGCCGCAGTTCCTCAACGTCCTGCTCGGGCACATGTCGATCGTGGGCCCGCGCCCGCACGCCGTAGCGCACAATGAGCGCTTCGCCAGCCTGATCGACGGCTATCTCGCCCGCCATCGGGTCAAGCCCGGCATCACCGGCTGGGCGCAGATCCACGGCCTGCGCGGCGAGGCGGAGACGCTGGCGCGGATGCAGGAACGGGTGCGCTATGATCTGCATTATATCGAGAACTGGTCGATTCTCCTCGACCTGCGCATTATCTTCCGCACGTTGCTCGTCGGTTTCTCGCACCCGAACGCCTACTAGGTGATCCCTCCCGGGGTCGGGCCGCGAAGCCCGCACCACCCTGGAGCTGCCCCTTGCACGTTGCCACCGCGGACTTCCTCGCCGGCATGCGCCGGCTCGCCGCCGGTGTGGCGATCATCACGACCCGGCATGGCGACGTGCGCGCCGGCCTCACCGCGACCTCCCTTTGCTCGCTGACCGCGGAGCCGCCCCGGCTCCTCGCCTGCATCCACCGCAGGGCCGACGCGCACGATCTGATCCTGTCCTCGCGCCGCTTTGCCGTGAACCTGCTGGGCCCGGGGCAGCAAGCGCTGGCCGACCACTTCGGTGGGCGGGACGACAGCCATGGCCCGGGGCGGTTCGGGCTCGGTCTCTGGATCGCCGGCAGCTCCGGGATGCCGGTGCTCGCCGACGCCGCGGCGGTGCTGGAATGCCGGCTCGTCGACGCCGTCCCGACGGGGACCCATTCCATCATGATCGGTGAGGTCGACACCGTGCGCGACGACGCGCATGCCGGCGCCCTCGTCTATCACGACCGGAGCTACCACCGGCTGGACGGCTCATCCCGCTAGCGGCATGGCCTCCTCCTGCCAGCGCCGCGCGGTCTCCCAGGCGAGCACCGCCTGCTTGCGCTCGATGCTCCACCGATAGCCGCCGAGCGCGCCCGTCTCGCGGATCACGCGGTGGCAGGGGATCAGGACGCCGATTCGATTGGCGCTGCAGGCCCGCCCGACGGCCCGGGACGCGCCCGGCAGCCCGAGCTCGGCCGCAAGGTGGCCGTAGGCGACGGTCGAGCCACGCGGCACCTTGAGCAGCGCGCGCCAGACCTGGATCTGGAACGGCGTGCCCTTGGCGAACAGCCGCAGGGGCGAGCGCTCGCCGTCTGCGGCGAAGGCGGCCTCAGCGTGCGGCAGCGTCGCCCGGCTGTCCTCGACGAGCTCGCTCAGCGGCCAGTCGGCGCGTGCCTCGGCCAGCGCCTCGTCGGGCCCGCGCCCATCGAGGAAATCCAGCCGCACCAGACCGCGCTCGCTGGCTACCAGGAGCGCCGGCCCGAACGGCGTATCGTGGACGCCCCAACGCAGCACGAGGCCCCCGCCCATCGCCTTGTACTCGCCGGGCGTGATCGCCTCGAGGCTCACGAACAGATCGTGCAGCCGCGAGCTGCCGGACAGGCCCACCTCGTAGGCGGCACCGAGCACGCTCTCCTCGCCGCGGAGCAGCGACTTCGCGTGCTCCAGCGTCAGCAGGCCGAGGAGCCGCTTGGGGCTCACGCCCGCCCATCTCGTGAACAGGCGCTGGGCATGGAACGGGCTCAGGCCCATGGCGCCGGCAACCTCGTCCAGCGAAGGCTGGTCGAGCCGATTGGCGGCAATGAAGCGGATCGCCCGCTCGACTCGGTCATAGTCGCGCTCGGTGTCGAGCTGTGCCTGATCCATCTCTGATCTCCGGATCGTCTAGCCCGAACTTCTAACCAGCCGAGGCCGTGGCGCCGACCCGCTTCTTGCGCCCCGAGACCTCAGCTCATGCAGCCCTCCATCCGGCCTCGCCGGGAAGATCGAGGCCAGCCGCCGCCGGCACCGGCAGATCGAGGCGCAACCGCTGCCGACACGCTCGCACGCCGCAGCAGAGGGGTGGCGCCGCCGGCGCGGCTGTCTATATCTGCCCCTTCGGTGGCCGGCTCGTCGAGGCCGCCGCCGCGATTGCAGGGAGACCACCATGTCCGCCATGGCCAAGACGCACGCGACCGGCTCCGCGTCGGCGAGTCTCGCCGCGTTCGATTGGCTCGATCCGTTCCTCCTCGCCGAACAGCTCGACGAGGAAGAAAGGATGATCCAGCAGGCCGCGCACGACTATTGCCAGTCGCGCCTGCTGCCGCGCGTGCGCGACGCCTTCCGCAACGAGATCTTCGACCGCGAGATCATGAGCGAGCTGGGCGAGCTCGGCTTCCTCGGCTCGACCATTCCCGAGGAGTATGGCGGGGCCGGCGCCTCCTACGTCGCCTACGGCCTGGTGGCGCGGGAGGTCGAGCGGATCGACAGCGGTTACCGCTCGGCCATGAGCGTGCAGTCCTCGCTCGTGATGCATCCGATCAACGCGTACGGCGACGATGCCCAGCGCCGGAAATACCTGCCCAAGCTCGCGACCGGCGAATGGGTCGGCTGCTTCGGCCTGACCGAGCCCGACTTCGGCTCCGATCCGGGCGGCATGGCGACCCGCGCGCGCAAGGTCGACGGCGGCTGGCTGCTCAACGGCGCCAAGATGTGGATCACGAACAGCCCGATCGCCGACGTGTTCGTGGTCTGGGCGAAGAACGACGAGGGCGAGATCCGGGGCTTCATCCTGGAGAAGGGGATGAAGGGGCTGGGCGCACCCAAGATCGAGGGCAAGTTCTCGCTGCGCGCCTCGATCACCGGCGAGATCGTGATGGACGGCGTGCTCGTACCGGAGGAGAATCTCCTGCCGAACGTGAAGGGCCTCAAGGGGCCGTTCGGCTGCCTCAACCGGGCCCGCTACGGCATCGCCTGGGGTGCCCTCGGTGCCGCGGAGTTCTGCTGGCACGCCGCACGCACCTATACCTTGGAGCGCAGACAGTTCGGCCGGCCGCTCGCCGCCAACCAGCTCATCCAGAAGAAGCTCGCCGACATGCAGACCGAGATCGCGCTCGGCCTGCAGGCGTGCTTGCGAGTCGGGCGGCTGATGGACGAGGGGCGCGCGGCGCCGGAGATGATCTCGCTCATCAAGCGCAACAGTTGTGGCAAGGCATTGGACATTGCTCGCGCCGCGCGCGACATGCACGGCGGCAACGGCATCTCCGACGAGTACCATGTCATCCGCCACGTGCTGAACCTCGAGGCCGTCAACACCTACGAGGGCACGCACGACATCCACGCCCTGATCCTCGGGCGGGCGCAGACCGGCCTGCAGGCCTTTACCGGTTAGGCTACAACGCGACGGCGAGTACGTCCCGGCTCGTTCTACCGGTTGCAGTGCGGGCCATTTCGAGGCAGTTTGTGCCGAACAGCCTCAGCCTCGCCATCGTGCGTGTTTCCTCGTGGTGTACCATGTCAGCAGCCACAATGGCGGCCGCGGCCGCCCCTACTATTGATCAGAGGGTTTTCGTGCAGAAGGTCACGGCGCTCGCGGCCGAGCGCCTCGACGACGATCAAATCGGTGTGCTCGTGCAGCATCTGGTCGCCGTGCTCGTGCAGCGCGCGGACGAGGCGCCGTCCGGGGCGGAATGCGCCAAGCGGCACAACCGTATCCAGAGCCTCATCAAGCGCCTCTAGCACCGCATCAGGAGCGTGAGCCGGCGCAACCCCTTGCGCCGTCGGAGCTTCAGCGCAGCATGAGGTGCCTGACGAGGAGCAGCGACTTGGATCATGGGCTGACCGGTCTCGACCACGTCATCATCGGCGTCCGTGACCTCGAGGCGGCCCGCGCCCAGTATGCGCGGCTCGGCTTCAACTCGACCCCGCGTGGGCGGCATGTCGGCTGGGGCACCGCCAACTACTGCATCATGTTCCCGCACGACTATGTCGAGCTTCTGGGCATCGTCGATCCGAGCCAGTTCACCAACGATCTCGACCGGCTCCTCGCCGAGCGGGAGGGGCTTTTAGGCCTGGCGTTCGGCAGCGCGGATCTCGGGGCGACGCACGCGGCCTGGCTGACGGCGGGCTTGGAGCCTGCGCCGCCGCAGGCACTCGGCCGCCTGCTGGAGGCCGACGGCGCCGCGGTCGAGCTGCGGTTCCGCAACGTGATGCTGCCGCGCAGCGCGACCGCGGGCGTTGGCATGTTCGCGCTCGAGCATCTGACACCTGAGCCGATGCGCCGGCCCGCCTGGCTCGCCCATCCAAACGGCGCCTTGGCGATCCGCGCCTGCACGATCTGTGCGGGCGATACGGCGCCCGTCGCCGCCGCGCTGCAGCGGCTGTTCGGCTCGGCGGCGATCACCAAGACCGACAATGTGATCGCAGCCCACACCGGCCACGGTGTGATCCTGCTGGCGCCCCCCGAGGATGCGGCGCTCATGCATCCGCTGGCGGAGGTACCGGAAGGGCCGTTTCAGCCGCGCCTGATCGCCATGACCGTGACGGTCGCCGACCCCGACCGCGCCGCAGCTTTCCTGCGTCTGCAGGGCGTGCCGTTCCGGCGCGACCCGAGCGGTGCCGTTCTCGTTCCGTCGGGCGAGGCGCATGGGGTGGCGCTGGAGCTCGCCCACGGCTGACCTCGCTGGAACCACGCCCGAGCACGCCGCGTTGCACTCGGGCACGATAACCGGCAGGGCAGATTGCGATGATGCTGCGTCGCATGGGCTTGGCCGCGCTCGGATTGCTCCTGCTCATGGTGGTCCTTGTCGGCGGCGCGGCGGCCTGGATCACCTGGTTCCCCAACTCGCTGAAGCCGATGATCGAGCGTGTCGCGAGCGCGAAGCTCGGCCGCGAGGTGCGCATCGAGGGCCCGCTGGCGATCGAGCTCGGCCGCGAGACCACGATCGACCTTCGGGGCCTGCGTATCGCGGCACCCGACTGGGCCGAGGCGGACAATCTGCTCTCCCTCGAGCATCTGCGCGTCGGTTTCGACGTTCTCGCCTATCTCCGCGACCGCGCTCTGCGCATTCCCGAGCTCGTCGTCGAGCAGCCCGTGCTGGCGCTGGAGCGGGACGCCGAGGGCCGCGCGAGCTGGCCGTCGGGCAACGGCGGCGGAAAATCGGGCCCGCTCCCGAAGGTCGAGCTGGGCCGGTTGGCGCTCGATGCCGGCCAGGCCAGCTTCAAGGATGCGGCCAGGAATATCGATGTCCACGCGACCCTTGCCGGTAGTGATCGCGACATCGCCGGTGACGCGACCGGGAACGTCGGTGGCAAGCCGCTCCGTGCCTCGCTGCGCCTTGCTGGCCTCCGTGAGACGCTCACCGGATCCGGCCCCGTCCGGGTCGACGGCTCGCTGTCGGCCCTCGATGCCGAAGTCTCCATCGATGGTGAGATCCGCGACCCCGCGGCCCTGGACGGCATCGGGCTCAGCGTGCGCGCCACGGCCGAGCAGCCCGCGGCCATCCTTGTCCTGCTCGGGCAGGCCGCGCCCGCGCCGCTGCCGCCCCTGAAAGCCTCGGCCCGCGTGACCGGCAATCAGCGCGTTTATGGGCTGGAAGCCATCCAGGCGCGCCTGGGCGAGTCCGACCTGACCGGCCAGCTTCGCCTGGACCTCGGCCAAGCCCGGCCAAGGCTCGAGGGGAATCTGCGGTCGGAGGTGCTGGACCTCGCCGCCCTGCAGCCCACCGATGCCAGTTCGCGAGCACCACCGAATTGGGGCAATCCGTTGCGCCCCATTGCCGGCTATTCGGGCCGCGTCGCGATCGAGGCGGGTAAGATCAAGCTGCCACAAGGCCCGGCGCTCACCGATTCGGCCGTCACCCTGACCCTGGAGGAAGAGAAGCTCACCGCGGCGCCGCTGCGGATCGGGCTTCCCGGCGGTCCGTTGACCGGCGAGATCGCGACCGGGCCGCTGTCGGCCGACCGGCTCACGCTGAACCCGCGGCTAAAGGCGGCCGGGGTCGACGTCGGCGGTCTGGCGGGTGCGGGCTATGGCGGCAGGATCGACGCCAAGCTAGAGGGCTCGCTGCTTCTGGCGCCTCCGGCGGAGAGCCTCGCCGCCAGCCGGCTGCACTTCGAGGGGGCAGGTGCTGATCTCGCCGTCCCGCAGGCGCGCCTCGGCAGCTTCACGGGCACGGCCGAGCTCGCGGATGGCCGGCTGCGCGTCGAGCCCCTGCAGCTCGCCCTGCCACAGGGCGAGGTCGGCGGCCGGGTGACCGCGGGGCCGTTCGATCGGGATTTCGCGGCGCAGGTCGATCTCGCGGTGAAGAAGGTCGATCTGGCGGCGATCGCCCGCGTCGAGGGCGTCGCGGGCCGGCTCGACGGCAGGCTCGCCGGCACGGTGCGCGGCACCCAGCCGCTCGACATTCTTACCCGCAGCACCCTGACGCTGAAGGGCACCGTCTCCAGCCTCCAGCTGCCGCAGATCGAGCGCCGGGTCGGAAGTGCCGAGATCGACGCCTCCCTCGATCCCGAACGGCGCGAGGCGCTGAAGATCGCGGCACGCGCCGCGGCGGGCGACCGGACCTTGAACCTGGCCGTGTTCGGCGGCTCCTCCGGCACGCTCGCCGAGAACCGTGGCGACTACCCGTTCACCATCGTCTCA
>JBGAKU010000276.1:0-7024 GCA_044224255.1 Geminicoccaceae bacterium
GGCTTCACCGCCGCGGCACAGCGGGTCCACCGCACCCAGTCGGCGGTGAGCATGCAGATCCGGCGGCTGGAGGAGCAGCTGGGGGCCGAGCTGTTCCTGCGCGAGGGGCGGACGGTGCGGCTCAGCCACGGCGGCGAGCTCCTGCTGCCGCATGCCCGCCGGATCCTGCAGGCGCACCGGGACGCGCTGGCGGCGTTCGACCGGGAGCAGCTCGAGGGCGTGGTGACGCTGGGGGCACCCGACGACTATGCCAGCACCTTCCTGCCGCACAGCCTCGCCCGGTTCGGCGAGAGCCACCCCCGGGTCCATCTCACCTTCGTCTGCCAGCCCTCGGTGGAGCTGGTACGCCAGCTCGGCGAGCGCGCGGTCGATCTGGCGCTGATCACCCAGGGCAGCGGCGAGCAGGGCGGCACCCTGCTCTTGCGCGAGCGGCTGGTCTGGGTCGCCTCGGCCGGTCATCGGGCGCACATGCTCGACCCCCTGCCGCTCGCGATCTTCGAGCCCGGCTGCCCGTTCCGCCGCGCCGCCGTGGAGGCGCTGGCCGGCGCCGGCCGCGCCTACCGCATCGCCTACACCAGCGTCAGCTTCGCCGGGGTCCACGCCGCGATCGACGCCGGCCTCGCGGTGAGCGTGATGCTGCGCAACAGCGTGCGCCCCGGCCAGCGCATCCTGGACGCCCGCGACGGCTTCCCGCCGCTCGGCGAGGCCGGCATCGTGCTCCTGCGCGCGAGCCCGGAGCCGTCGCCTCTGGTCGACCAGCTGGAAGCCGCGATCGTCGACTATTTCGGCGAGGGACGGGCGCCGGCACGGGCGGCGTGAGGTCGAAAGGTGGAGCAGCGTGGCGAGCAGGCCAGCCCCAAATCGTAGCTCGCGTCACACCCATCGCCGTGGTTGAGAAGGTAGGCGTCGCTGCCGAGCTGGCCTTCCAACCGGTCGGTCAGCCTAAGAGCCAGTCAGTCCGACCGTGACCTCATATTTCACGACTCGTTCAGTCTGGACATCGTAGGTAACAGCAGCAATCCACTCCTTAAGAACAGGAAACGGCGGAAATCTTGCCGTTATCCATATGACATGTCCGTAATTGCAATATATCGTCTCTGGATATTTTGGATATTTATCGCACCTGGTTCCAAGAGGCGACATATATTCGACTACTTTCCCCACCTCAGAACCTATCGGACAAATTCCTTCGAGTGCCTCCTTGGCCTGTTCAGCATCCAACTCCAAGTTGCCGGACTCGAGATCCTCGAAGTGGAAACCTGCGCTGGCCATTTCTGATCCCTCGTTTATACATGCGGCGACCGGAATTACCGGACCTCCCATAATCACGCCGACTATGCAGACTTTTCGTGCGAAGTAACCAGCTATCGCCCGACTACACCGAGGCCGCTTCGGGCTCGGCGATGCCGGGAGCGGGTGTCGAGCCCGTGGCGCTCCGGCCGCGAGCACTATCCTCAACCCTCCCAATCCGAGTCGTGGGCCGCGTACGGTGCTCGGGCGAGCATCGACCACACCTCCGGTACGATCCGCAGAATCGAAGCATGGTATGACGCCGTGCCGATCGCAAGATCGTCTTGTGCAGCAGCCTCCCGCGGGTACACCTCAAGAACGTTGAAGAAATCTGGGCGTCTGGCGGGCCACCGCCGGTGGTGCGGCCCGACCTACTCACGGTGACCCGTTTGTACCTGGTTTCGATACCTTCCAGCTTCGTCCCTTTCCGCCTTTTGTGCTCGTCGCGTCCGCGATCTAGGGACCGGTCAGAAAGGTCTCCACTTTGTACGCAGTAACCAGCCGATCCTGGCTATCGAAGCCTATGACGGTTATCCATTCCTGCAAGACTGGAAATGGTGGAAATCTCGCCGTGATCCACCTGGTGTGCCCATAGCGGCAGACAATCCCCTCTGGCCTTTCTAAGCTAGGATAACAGTCAGCTCCTAACTTCAGCAGAAATTCATTTACCTCATCGACAACTGAACCCAGCGGAAACATACTTTCTAATGCTTCTCTAGCTTGCTCAGCTCCTATCTCCAAATCTTTTGATCTGAAGTCCTCAAAGCGAAAATGCGAACTCCCCGTTTTCGCTTCCTCGCCGATACACACCACCGGAAGCGCCACGCCTGTTCCAATCGCGCCGATCGCGCAGAATCTTCCTGCGAAGGCAGTGGCTGCCGCCGGACGACTTCGAGGCGCCTTTGGACTCGGGGATGCGGGGAGCAAGTGTCGAGCCCATCGCGTTCCCGCAGCGAGCACCATCCTCAGGCGTCCTGGCCCGAATCGGGGACCGTGAGCGATGCTGCGACGAGCAGTGGCCGGACCGTTCGACATTCGCCTGCTCCCGATACTGGTCGCAGCCTCGACCCCAAGCACCAACGACACTCGCTCGCCCATTCCCATCGTCGCCGCAGCCGGCGGGGTCTGCCCAGCCAAGGCATAGACCGCCGTCGCGCGGGTCAAAAGGCCGAAGCGCAAGGACTATGTGCTCGAGTATGTTGGTCTCCAGTCGCGAAAGTCCGAATGCGCCGACCGGTCGACGCTCTCGCCTGCCCCGGCCGCGGCAGGCTCGAACGATGGCGTGCGCGAAGCCCCCGCTGCTGGCCGAGCGGCTGGAAGGGGAGCCGACCACTTCCACGACGGAAAGGCCTTGAGCCTCGCCGCGTGATGATCTACCCGCCCTCGCTCCCTGATCCGATCACCCGAGAAGCAGGAGGAACTCCCGCGGAGTGGCGATCCGGATGCCCTGATTGCTGCCGAGGGCCAGCAGGTGCTTCCGGTCGCCGGTGACGAGGAACCCGGCCTTGGCGGCAACCGCGGTCGCCACCACCATGTCGTCCTTCGGGTCGTTGGGGACGGCCTGCAGGGTCGGCAGACCGGTCACCATCTCAACCGAGCCGGCGAGGTCGTCGCAGAACTGTCTCACCTCAGCAGGGGTGTAGCCGTAGCGGGCGGCGAGCTTGCGATTTCGGACGAGCGCCGCGGCGGTCTCGGCGAGGATCTCAGCAGACAGGCAAAGCGCAGCCTCACCGCGATCAACCGCGCGGAGAACCTCAGCGGCGGTGCCTCGCGGGGTAAGAAAGGCGCTGATCAGAACCGAGCTGTCCAGGACCGCTCTACGCATCGCGGTCGCGGAACTCCCTCACGGCATCATGGATCCACTGCTCCTCCTCGTCGGGACCGGGGCGCGGATCCGGCCCCTGCCACTTGTCCTTCTCGACAATGGCCATCACCCGCCGCCATGCCGCCCTACGGTCGACCACCGCGACGGGCCTCAGGCGGAGCTCGCCCTCGACCACCTCGGCCTCGAGATAGTCCCCTTCCTTGATGCGCAACGCCTTGCGGGCCTCGGCCGGCAGGGTGACCGCGCCCTGGCGGACGACCTTGACGAGCGCCATCGGTTCCCTCCTCGCGAGCTCCGTGCCGGCTACGACCGCACCAGCATGTCCATGCTATTATGATAGAATGTGATTCTCATCGAAGACAATCGACATCGCGCAAGATGGCGCGATGCTGCCCTGAGCAGGGTGGAGGGCTGGCCGATGCGGCAGGCCTCGCCGCCATGTCGCGTGCGCGGGCCCGGGAGGCTTGCCGCATGCACCGCAACGGCGCAGGATCGACCCTCGGGGCAAGTAATCCGAAGAATCCCGGGTCGGGGCAGTTGGGAGGAATATTATGCGGTGCCAAGGTCTTCTTCTCCGTCGACTGTGCCCTGCATTCGCCTTGGCGGCGCTGGCCGTCGGAATGTCCCCGATCGCGGCGGCGGCATCGGCCGAGGTGCCGCGATTCGAGCGGGCACCCTGCCCTGATTTTCCAGTGCCGGAGCTGGCGCGGGCCCGCTGTGGCTATCTCGTCGTACGCGAGAACCGCGCCCGGCCCGCCAGCCGCACCATCCGCCTGATCGTGGCGATCCTTCCGGCGGCATCACCACGCCCCAATGTCGAACCGGTGGTTCATCTGGCCAGCGGGCCCGGGGGAATCGGCATCGGGGAAATCCCGTTTCTCATCGGCTCCGGCTTGAACCGGCACCACGATCTGATCGTGATGAACCAGCGCGGGACCTTCCTCTCGAAGCCGGCTTTGACCTGCGAGTCCGCGGACGCCTTCGATCGGCGGCTGATAGGGCTCAGATTCTACTCGGAGTCGACCAAGCGCGCCCACTTGGCCGCCACCCGCCGCTGCCGTCACGAGGTCCTCGCCAAGGGCGTCGATCTGAGCGCCTACAACTCGCGCGAGAACGCCGCCGACTTTGCGGACCTGCGCCGGGTGCTCGGGTACAACCGCTATAACGTCTTCGGCCTGTCCTACGGCACCTATCTGGCCCAGACGCTGATGCGCGATCATCCCGAAGGCATCCGCAGCGTGATCCTGGATTCGACCGTGCCGATCAGAACGGTCACGCTGCCTCGATTCTGGGATACCTTGCGGGAAGGTTTCGACAATCTGTTCGAGGCCTGTGCGGCGCAGCCCGACTGCCGCGAGAAAGCACCTCACCTCAAGGCTACCTTCACTCGACTTGTGCGCACATTCGAGGCGAGGCCGCGGACGGTGGTCGTGGCCAACCCTCAGGGCAAGGCCACCAAGGTCGTGCTGGATGGCGGGGCGCTCATCGACTGGCTGCGGAAGAAGACCTTCAGCACTCCCTTGTTGCGGCAGGTGCCGGAGCAGATCCGTCAGCTGGCCGCGGGCCAGCTCGAGTCCGTGGCGAAGGACCGGGCGGCCGCGTCGGTGGTCACCGAGCCCGTCATCGGCTACGGGCTTTCGTTTGGCGCCGTCTGCAGCGACTACAACGCGTTCGGACGCGATGAGCCCGTCGGGCGACGTGCCTTCCCCGCCTTCCCGGCCTCGATTCAGCGCCAATTGGTGGGCTCGTTTGCGTATGTCATTGAAGACTGCGCCCAGGTCTGGCGGGTTCCGTCCGGCTCCCACCGCCCGCCCCGTGCCGACATCCCGACCCTGCTGGTCTCCGGCACGTTCGACAGCGTAACCTCCGTCCGGTGGTCGAAGCTGGCGGCCCAAGACCTGCAAAACGCGACCGTGATCCAGATCCTGGGCGTTGGCCACGGCGTCACGCCACGCTCGCAATGCGCCCAGGAGGTGGTCGCCTCGTTCCTCGCCCACCCGAACGCTCCGGACACCTCCTGCGTGCCGAAGCAGACGATGCGGCCGTTTACGTGAACTTGAGCTGAGCCATTATCAATCAGGGACAGATTCCGGTCAGCGCAAAAACGCTCTAGCTCGGGCGATCGCCACCCCCTCGCTACTGCGCCTGTTCGGCCAGCGCTCGTGCGAGTGCTTCAAAGACCTGCGGGCCGGTCATCTGGGCCACATTGAAGCGCATGAACTCGGCCGCCGACTGCGAGGGGCTGAAGACGTTGCCGGGGGCCAGGACGAGGTTGTCCTGCAGGGCGGTGCGGGCGACCTGCGCGGCGTCGCGACCCTCGGGCAGGCGGCACCAGAGATAAAAGCCGCCGCGCGGCGCGAGCCACGGCCGGATGCCGAGGAGTGCCAGCCGGGCACTGGCCTCGCGGCGCGCTCTGGCCAGGCGGCGGCGCAGGCCGTCGAGATGCTTGCGGTAGCTGCCGTCGCCGAGGGTGCGGGTGACCAGCTCGGCCGCGATCGGGCTCGGCCCGCCGAAGCTGGTCGCGACCTGGAGATCGACCAGCGCCTCGATCCAGTCGGCGCGGGCGGCGACATAGCCGCAGCGGATCGAGGCGGACAGGGTCTTGGAGAAGCTGCCGATCCGGATCACGCGGCCGAGGCCGTCGAGCGCCGCGAGCCGTGGCGAGGGCTCGGGCTCCAGATCGGCGAAGATGTCGTCCTCGACGATGGTGAGGTCGTGCGCGGCGGCCGCGTTCAGGAGCCGGTGGGCGGTCCGCGGCGAGAGCGTGGCGCCGGTCGGGTTGTGGAGTGCCGAGTTGGTGAGGTAGAGGCGCGGGCGATGCGCGGCCAGCGCCGCCTCGAACCGCGGCAGGTCGGGCCCGGTCGGCGTGTAGGGCACGCCGACCACCTGCGCCTGATGGGCCCGCAGCAGGGCCTGGAAGTTGAAGTAGCAGGGGTAGCAGGGCCTGGAAGTTGAAGTAGCAGGGATCGTCCAGCAGGACCGTGTCGCCCGGCCGGAGCAGGAAGCGGCAGACGAGATCGATCGCCTGCGTGCCCGATGCGGTCAGCAGGAGCTGCTCCGGGGCGAGATCGAGCCCTTCCTCGGCGAAGCGGCGCAGGAGCAGCCGGCGCAGGGTGGGCGCGCCGCGCGTGCCGCCATAGCCGACCAGCACCGCGGCCTCGGCGCGCGCGAGGCCACGCGCAGCGCGCCGCAGCGCCTCGCCCGGCAGCCAGTCGTCGGGCAGCCAGCCGCAGCCGGGCTTGAGCGTCGCCGCATCGGCGTCGAGCGACTGCCGGGACACCCAGAACGGATCGACCGCCCGTGCGCGCACCGGCTCCGTCGCCGCCAAGGTGAGCGGCGGCAGGGAGGAGCCGCCGGTGACGTAGAAGCCGGCACCGCGCCGGGCCCGGATCAGGCCCTCGGCGGCGAGGCGATCATAGGCCTCGACCACCGTCGAGGGCGAGACGCCCATCTGGCCGGCGAGACGGCGGATCGACGGCAGGCGGTCGCCCGGACCCAGGGCCCGCGCCGCGACCTGGCGTCGGATGGCCGACATCACCGCCCCGGTGCGCGTCGGCATCGCCTCGCTCATTGCCGCTCTCCCTCGCAGCCGTATCGACATTTGTAACCATACAGCTCGATGGGATTGTCGGGTACCTGTTCCTGTCCCGGCCGGCCCGCAGCGCCTAGAAGTCCGGCTGGAAAGCGAGGGGACATGGAACGGACCGGCGCTGGCTGGGGCAGTGGGCTGCTCGGCGTGATCATCTTCAGCGGCTCCCTGCCGGCGACGCGGGTCGCCGTCGGCGGCTTCTCGCCCTGGTTCCTGACCTCGGCGCGGGCCGTGATCGCGGCCCTGCTCGGGGCCACGCTCCTTGCGCTCCTGCGGCCGGCGCGGCCGGCGCGCGCCGATCTCGGGCCGCTGCTGGTCGT
>JBGAKU010000277.1:0-7142 GCA_044224255.1 Geminicoccaceae bacterium
AGACCCGGAAGATCCTCGACCCCAAGATCGACCTTACCGCCACCTGCGTGCGCGTGCCGGTATTCGTCGGCCATGCCGAGGCGATCAATGTCGAGTTCGAATCCGCGCTCAGCGCCGACGAGGCGCGCGAGGCGCTGCGCGAGGCCGAGGGCGTGGTCCTGGTCGACGGCGGCGAGGAGTTCATCACGCCGGCCGAGTGCGTCGGCGAGTATGCGGTGTTCGTCTCCCGGGTGCGCAAGGACCCGACCGTGCGTCACGGCCTGAACCTGTGGGTGGTCTCGGACAATCTGCGCAAGGGTGCTGCCTTGAACACGGTCCAGATCGCCGAGGCGATGGTCGAGGACGGTCTGCTCTAGCACCCGCGACGAACGGCCGGAGGTGCCGGGCGATGGCGCAGCAGCGGTGGATCGGTATGGCCGTGAGCGGCCTTCTTCTCACCGGCTGCGCCACGGCGCCGGCTCCGGCGCCGACCCGGTCAGAGTTCGAGGACCTGCGCGACGCCGTAGCGGCCAGCTCGGGCGCGCGCGACGCGGTCCAGGCGCAATGCCGTGCGGCCGTCCTGACCAAGCCCGAGGACGAGCGGGCGCTGATGGGGGCCATGCTCGACGTCGACACGGCCGAGGTGCCGGATGCGTACTGCGCCCGCCTGGTTGCGGCGATCGTGCGCGGCGATGTGAGCTATGCCGATTTCGTCGCCATGACCGAGGGCAACGCCGACCCGGCCCTGCTGCGCCGCTTCCTGCGCAGCATGCGGCTGGATCCCAGTGCGGTGGCGATCTGAGCGCCGGCTATACCAGCGTCCGCATCGCCCGCAGCAGCGCCCACAGGCCGAAGCCGGCCAGGGCGGCACCCGAGATGCGGTTGACCCAGAGGAACAAAGGCCCGTGCAGGCGGCCGCGCATCCGGTCGACCACGGCCGCGAACAGTACCCACCAGCCGGCCGAGCCCAGCGTCACGCCCGCCACGACGGCGAGCGCGGTTGCCGTGCCCGCCTGGGCCTCGACCAGGCCCAGGCTCGCGAACATGGCGGCGAAGATCATGACCGTCGGCGGGTTGGCGAGGGTGAGCAGGAAGGTGGTCACGAAGGTCCGCAGGCCCTGGCGCGTCCCCTCGCCAGCCGCCGTCTGCGGGAGCGGCTGGCGCATGGTGGCGATCCCGAACCAGACGAGATAGAGTCCGCCCATCAGCCCGAGCCACAGGGACTGGCCGGTCAGCAGAACGGCCGCCGCCTGGAGCCCGAACGCCGCGATGCTGGCATAGAAAGCGTCGCCCGCCGCCACGCCGAGGCCGCCCATCAGCCCTGGCGCGAAGCCGTAGGCAAGCGTGGTGCGCAGGCACAAGAGCGCCATCGGCCCGACCGGCGCCGCGATCGACAGGCCGAGAACCAGCCCCTTGCCGAACAGCAGCCCGATGCCTGCCTCGCCCGCCATCCCCACCTCCGGCCTTGATCAGGCGGACGCATTTGTGCACCGTCCGGCCCGCGGCGACGGGCCGCCGCACGGATAGCCCATGTCGTCAATCATCACGATCCGCAAACTCTCCAAGACCTACGATTCCGGTCTCCAGGCGCTCCGGGCGGTCGATCTGGACATCGCCAGGGGCGAGATCTTCGCGCTCCTCGGCCCCAATGGCGCCGGCAAGACCACGCTGATCGGCATCGTGTGCGGCACGGTGCGCGCGACCTCGGGCACGGTCCTGGTCGGCGGCCATGACATCGCGCGCGACTACCGGGCGGCGCGCAGCATGATCGGGCTGGTGCCGCAGGAGCTCACCGCGGGGGCGTTCGAGACCGTCTGGGCGACGGTGAGCTTCACCCGCGGCCTGTTCGGCAAGCCGCCGGACAAGGCGGTGATCGAGCGGATTCTGCGCGACCTGTCCTTGTGGGAGAAGCGCGACGCCAAGATCGTCACCCTCTCGGGCGGGATGAAGCGGCGCGTGCTGATCGCCAAAGCGCTCTCGCACGAGCCGGACATCCTGTTCCTCGACGAGCCCACCGCCGGCGTGGACGTCGAGCTGCGGCGCGACATGTGGGCGCTCGTGCGCCGGCTGCGCGAGCGTGGTGTGACTATCATCCTGACCACGCACTATCTCGAGGAAGCCGAGGAGATGGCCGACCGGGTCGGCGTCATCCTCAAGGGCGAGCTGATCCTGGTCGAGGACAAGGCCGCGCTGATGCGCAAGCTCGGCAAGAAGCAGCTCTCGCTGACGCTGACCGAGCCGGTCGCCGCCCTGCCCGACGGCCTCGCCGACTGGCGGGTCGAGCTCGCCGAAGGCGGCCGGGAGCTCGTCTATTCCTTCGATTCCAGCGGCGAGCGCACCGGTGTCACGGCCCTGCTGCGCCGCCTCGCCGAGCTCGGGCTGCGCTTCTCCGACCTCGACACGCGCCAGAGCTCGCTCGAGGACATCTTTGTCGATCTGGTCCGGGGGCGCGGATGAGGCTCAACCTCTATGGCATGCTGGCCATCTACCGGTTCGAGATGGCCCGGGCCATGCGGACCCTGTGGCAGAGCGTTGTCGCACCCGTGCTCACCACATCGCTCTATTTCGTCGTGTTCGGCGCGGCGATCGGCTCGCGCATGGCGATGGTCGACGGCGTTCCCTACGGCGCCTTCATCGTGCCCGGCCTGATGATGCTCGCCTTGTTCACGCAGAGCATCTCCAACGCTTCGATCGGCATCTTCTTCCCCAAGTTCACCGGCACGGTCTACGAGGTGCTGTCCGCACCCGTGTCGGCCTTCGAGATCGTCGCCGCCTATGTCGGTGCCGCCGCGACCAAGTCGATCCTGCTCGGCCTGATCATCCTCGCCACCGCCTCGTTCTTCGTCGAGATCCGCATCCAGCACCCGTTCTGGATGGTCGCGTTCCTGCTCCTGACGGCGCTGACCTTCTCGCTGTTCGGCTTCATCATCGGCGTCTGGGCGCAGAACTTCGAGCAGCTCTCCTTCGTCCCGCTGCTGATCGTCACCCCCCTCACCTTCCTCGGCGGCACCTTCTATTCGATCGACGTGCTGCCGCCCTTCTGGCGGGCGCTGACCCTGTTCAATCCTCTGGTCTACCTGATCAACGGCTTTCGCTGGAGCTTCTACGGCATCTCGGACGTCGCGGTCGGCATCAGCCTCGCCATGACGCTCGCCTTCTTCGTCCTCTGCCTCGTGGTCGTCTCCTGGATGTTCCGCACCGGCTACCGCCTGAAGAGCTGAGGCGCGCCGTGCTCCACAAGGTCGGCTGGCGTCAGGGCATGCTCACCGACCCCGTGCGCCCGGCCTGGTCCGGCGACGGCCCGCGCCCGATCCGTTGGTCCGCCTGGTATCCGGCCGATCCGGCGGCCGAGGCGATCCTCGTGGGCATGCCACCCGACGCGCCGCTGTACCTCCTCGGCGAGCTTGCGCGCGACGCCCCGCCGATCGCTGCCACCGAACGGTTCCCGGTCGTGCTCCTCTCGCACGGTACGGGCGGCACGGCGGCGAGTCTGGGCTGGCTGGCCCGGCGGCTCGCGGCGGCCGGCTGGGTCGTCCTCGGCATCGACCACCACGGCAACACCGCCTCCGAGCCCTACTGTGCCGAGGGGTTTCTGTGCTGGTGGGAACGGTCGCGCGACCTGACGGTGGCGCTCGACGCGCTGGCCGCAACGGCCCCCTTCGCCGGCCGCCTCCGTTTGGATCGCGTCGTCGCCGCAGGCTTCTCCCTCGGCGGGCACACGGTGCTCGGTCTCGCCGGTGCCGTCACCGACATGCGCCTGTTCGCGGCCTGGGCGGAAGGCCGCTCGAGCGGACGCGGGCCACGCGAGTTCCCCGACCTCGCCGACCGTTTGCCCACCCTGCTTGCGACCAGCGCCACGCTCCGAGCGTCCTGGGAGCGGCAGTCCGAATCCTGTCGCGACCCACGCGTCAAGGCCGTGCTGGCGTGCGCTCCCGCACCGACCGTGCGCGGCTTCACGCCCGCGAGCCTGCGCGCCATCGACCTGCCGGTCGCGCTCGCCGTCGGCGAGGCGGATCGGGAGGCGCCGCCGGATGAGGGCGCCCGCTGGCTGCACGCGCAGCTGCCCCACTCCAGCCTCGAGCTGCTCGGCGCCGCGGTCGGCCACTATGCCTTGCTCGCCGAGGGCACCGCGCACGGCCGGGCGGTAATGCCGGAGCTGTGGGCCGACCCGCCCGGCGTGGACAGGCGGGTCGTGCACGAGCGTGTGGCCCGGACGGCGCTGGCCACCTTCGGCGAGGTCGTGAAGCTCGAGTCACCCGGCGACGCGGGCTGAAGGCTCGATCGAAGCGTTTGGCGACGCTCATCTGCTCGGCCTGCCGGACCTGGCTGGCACCTTGCGCGCCGGGCGGGGACAGCAATCGGTCGGGCTCGTTGGGTCCCATGTTGGCAGCCCTCGACATCATTCCGGGCAGCACGCTTTCCTGGCGATCAGCCTTCCTTCCAGGAAATTCCAGAGAGATCAGCTCGACATCACGCCATCGCCCGGGTTCAGATCCGCGCCGCCAGCAGTGCCTCCGGGGGAGTTGACCGCATGACGCTCGATCGTCGTACCGCCCTGGCGCTGGTGCCCTCCGCCGCTGCGGTCTCCCTGGCGTGGCCGGCCGAGGCGACGGCGGGGCACTCCGACGAGATCGACCGGCTGTTGCGTCAGCAGAAGGCCGCCTACGATCTGCGCTCGGTGATGCTCGCGGTCTGGGTGGGCGAGCGTGAGATCTATGCCCGCGCGCTCGGCCGGTCGCGCGATGGCGAGCGTGCAAGGCTCGGCATGCATTTCCGGGCTGCGGTGGTGATGACCACCTACCTCAACGCCCTGGCGCTCTGGCTGTCCGATCGCGGCCGGCTCGATCTGGACGCGCCGATCCATCGCTGGCTGCCGGACCTGCCGAAAGCGCGCAAGGTCACCGTGCGGATGCTGGGCCTCAACAGCTCGGGCTATGGCGACTATCTGGACTCCGAGCCGTTCGCGTCGATCGACGACCGCCCGTTCCTCAAGATCGACTGGACCGCGGCCGAGCTGATCCGCCTCGGCACCTCGCTGCCGAAGGCGTTCGAGCCGGGCACCGGCTTCCACTATGCTCACACCAACGCGGTCATCCTCGGCGAGGTCCTGCAGCGCGCCACCGGCCGCCCCCTGGCCCAGCTTATCCGCCAGGCCTTCCTCGACCCTTACGGGCTGCACCAGACCGAGGTGCCCACGGGCTACGGCATCAGGCGCCCGGTGCTGCACGCCTTCAGCTCGGAATATGGCCGCTACGAGGATTCGACCCATTACAACCCGTCCTGGGTGTCGTGGAGCGGCTGGATGAACTCGACTCTGCGCGACATCGGCCGCTGGGCGCGGCTGTTGGGCTCGGGGGCGTTTCTCTCGCGCGAATCCTACCGGGCGCTGATCGCTCCCACCAACGTCGGCCGCAACGGCAACGAGGCGGACCTCTACTTCGGGCTCGGCGTGATCCTCGCCAACGGCTGGATCACCCAGAACGGCCGCTATTTCGGCTGGAACCCGGTGATCGCCTACCTGCCGTCCAAGGGCGTCACCATCGCGGCCTACACCACCTTCGGCCCGCGCTCCGCGGACCTCAGCCACGCGCTGCGGATCGTCATGAAGCCGTGAAGATCCTGACCCCGAAACATCCGATCCCCGAGCGGTACACCTGAGCGGAAACGCTCTGCCTCGAGTAGGACCAAGGCCGATAGCCCTGGGAATCTGGAGTGCGCTCGGCCAGGTCGAACACACCCGGGGGCACGGTACTGGGTCGAGCTGGCGCTCTCCTCGGCCGCGCGCGGCGCCGTCGCCGGTCCCGCCAACCAGATCCATGTCAGTACCGCGACGGCATGGGAGATCACGACCAAGTACCGCATCGGCAAGCTCCCGGCCGCCGACCCGGTCGCAGCGGACGTCGCGCGAGAAATCGCGGCGGAAGGCTTTGCCGGGCTCCCAGTCACCGTGCGCCATGCGCAACAGGCCGGTGCCATCCCCGACCCCCACAAGGACCCGTTCGACCGCATGCTGATCACTCAGGCGCTCACCGAGCCGATGACTCTGGTCTCGAACGAGGCGCTGTTCGACGTCTACGGGGTCGCGCGGTTGTGGTGAGAGCAGGCGCTCATCCCTCGCGGCCTGCCCCGAACTCCCGCTCCAGTCCTGCCACCAGGTCGGGCCGGTTGATCGCCTCCCATAAAACGCGCGCCTCCCTTACCAATTCAATCCGTTCATCTGCTGTAGCCAATCGCGAAAGGCGTACTAACGTCCAACCAGCCCCAAAGTAGCTCTCGATGCGGCGATAGAGGCCAAGTGCATCTAGGAAGTCCGAACGCGCCAATCCTAACTCACCCTTCACCAATCTGACGTCACCAATACCCTTCAAACAGTTAGCCACGCCTAAGACGTCTCCCACCTGTCGATAGAGCGGCAGGGCCGTTCCATACTGCTCTCCTGCAAGTACGTGGTTTGAATTGCGTAGTGCAATATCAGCTAAGCCCCTCAACGAATTTGCCAGACCTAGTGTGCTGCCAAGTTTCCGGAATAGATTTCCCGCAATTTGAAAACTCTCCCTTGCTTTTGCATAATCAGTTTCCCAAAAGGCAACCTCACCTAGGGCAAACCAGCATTGCGCCTGTCCAATTTCATGTTTTATACTTGAATAAATTGTGAAGGCATTATTAAAATGCCACTGAGCGGAAAGCAGTCGTTTCCTCGCTAGAGCAATTTCACCTAAATTGACAGTGCAGTTTGCTACTCCCATATCGTCATCACAAAGTTGAAACAATTTTCTAGCTTTCCGGCAAAAGCGTGCCGCCATGGAATAGTCTGATTGCCGTCGCGCGATCTCCCCAAGTCGGGCAAGACAATTAGCCTGTCCATGTGGATTGCCAGAATCTAGATAGATTTCATAAGCTTCGTTCAGGTAAATTTCTGCCAACTTAGCATCTGATCGTATTATAGCAATATCACTTAGACGTTCATCAATATTTGCAATACGATTCTGATCATCTATCGCTATTGCAACAGCTCTCGCTTCGCTCAATATTTTAGCCTCACCAATGCCAGTGATTGCAATGAATGCACCGAGCGCCGAAGCCGCATCGATCGCCGAAATAGATTTACCGGCGAATCCAAGCCTAAGCGCCACCTGCAAATTCGCCCATTCCACGGCCAGCAG